>JBKPAZ010000134.1:0-24779 GCA_046726655.1 Chloroflexota bacterium
TCAGAAGAGCTGTTGAGGAAAAGCTTGCGACTCAGGAATGACTGGAGAGCCGTGTGCACTGAAAGGTGCAAGCACGGTTCGGAGGGGGGCGCACAGAAACCTGGGCTGGAAACAGTTCAAGGCGCTGGGCGCCTACCCAACAAAACCACAACCGCTATCAACCTGGCTACGTACCTGGCCGCAGCGGGTCGCAAAGTGTTGCTTGTCGATGTGGATCCACAGTCCAATACCAGCAGCGGTATAGGAGCCTCTAAGAATATTCGGCCTCAGACTATCTACGACTTGCTCGTACAACAAGGTGATGAGTTAAGCATTTTTGATGTGATTGTGCCAACGCAACGGCGCGAACTTGTGGTTGCTCCTTGCACGGTAGACCTGGCTGCCGCCGAAGTCGAACTGGTGGGCGTACTGGCACGAGAGAGCAGGCTGCGCCACGTGCTAGAACCAATTCGCCGGCGCTGCGATTATATCCTCATCGATTGCCCTCCCTCGCTTGGACTGCTCACTGTGAATGCCCTGGTTGCCGCAGATGCTCTGATTATTCCAATTCAATGTGAATACCTGGCCCTGGAAGGTCTCAGCCACTTGCTGAATACCATCCAGATCATCAAGAACAAGCTAAATCCCGACCTGTACATTGCCGGGGTCGTGCTGACCATGTTTGATCCACGTACGCGCCTGGCAGGAGAGATTGTACGAGAAGTGCGTAACCACTTCCCTAAAGAGGCGTTTCAGACGATTATTAACCGCAATGTTCGTTTAAGTGAGGCTCCCAGCTTTGGACAATCGATTCTTGATTATGATCCCTCCTCTCCAGGGGCGCTCGCTTATCGCACATTAGCAGAGGAGGTGATAGCTCGTGGCTAAGCAGAAGTTTGGATTGGGGCGTGGATTGGACGCGCTGATGTCCGGTGCATCTGAAGTAATGGCTGCGCAGCAACCCTCGCGCGTTGACGAGCAGAACATCTTGCAGATCGCAGTTGAATCCCTTATTCCCAATCCGCGCCAACCGCGCAGGTTTGTTCCAGAAGATGATCCCAAATTGCTGGAGTTGAGCGCCTCTATCAAGCAGTATGGACTTTTACAGCCACTGGTAGTCACACGCCTGGATATGGACTATGCCACAACTGCCTTCGGCCATAAAGCGTCGTCGAACGATCCCTGGTTTGCTGAAGAAGCCGTGCCGGCTGAGGCTCCCGCCATATCGCAGGATACCACAGTTATACAATTTCAGATTATTGCTGGCGAACGTCGCTGGCGGGCCTCACGCCTGGCAGGTTTGACAAAAGTGCCAGTGGTTCTCAAAGAAGCGACACCTCAGGAGATGCTCGAGCTAGCGCTGATCGAGAATATCCAGCGTGCTGATCTGAATCCTATTGAGGAGGCACTGGCATACCAGGCGCTGATCCAGGAATTCGGCCTGACCCAGGAGATGGTTGCCAAATCGGTGGGCAAGGATCGCTCAACCATCACGAACGCTCTTCGCCTGTTAACACTGGCTCCAAAGGTGCGAGAAGCATTGATCAATCAGTATGAAAATTTCAGCGAAGGGCATGCGCGCGCGCTCGTGGGTATTAGCCGCGAGGAAAATCAGGTTGCCGCTATGGGCAAGATCATCGCTCTGAAATTGAATGTGCGCCAAGCCGAGGAGTTGGCAGCGCGGCTTAAAGCAGCAGAACGCGCTGGTGCCGCTGCTGAAGAAGTTTCTGCAACTCCTCCACGGCGCTCCGCTGAGCTAGATGACCTGGAAACACAATTCCGTAATGCGCTCATGGTGAAGGTTGATCTGAAGCGTAATGCGAAAGGTAAGGGGACACTTGTCCTACATTTCAATACTCAGGACGAGCTTGAGCGTTTATATACCCGACTGGTGAAACACGAAGCATAACTTGCTGGAGGGACACATGGCTACATTGGAGAACCCATTTGATAAGGTGCGGCGCAAAATGGTAACCGCTCGCATAGAGTTTATGGGACAATTGGCTACGTTCAGGAACGACGAGCTAACCCGGCAACCGGCTGAAGACGAGTGGTCCGCACTTCAGTTAGCCCATCATCTTTATATTGCAGATGGCCTTGCTCTGGAGCAGATACAGCTTGTTCAGAATGAAGATAACCCTCTTGTAGCTGACCTTAACGAAGAAACACCACGCCAGACGCGCTCCTGTGAAACTCCAGCATCGCTTGATGCGGTTCTCGCAGGTATGGCCGCACGGCGGGAGGAACTTTTCGAGTACCTGGCAAGCCTGCCAGCCGATGCCTGGGAGCGCCCGCTCCGCCATCCAAGCTGGGGTCAACTCAAGTTCTACCAGATGGTGAACGTCTTGCCAGCGCATGATCACATGCATGCTCAGCAACTGACAGACATTAAAACGAAATACCTGTAAGGACGCAGAAATACTCCTAAGGGCGCAATTCTAATTCTTTTCTGAATTCTTCCAGGTAGGTGTGCATAAAAGCCGTGCGTTGCTGAGCCAGGACACGGCCAGTTTGTGTGGACATCGTACTACTGAGCTTGAGTAGTTTTGTGAAGAAGTGGTCAAGCATATAGCGACGCTCATTAAGTATATGCCGTGCGGCGAAGGGATCGTCAGGGTGATAGATTTGAGTACCGGTTGTGCGTCGAACTGTCCCCGTTATCGCCCAGCGTACAATGCCAATGGCGCCAAGACTATCGAGCCGATCAGCATCCCGCACGACTTTTGCCTCCAGTGTGCGAGGCTCAGTGCCTAAACTGAAGCTATGGGCAGTAATAGCATGCAAGATCGCTTCTCGCGTATCAGCGGGAACATGATAAGCTGTGAGTAATTCGCTGGCCATCGACATTGAGAGATCGGCATGATGCTGCGTCTTATCAGTCGAGAGATGGCCTATATCATGCATCAACGCTGCCATGCCCACAATAAAAGTATCTGCGCTCTCACGTTCAGCAATATATAAGGCGAGTCTGTTGACTCGCTCTACATGCTCCCAACCATGCGCAGGATCATCAAACCCCTCGAATCGCTGCTGTACCTCTGCATACACTTTTGACAATGCTTGCGCTTCGAAGGTATTTTCTTGCATTGAAGAAAACCTATCTCTTTCTTTAATTGTACCTGGCCCCAGCATAATCACTACAGTAAGTATAGCGTTGGAGAAACGAAAAGACATCTCTAGAATATGTTATTCTGGGGCGTTTGCTATGTTCGTTCCTATCTGAGGTTACTACCAACCGGAAACAAGCAGGAAAAGAACGTGAGGTGGGCGAAGGACTATGAAATCTAAGTGACCGCGGAGGGATTCGAACCCTCGACCCCACGCTTAAAAGGCGCATGCTCTACCACTGAGCTACGCGGTCATGCTAGTCTACAAGGCGCGCTCTACCACTGAGCTATCCCCTCAAGCTTGGCTATAGTTTATCATGCTTGTCAATTAAGAGAAGCCCTTTAAAGCCTGATTTTTCAAAAAAAGTATTGACGAATCTTTGCAGGGTAGTGTATACTGCAAACGTTCGTTAAGACCATCTATTCCTCGATAGCTCAACGGTAGAGCGGCCGGCTGTTAACCGGTAGGTTACAGGTTCGAATCCTGTTCGAGGAGCCTCTACAAAAGGGCCACCGGCCAAAACGGGTGGCCTTTCAATGTGTTTAGTGGGAGTATTAGCCCATGAGTCAATTACGAATCATAATCAGACCACTTAGCGTAAGTGCTACTCCCCAAAATCTACTCAACCAGGAGAAATGAGTTGGTTGACGATGCCTCCATCGATTATCAACACTTCTTTCAATCACTGCTCGAGGCGATACCCTGGCCTCTGCTGGTTGTTGATCGTTCGTTGGTGGTCCGCTACTATAACCAGGATGCTACCCGTCTCCTGGAAGCGCAAGGCCCATGGAAGCATCTGAAATTGGATCAACTCATTTCTGACAGAGCAATTCTAGAGCTTGTTCAGAAAAGTATGCAGGCTGAAAGTCCTGTTGAGGAGGAGTATACCAGGGACAGTACGGGCACAGCCTGGAAAATATCGGTCACGCCGCTAACGCATGGGTCTCACAAGAACAGCATCGGCAAGCAGAATAGCACCCTCAGCCAAACGTATCGCTATTACTATTTCGCAATTGCTATTGAAGACCTGACCGAATTGCGTCGCCTTGAGCGAGTCAGGCGTGATTTTATCGCTAACATCTCGCATGAGCTACGCAACCCCCTGGCTTCTGTTCGCCTGCTGGTTGAAACGCTGGAAGACGCTATTGATACAGACCCCGATCAAGCGCAAACCTTTATTGAGAAAATTGAAACGGAGGTGGAGCATCTCAATGAGCTTGTGTCTGAGATACTCGAGCTTTCACGTATCGAATCGGGACAGGTTCCAATGAGAATCGAACCAATAGAAGCAGAGCAACTGGTACGCGAAGTGATGGCACGCATGCTGACGCAGGCGCAGCGTCATCGTGTCACGTTACGCACTGAAATAGAGCAAGGCAAGACATTAGTTGCCGCTGATAGTAAACAGATTTTGCGTGTACTGGTCAACCTTGTTCACAACGCTATCAAATTTACGCCCTCTGGCGGAACGGTTCTTATCGGCACACGGTTAGAGGCGAGTGGAAGTACGCAATCCTTTTTTGTGCGTGATACGGGAATAGGTATCGGTCCTGAGGATGTGCCTCGCATCTTTGAGCGTTTCTACAAAGTCGATCAAGCCCGCTCAAAGACCGATTTTATTGGGCCCGGGGGAGGAGGTAGTGGCCTGGGGTTGGCTATTGCTCGTCACGTAGTAGAGGCTCACGGAGGTCGCATTATAGCAGAAAGTGTAATTGGACAGGGGAGCACCTTTACCTTTACTTTACCAGTAGCCGTTCACGTCTCATAACCTCCATAATCTTTACATTGTAAGACTTCTATCAACAATTTTAATTACATTTTTATACAAATGTGTTGAACCTGGCAAATTCATGTGTTACTATTAGCTGGGGATCAGCATTTGGACTAACGTCTATTTTTTCATGCCCTGCGGATGCCGCATTTCTCAATTTGAAATCGGGATTTAGCTTTCTTCGTTGCCATGTAGTGGTATAATCAAACAGGTTAGCTCTCAATCCTGGTAGTAGGGCCTGAATTATTTATACTCTGAATGGGCCTGGTTGTAGAAAGTTGTGTGGAAATAGAAAGAGGACGACAGTATGAGCAAACTGGTGATGATCATTGATGACTCGCTCACGGTGCGTAAGATCCTGGAAACGAGCTTGAAGCGTGAAGGCTTCGCATCCGAGAGTTACCCCGATGGCATTCAAGCGCTACGCGCACTGAACGAAAGACGATATCCCATACCTGACCTGGTTTTACTTGATATCGGCCTCCCCAAAATGGATGGGTATGAAGTGGCCCGCCATTTGAAGACAAAGCAGCAGTTTGGTAATACTCCTATTGTCATGATCTCCAAACGTGATGGAGTGATTGACCGTCTCAAAGGTCGTCTTGCCGGCGCAAAGGACTACATTATCAAGCCGTTCAAAACACAAGAAGTCATGACTATTGTACATTCGCATCTTAAGTAGTCCGACGATTGGCTAGCAGCGTTGGAGAGTGTGGATAGAGACAGAGCAATGTTGCCTCTAAACGGCTTATCGACATTTGACCTTGAGCAGATGAGTGATGAAGAATTCTGGGACTACGCACGTAAGCAAGCAGATGCAAGTTCCCGGATTTCTTCACAGGAGAAGAATTACCAGGATCAATATCTGGAATGCGAACTGAGTCGTGGAAATTGTTTGATTCCCTTGAAGGCCATTGTCGAAGTTGTGCCGCCCCCTCACCGGTTTACCCAACTGCCTGTTACTCCTGGCTGGATGCTTGGTCTTGTAGCATGGCGTGGTGAAGCCATACCAGTGATTGATCTGGACATGTACCTCTGCGGCGTAAACGCTTCACCCCTTAATGGGATGCTGCTAGTGACAAGCCGTGCTGATGCGACGGTTGGTTTGCTCGTTCCGGGGATTGGGCTGACCACCACTGTTCAGTTTGAACAAATGAATCCATCTACAAAACCATCGATGTTCTATACGCCCATGAGAGCAGGGGTGGTAAGAGGGGTATATGCCGAGGAGCCTGTATTGGATATACTGGCTTTACTCCCTGATGTGGTACAGCAGATATTGTCTAAATCCATCCCTCCAACGCCGCATTCTTATGTCTCTTATCCAGCTTGCCAACGCTGCTACGCGCTACCTACGGTCAGGCAAGCTGAAAGGAGTCGGCTATTTTTGCTCCGCAAAAATCAGGAGGGATGAAAGGAATAGAAATGGCTGCCCACTATGGATGATGTACATTCATTTTTTCATCAGGATGAACTCTCTGACGAAGACCTGGAGGTATTGCGGGTTTTTCATACCCTTGAAGAACCAACATCTGATGATCCATTACTCCAGGAGACAATTCCTGCGGCTTCTATTGCGCATCAAACAGACACAGCCCAATCCTCTCTGCTTTTGTCTGAAGATGATATGCTTGTCCTCTTTGCTACTGAAGCCGATGAAGATATTGCTATGATGCGATCGGCTCTTCAGCATTTGGAGCAAGACGATCGCTTACATGCCCCGAGTCTTAAAGCTTTGAAACGAGCTGCGCATAAAGTGGCAGGGACAGCGGCAGCGATTGGCTGTGATTCAATGTCCACTATTGCTCGCCATATGGGAACAGTCATCAAGTTCGTTGAAGATGGGAGTGTGGTTCAGCTAATGGGTTTGATTGCCCTGGTTCACTCGGTGCAAGCCCTGGAAGCGACCCTACAAAGTATAGCCAGCAACGGCTACGAAAGTAAAAATCCTCTGCTGGAACTCGAAGAGGAATACAAGGATTTCAATATCGATATACATGCAGCGCAAACTGCGAAATCTTCTTCACCTGAAGATACTGCAACCACATCTACCCACGGATTATCTCAACACCTGATCGACAATTATCATACCTCATTAGCGTTGCCTGTTGATTTACAACACCTCAATAAGCTCATAGAGCACGCCGAAAAATTAATAGAGCTGGATACCCCAATAGAGTATGCCCAGAAACAGGTTGAAACGGCACTTGATGAATTGCAAGTTGCTCAAGCTCGCCTGCGTCGTTTGGAGCCGTTGCTTTCTAGCCTGTCCGTTTCATCGAATACCACTCCGAATGCTTTGATTGACGATGCTGGATATCCTTCCTCGTCGCTCGTTGCGCGAATCCTGCAAGAGGCCGCAGAACGTACCGGACATATTCCGCAGACGAGAAGTATTGCCCCCAATCAGCCATTACTAATTTATGAGGCTACTATCTGGGATGAGATGGAAATAGATCGTTTTTCGGAGACGAATGTGCTGCCACATTCGCTCTCTGAAGCTATTACCGATGTTGCAATGGCCACCTGTCATTTACGGCAGGCGCTTGCGCATCTCAAATTCATTGTAGCGCGGCAAGCGAGCCAGGCGAGCGCTGTGCGTAATCAAGCATATTTATTGCGGTCATTGCCATTCAGCGTTCTGATAACACGTTTGAAACAAGCTATAGAGATAATGGCAGGAGCCCAAAAAGAGCGTACTCAGTTTGAGGCTTCTGGTGAAACGATTGAGATCGATCAGGATATTCTGGAGACGATAACAGATCCTCTCCTGGATTGTGTGCAGCTTCATGTAGCTGAAGACTTGTTTTTCTCAAAGAGATCAGAACAAGATACTGGAAAAGGATCTCGTATCTGGCTTAGCGCACATGCTATGGGCAATGAGGTAACGATTGAGATAGGTTTCTCACAATCGGTCTCTCCAGGTGCGATAGCTGTTCTGCAGGAAACTGCCCATCATTTGTATGGCTCGGTCTCGTTGCAAGAACATGCTGAGGGGGGAATAACCCTGCAACTCCGTTTGCCGCGTTTTCAACGCATGATACAAGGGTTGCTGGTGCGTGTAGCAAATCAATGTGTCATCGTGCCAGTTTTGCAGGTGCGACGAATACACTATAACAAACGGGGGATTGACAAAACGCATTCGCAGGTGGGCGACTCGCAAGAGATGTCCTTTGTTGATACACACAAGATATATCATCTCAACGCGCTGTTAGGCTTTTTTACTGGTAATAGCTTCACGGAGAAAATGATCCAGACTGCGTTGGTACTCGAGTTGGATAGTCCCCAAATAGCGGTAGAGGTGGATGAAGTACTGGGAGAAGAGGAGTTGCTGATGAAGCCGCTCGCGGCTCATTTATGTCGTCCAGGAATAACAAGTACTGCCATCGATGGTAATGGTGATCTGCTTCTGGTTGTGAATTTGCCTGAAATGATCAGGCTGAAAGAAACACACCAGCAAGCTGGGGAGATAGTCATCGCAGCAAGTACTGTAAACAAGCGCGAAATGTTACCTTCGCAATCTGCGGCACATGTGCGCCGTAAAATACTCATTGCAGATGATTCAGTATATATTCGGCAATCTATAGCCATGATCCTCAACCACGAGGGCTATGAAGTGATACAAGTAGTAGATGGCCTGCAAACGCTGGAACAGCTATCGAAAGAATCTCCCGACTTACTTTTATTAGACATTGAGATGCCCAACCTGAATGGATATGATGTGCTCAATATCATTCGTACTCGTCAAGAATTCACTGGACTTAAAATTGTCTTGTTGACCTCACGTTCTTCAGAGAAGCATAAGCGACGTGCCGGGGAATTAGGCGCTCATGCTTACCTCACTAAGCCTTGTTCGCAGGATATACTGCTCGAGACAATCAAGTCATTGCTTGCTTAGGAACAATCTCTACAACTATTACAGTTTCTATGTTACAATGCATTGTAACACCGCATGCGGTACAGTCTCATTGAAATTGGGCAGTGAAGCAATGCATACGATTGATGAATTGGCACATTTCTCAGGCATGCCAAGCAGGACGATCCGTTTTTATAACACCCAGGGCATGTTGCCTCCTCCCACCATGCGCGGTCGCGTGGCCTATTATGGCGAGGAACACCTGCTAATACTGAATATTATCAAAGAGTTGAAGGAGCAGCAGAATCTTCCACTAGACACTATCAAGCAAATGCTGGATATTCGTGCCAAATATGGTGAGGTGCAGATGAATCTGGCGCTCAAGCAACGCTTGCAACGCTCTCTCACTGGCGGTGGTCAAGAAGTGCAGCTCTCTAAAGAAGCTTTGATGCAGCAGACCGGTGCGTCTGAAAAGTGGATTGACGAATTGACAGGCCAGGATCTCCTCTTTCCAGTAAAAACTGAAAATGGGCCGGTGTATAGCAGCGATGATATCCTGTTGCTACAACTTTATGAGCGCCTCGAGTATTTTGGTCTGCCAATAGCTCTACCGGCGCTGGTGCGCTTTCAATTGCGCCAGCTTGTGCGCAGCGAAATTGCCGCTTTAGAGCAGCATGTGCGGCCGCGTTGGCGTGAAGAGGGTCTGTCATCCGAGCAACAGGTCGAACAGTTTCAGATGATCCTTACACTGACTGATACGCTGATCTCAGTGATGCATCGCAAACTGGTGTATCAGTTATAAGTATCAAGCTGGTGTAGCAGCATGAAACCTGGCGGGGGCAAGCCCCGCCAGGCTACACTTATTTGAATGGTATTTGGCTTGTCCCCGCCAGGGACAATCACTTCTCTATTTTTTCTTCTGTCTCTTCACTCTCAGGCTGCTTGTCCTCTACAACCTCCGCATCTTCTGCAGACGATTGTTCAACCTCTGGAGTCTCCGACCTTTCTTCGCTTTCTTCACCAATCTCCTCTTCTGCAGCAGGCTTTTGCGTATCAGGTTTAGGTTTCTGCGCAATGCCGTATGTTGCAGGAACCTCGCCCTCTGGTACCGGCTTAGAGAAGCGTAACACCAGGAAGGTAAGTGGTATCAGGAGGATGAATACGATGAGCGATGTCCATTGAGCCTGCTTCAGGCCCCAGTTTAAACCCAGGAAGCTCACGACGACATTATCGCGCACGAAGAAAAGCAGGAATTGTGTGGTAACATAACCAAACAGGTAGACCAGCATCAAGACCCCTGGTCTGCGCAAGCGATGGGAAAGAAAAAGCAAGATTACCAGCAAGGCAATGTTAGCTAGTAGTTCATAAAGCGCTGCGGGTTGAACAGGTACATTACATGTGGCAGGGTTCAGGCATGCGTAACTATTTGGATTCTGGTAGACAGTTGACCAGGGGAGTGTGCTTGGATAACCAATGATATCACCATTAATGATGTTGCCGATACGCCCGAAAATTTGCGCGCCAGCAGCAAACAACACGCCAGCATCAATCGCTACCAGGGGGTTAACTCGCTCAACTTTGGCTCGCCAGAAGAGAACAGGGATGACCAAGAAGATGGCCCCGAAGAAAGCCATGCCGCCCTCCCAGGTTGCTAGTATGTGCTGGGGGTTAGTAAGGTAAAACGAAACAAAATTTGGCTGCTGGATTACAAAGTACAGGCGTCCACCGATCAAGCCAGCTACAATACACCACCAGAGAACCCTATACTTGATATCATTGCTAATGCCCATACGTCTAGTATAGCCACGTATAATCAACAGCCCCATAATGATAGCAACGACGTACATCAGTCCATACCAGGTCAGATGGAGAGGGCCAATGTGTAAAAATACAGGGTCCATGTTGATGTAGATGTAGGGTGGGCCAATGCGTACCCAGCCCCAATCAATGATGTAGGCCAGTGTGGGGATAGTTCCCATAAAATTTCTCCAATACTTGTAGCCACAATTCTCACCGTATCATAATATGCTTGAGTGATATGTGCAAGCCGTTGTTTGAAATCAAGTGGTCGATTCGTATTCTATACTTATTAATACGGCTGAAAGGGTCTGATTTTTCTCAACCACAACGTACAGAAAGTCTGCTAAATGCTCATCTCTCACCCCATTCGTGGAGCAACGCTGGCAATTCCGCGAGGTGTGTAATTGTAGCAGTAGGAAAGATGTGTTCCGGCTTGGGCCACGGATAATCAGTCCTCTTCCACACTGCGCGCATACCTGCTCCAAGAGCACCTGAGATGTCGTCAATCATGCGGTCGCCCACCATCACGCAAGCCGTTGGCTCCACATTGAGGCGTCTAGCCACCTCCAGGAACACGGACGGGTGAGGCTTGGAATGTGGCAGGTCCGAGGTGTACGCAACTTCGTCGAGTAGATCTGTGAGTCCGTGAGCAGCAAGGTCTGCGTTGTGCCATTCAGCTGCCCACCAGGTGTTAGAAAGCAAGCCGATCTGGTAGCCACGTTCTCTGAGCAATTGCAGAGTCTGGCGTGTATCGGGAAAGACCACCGCCCAGCCATCCACTGCACGAGCGTAACCGTCAAGTGCCGCCATGAGTTCTGCTTCGTGGACATGGCGACCTAAACGTCGGAAACCATCACTAAGTAAGCTTGAAGGAGGACCGCTCCATTGTTCTGTCACCACTCGCTGCCAGTGGGCTTGCTCGGCCTCCAGCATTGCCCGGACATATGCGTCCCGGCCTGGCCAGTGATTGCCGGGCAGTTGGTTGGTGAGGTAGTCGTAGGAGAGCGCCCAGCGACTGCTCACATTCTCATTCCAATCGGGCCAGTCGAGCAGGGTACCCCCAAGATCAAAAATCACTGCGCGTAGCACAGACATGTGCTGTATACCTCCAATTTCATCTAGAAGGGGAATATCATGCACAGTATATCACCAGCGATGGGAAAGTAGATTGACTGACACGCATCCTGGAGTTCAGTTCCAATTTTGCTGAAAAAGGTTACGAAAGACTGGATATTTGTACCCTACTCACTCCCTTTGTTCTGTGTTATGCTTTTGGTATAAAGACGAAGCTGTCTTTATTCCCTATCCAGGGAAGGAAGGTGCATTCATGGTTAAGAACATTACCCTGCACAAAGCGAAACATGCTCCAGGGGAAAGCGTTTACGAGCGTTACCTGCGTACCGAGGAACTTCTCTCTCTACAGAAACCTGAGAACGAGTTAGCACATCATGACGAGCTACAGTTTCAGGTCGTACACCAGGTTTTTGAATTGTGGTGGAAAGAGGCCGCTTTCGAGCTGCGTACCATCCGCACGTTGCTCAAGGAGTACAATGTGCCACCTGCCTTGCGCCTGTTACAGCGTGTCATTCAGATTCAGCACCTGATGCTAAGTAACTTGCGAATGTTAGAAACAATGTCCCCCTGGGATTTTCATGGCTTCCGCAAAGTACTCGCCGATGGCGCCGGTACAGACTCTCCCGGCTTTCATGCATTGATGACGATTTCACCACTTTTATGGGATGATTTCCAGACCTTACTTGCTCATGAGCAGGTGACGCTTACAGACATCTATATCTATGCTGATCACTACCCACTGTTGATGGCTTTTGCTGAGGCGCTGACCGATTACGACGAAGTCTTTCAGCTTTTCCGCTCTCAGCACTTCAAGCTGGCTCAACGCATGATCGGTCCAGGTTCTATTGGCACTGGCGGTACGCCTATGGAGCTACTCGAGCGTACTCTCAAGGATGTGTTCTACCCACAGTTGTGGGAAGTACGCAACCAGTTGACGAAGATCGCTGACGAACAAGGCTTGAAATAAAACCTCAGTATAAACTGGCACGGGCTGTGATTGTTACCGAAATGTACGGGGTGTACCTGGCGCCCGCGAGGGGCGCCAGGCTAACTTACTCGCCCATGTTCTGGAGGAAGTGGGCCACGGTGCGAATGCCCTTAAAGAACTGTGAAAGCGAATACTTTTCATTTGGGGCATGCAAGTTATCGTCTGGCAAGCCAAAGCCCATCATCACTACCGGTACGCCCAGGATTTCATAAAACAGCGCCGCTATAGGAATCGAGCCGCCCCCGCGAATAAAGACAGGCTCTCTTCCGAACGCCTCCTTGAGCGCTGATGCCGCTGCTTGCATGGGCGGTGTATCTATTGGGACTATCACCGCCTCGCCACCGTGTATTTTGCGTACCGTTACCTCTTCTCCCGAGGGAGCGAGCTCCTTTACCCGTCGCTCGAAGAGCGTAAATACCTCGTCTGACTTCAGGTCAGCAGGAAGGCGCAGGCTGATCTTGGCTTTTGCGACTGCGGGGATCACTGTTTTAGCTCCTTCGCCCACAAAGCCACCGGCGATACCATGGACCTCTAAAGTTGGACGTCCCCATATGCGCTCCAACGGTGGGTATTCCGCCTCGCCCGAAAACTGTGAGACGCCCATCTCCTCAAGCAGCGCTTCGTTTATATGCAAAGGATCGTCATGCCAGAACGCTTTTTCTTGCTCCGATGCCTCGCGCACCTTGTCATACAGTCCAGGGATATGAATATGCCCCTCAGCATCCTTCAAGCCAGCAATTATGATAGCCAGTGCGTGCAAGGGATTGGGCGCAACACCACCATAAGTGCCTGAATGTAAATCGCTCTTCGCGCCACGAACTTCAACCTCGGTGTAGATGATGCCGCGCAGGCCATTGATCAGTGTGGGAATCTCCTTAGATAGCATATGCGTATCACAAATAAAGGCCGCATTACACTTCAAGCGTTCAGGATAGGTCCTGACATAGTGGTCAATCGATTCGCCCCCGGCCTCTTCTTCTCCCTCGATCAACACTCGCACGTTGACAGGTAATGTGCCATTCACCATCATAAGCGATTCCAGGGCCTTAAATACCAGCATTGTCTGGCCTTTGTCATCGCAGGCTCCACGGCAATAGAGGTTATCCCCGCGCACTGTCGGCTCGAATGGTGGCGACTCCCACAGTTCCACAGGATCAACTGGCTGGACATCATAGTGTCCGTAGACCAGGACGGTGGATTTGCCTTGAGCCTTGAGCCACTCGCCATAGACAAGCGGGTGATTCTGGGTCTGGATCAAATGCACCTGCTCAAAGCCGATGCGCCGCAACTGATCAGCTGCATACTCTGCCGCCCAGCGAATATCACCAGCATATTCTGGCAGCGTACTGATACTGGGAATGCGTAGCCACCCTTTCAAATCTTCAAGGAAGCGGTTTTCGTTTTCTGTGATGTAGGTTTCTAGTTGTGTCATTATAAGTCCTTTCCTTTGTATTTTACCTGGTTTGCACTATCGTAGCAGGGGAAAAGGTGATTGTCTAGACCTTCGACTTAAAGAAGCCAATTGGAGTTATCCACAAAATAGAACATTTGTCCACATTTTTGTCCACATTTTCACAGACTATTGAGGAAAATAGCACCGGCAGTTTACAAAGCAGTACAGTGCCTTCTGTTACTTTGGAGTCACTATCGCAGAAAAGCCCTCCCACCATTGCAGGAATTGCGCACGTGAGAGTGAGTGGCGATTCCAAAGGGATGAGTCGGCCAGATAGACGGTGCTGCTATTTCCGCCGGTCACCACGAGTAGGTGCCCGCCGGCATATCTATCCGGGGGGAAGCTCACGATCACAGGTCGCCCGTGGTTTGCAATATCGATGATTTGATCGAGTGAAAGAGAATGACCCCAGGTGGTGTTGAAGCCAAATTGCGCTGCGGTTCGCTGGATTCCCACTTCTTCCAGCAACCCAAGTTGCGGTGTGATTTCACCTATCTGAGCTTCAACCTTTAATATGTCTGTCACGCGATAATGATGCCCATACGCATTAAGAACCTCTGTCATGGCGGCAGCAGAGCAAGCAGAGTATGCCCAGGTAGTATATTCCTGGGCGGAAGCATACTGTCCTGGATCAAGCTGGCTCAGGCGCACAAGGCTTTGCGATGCGTTGTATCGAGGAGGAGTTTGACTCGGTGGGGGTGCAGCGGGAGCATTGACATAAAACGTGACAAGATTCGAAAGGGCTGGATGTGGAAGCAAGCTATTCAGTGAGTAGAAGCCCAGGATGAAAATGGAAACTAATCCAATGATGATGATAGCTCGGGGAATGGGCTTACCTGTTTGTCGCTGTCCAAAGTCACGCCCCGCGTTAAAAGGAATTGAAGCGGCGGCTCCAGCATATTGATATCGTTCTATTTCCATTGGGAAACGACGCGCATTCAAGCGTTCCGACTCAACCACGTAGCGAGTTCGAGCTGGTAGCGGTTCAACCACAATACGTCGTCCCGTTCGAACAGTAGACACAGCACGTTGACTGCGCACATGAGGTTTGGGTGATAGGAGAAGCCCTGTTACCACAAAAGCAAGTGAGATAGCGATAAATACGACAATGAGAGAGGTCACGAGAATTGAACTCCTGGCTAGTGAGATACAACTCCAGAGAGATTACAACAGGAAAATGCAAGGCATCACAAGATAATTAGAACGTAAGTTCGTGTTGTAAGTATAGGTGATAATGGTGAGGTTTGTCAATAATATGTTAACCAACCGCATACAATATGCCAAAAAAGAATACAATAATAAAGAGGAATGTTGGATCAGCACTCTTGAGGAAGGAGAAAATCATGTGCGGACGCTTCACACTTCATGTCGATATCAAAACTGTTGCCGGGCAATTCGGTGTGCCAGCTACTCTAGAAACATCGCCGCGCTACAACATTGCACCAACACAAGAAGTTGTCTCCATTATGCATAATGGAGCATCTCACCTGGCCCTGTTACGTTGGGGACTGATCCCCTCGTGGGCCAAAGACGAATCAATCGGTTCGAGGATGATTAATGCCAGGGCCGAGACACTGACAGAGAAACCCAGCTTCAAAGGGCTATTGCGCTCTAAACGCTGCATGATCATAGCCGATGGCTTTTACGAGTGGCGCAAGGAAAATGGGCTCAAGACCCCTATGTATATCACACTAAAAAGTGGAGAACCTTTCGCTTTTGCTGGCTTATGGGACCAGTGGAAAAACCCCGCAGGCCAGCAGATACGCACTTGCACAATTATCACCACCGAGCCTAATGATGTGCTTGTGCCCATTCATAATCGCATGCCAGCCATCCTTTTGCCCGACGCCTACGAACTCTGGCTCGATCCAGATGTGCGTGATGAACATGCACTATCGCACTGGCTTGCGCCCTATCCGGCAGAAGAGATGACGGCACGCCCCGTCTCGCGCCTGGTGAATGACCCAAAGCATGATATCCCGGAGTTGATCGTGTGAGGTAACTATTCAGCAAGGGGTTCCAAGGGGCCTGCAAGGCCCCTTGGCGGGGTGCGGGGTGTCCCCGCCTTTCTCTCCCACCCCGCCGCCAAAGGCGGCGCAAGAGAAAGAAGACCTGAACAGTTACAAAGCAATGTATAATATACCTGGATGTCTTTGTTAACGAAGGAGCAACTTTTCATGGCAATTTCTCCAGGTTCAACACTCGCTGATTATCTCGTCCCATCTAGTAAATCTCGCAGTATGAATGTACTACGAGATATTTTATTAATCATTGGTTTCAGCATTTTCACTGCTTTGTGTGCACATGTATCATTCTTACTCCCATTCACACCCGTACCCGTCACCTTACAAACGTTGGCTGTCTTACTGACAGGTGCAGCTCTTGGTAGTCGTCGTGGTGGGCTGTCGTTACTGGTTTATCTTGCGGAAGGAGCTGCGGGTCTTCCTGTTTTCTCGCCACTGCCACCCTCGCCTAGCGGTTTGGCAGCCCTGTTTGGGTTTACTGGTGGTTACCTCTGGTCATTCCCCGTTGCTGCATTTGTGACCGGTCTACTATCCGAGCGTCGCCTTGATCGTCGCTTTCTCACTTCTGCACTCGCGATGCTGCCAGGTACATTGATTATCTACGCTATAGGTGTTCCCTGGCTGGCCGCCGTTTTGCATCTTAATCTACTTACCGCTATTAAAATAGGCATGGTTCCCTTTATCCCGGGCGATTTGCTAAAGCTAGCGATTGCAGCAGCGTTGTTGCCTACAACATGGGCAATTGTGCGTAGGGTGAAACCAGAGCAAGAATAGTGGCAGATTTTTCTATAGACAGCGGTTAAAAAAGGGAATTGTCCCCATATTGACACAGTTTTCGTATATGTCAAATTGACTCAACGGCTGGAGGCGGACGCTTTTGCTGTTTCCTTACTTATTACCCCGGGAACTGCCAGTGAGCAAATCGCCTCAAGCGTCTCCTGGGCATTCCGCACAAACTCAGCCCTCACAGGCAGACGCTCCTTGAACTCTTCAACACTCGTATCATCTAAAAATCGCTCTCCAGCGTTATCCAGCATCACACGTGGCAGCAGCACCAGATCACCCAGATTTTCATTCTCCTCCAGGGCTTCCAGCACATCGTGGCCGCAAAGTAACCCGGCGACAGTCACTTCTGCCCCAAAGAACTTGTTTACGATGGGCAGCACCTGCACTTCAAGTCCCTTAACCTTGCGCATATCTTCTGCGAACTGCTCGATAACGGACCGTGCCATCATACTCGTGACCAGCGACATCCTCCGCGGTTGCGGCAAGCTTGCCGGTAGTTTGCGTTTGCTACGTGCCCATTGTTCAATCAGGTAGCGTGTCATGCCCACCCCATTCTCGATCTGAGCATACGAGCCATAATGCTTCGCGGGTGGGAATTCGCGTTCCGTCAGGTAATACCATTCATCCGAGAGGTAGACAAATGGATACCCATCAGCATCGTCTGCCTCGAAGTGTCGCTGGTGTGCCTCGACTTGCTCGATCACTCCACCGGCCTCTTGTCGTGTATAGTGGCGCAGCGGCGGTAAGTCACCGGTTTTCATCATGTTGTTGTATTTCGTCAGTCCAACAGGCACTACAGAAATCGACTCGACGATAGGGCGCAGTTCTGCCAGATCGTATATGCTGCGGTCAAGCTGCGGACCATCATTAATCGGCGGGCAGAGCACAAGTTGCGTGTGACAGGTGATGCCCATGCTTCCCAGGCGTTTGATATGGTCGATGATGTCTCCGGCTCGTGGCCCATCGACCATCTTGCGCCGCAGGTCGGGATCGGTTGTATGCACGGATACATAGAGTGGCGTCAACTTCTGTTCGTCCAGGCGCTGCCAATCGTGTTCTTTCAGATTGGTGAGCGTAATAAAGTTGCCAAAGAGGAATGAGTAGCGGTAGTCATCATCCTTGATATAGAGTGTAGATCGCATACCATGCGGCAAACCGGGCTGCGGCGCGAAGCGCTCTGGCAACCCCTTAATAAAACAGAAGACGCATTTGTTGGCGCACTGCCGGATAAACGGGGCAGGCTCTTCGCCGAAGAGCACCCCCAGGTTCTCATCGTAAGTTTTAAAGATTTGTACTTCTTGCTGGGTCAGTTGTCGCTCAAATCCAATCGTCAACTCTTCATCAGCAACGTAAAAGCGATAATCCACGAGGTCACGAATAGTATGACCGTTAATTGTGCGAATAAGATCACCAGGCTGTAATCCTGCGCGGTCCGCAGGGCTTTCAGGCACTACCTCACGCACCCATCCATACATTTTTGGCATCAGTGTGGTTCCTTTGGCTGTAGTCTATTGCGCTTGCAGGTTGCGAATCGCCCATTGCCCTTTTTTCCTAGAGATGACGAATGATAAGAGTAATGACGATAATCAAGACTATGAAAACTATCGTACCAAGCACAAAATATGTATTTCTGCGTCCGAGTTTGATGTTGGTGCTAGGCCCTTTAGCTACTACTGTCTTTTTTACTTCCTCTTGACGCTGTTTCCGTTTCTCAATACGCTTCTGTCTCCTATCACGCACAGCGTCGGTCTGGCTTCCACCATAAGGGCCGGTACCCATGTGTTGCATACGCCTGCGCATCTCGCGGTTATAACTCTCAGCCTGCTGTTGTGTGGGTGACGTTGCTGAGATTTCTTTAGGCTGCATCGATTTCGCCCCCGACACAGCCGAACCGCCTATTGCCGGCTTAGCACTTTTCCCACTCTGTTTACTCTTAGCCGTGTCGGTTTGGAGAGTGATTGAAGGTTCTGATTGTGGTTTAGGTGATTTGGACCGGCTTGTGCCGGCGGCGGATGGTGATGTGCCTGCTCCTGGCTTTTTAACACCAGTTGTCTTCGTCTTATCTGGCCCAGGTTTTTGAGATCCTGGCTTATGCGCCTTTGTCATCGTCGTATCCTTTGCTTGGGTTGTAGTCTGGTATTTCCTTGAACTTCTCCACCCGCCGCAGGTAGTCATTGAGATACTGTGCAATCTCGTCACACGTCACACTCATTGATCTACCTCTTTATCTAGCATCGCTCTCGCGACCTTCGCCGCCTCCTCTTTATCATCGGGAGCAAGCGCTCCATCGATAACCAGGCTCAGCAGGTGATCCTTAATCGGTCGTAACCACGGTCCTGGACCACGATCGAACAACGCCATCAGTTCATTACCATCCAGAGGGCTTTTGAGTGGTACACGCTTTGCCTCCTCCTTTAAGCGCTGGCAACGCTCAGCAAGTTCAGCTACGCGAGCAGTAGCTCGTGTAACCTTATCAGATCGATAACTGGTGATATCTGCGCGCGACAGGTCGAGTAGATCGGGCAGGTCGTCCCCGCTATCCAGCATCAGCCGTCGCACTGCCCCATCTGTCCAGTCCGAAGTATACGCATTTGCCCGCATGTGTAAACGCACAATTTTCGACACACTCTCGATAAAATCCCGGTCAAAGTGCAACCGCTTCAGGATATCACGTGCCATGTAGGCTCCGACATCCTCGTGCCCAAAAAAGTGTACCTTCCCATCTTCAACTGTACGCGTGCGTGGCTTCGCAATGTCATGCAGCAGCGCGCTCCAGCGACAGACCAGCCGGGGAGATGAGCGCTCAACCACGCGTAGAACGTGCGCATAGACATCTTTTGAATGAATCGCACGCTGAGGTTGTTGGCTTACACCGCGCAGCGCAAGTACTTCGGGCACGATCCACTCCATCAACCCCAACTCAACAAGCAAATCCAGGCCCTTAGCAGGGTTCGCCGAAACCAGCAGCTTATTCATCTCATCCCGGATACGTTCACGCGAAATCTTTTGCAGTTTTGCGGCCTGGTGAACGATTGAACGCCGGGTTCCGGGCTCTATAGTAAAGTCAAGCTGGGCGGCGAAACGCACTGCGCGCAGCAGGCGCAGCGGATCCTCATCGAAGCGCTTATCAGGTTCATTGCCTACGGCACGCAACACGTGCGCTTCCAGGTCTTGTCGACCTCCGAATGGATCAATGATTTGTCCAGTCAATGGATGGCACGCCATAGCGTTGATTGTGAAGTCTCGTCGCAGCAGGTCATCTTCCAGCACGGTCCCAAAACATACCTCTGGTTTGCGAGAATTGGGATTATATTGCTCGCTGCGGAACGTGGTGATCTCGATGATGTAATTTGAGTAATGGAGACGTACCGTCCCAAAACGCTCACCAACAAGAACAATCGCAGTGGGATGCGTTGGCGCGACGATGCGCTTGATTTCGCCGGGCGTTGCGTCGGTTGCCAGGTCCTCGTCGTTCGACTCCTCGCGATGTAGTAGTACATCGCGCACTGTCCCCCCTACAATATAGAGTTGTTTATGCTGCGCGCGAAATGCTTCCGCCAGCGTGTTGATCATATTGTGCATGATGAGCAAAGTATACCCATTTCAATAGTCTTGATGTAATGGGACTATTGTATCATGTTCGGGTGGGACTAGGAAGAGGGTCTGTATACCTTGCGATTGTCTTGATGGCAATTGGAGACGATCGACGCGCGGAGATATTATTGGATGAAGCCGAAGAAATTGACCCTGACTTGGAGTTTATTCAGACGGTTCGTCAAGCACTCAAACAAACTCGCCCGCAGAAACATACTGCCAGGAAAAAGAAGCGGCACGGTAGATAGGTCTAATTCTCATTCCAGTTTGGAACATAACCATCTGACTCCTCATACACTCTCAACGATCCAGTGCTACTTCTTAACCTCATAGTTGCGCGCGGAGGGAAACCTGCGTCGCCATGGACCTCATTATGCGTACGGTAGGCCATCATCATCCCCGGAACAACTGTCATCACACCGCCAAGGTTGGTGCTTGCATCTAACTCGAAGGCTGTATGATCTGGCAGGGTCACGTTGACTGAACCGGTGTCGGTCTCGAACTGGTAGGCTCCATATGGATCAATAGCTTCGTGGAAGTTGATTGAGCCAAGGCTCGACTTCAGCACAGAATTTCCAGTGAGCAGACCGCGTCTGACGTAAATTGAGCCTGTATCGCTCTTCAAAGACAACTGACCACTGATACCGGTAACCCGGATATCACCTATACCCGTACTTAGTTCCAGGTCGGCATTGCTCGGCACTTTGAGATCGAAATCGATACTTTCTGGGAGATTGATGCCAGGTACAAACAACCGCTCTACATCGGCGCTAATCTCGTTGCCATCCTCCGACTGCTCGTATGACACCCAACTTCTATTAGCTTTCTTCAAAAATCTCCTGGTATGGTGTGCTGCCTGAATAGTAACCATATTTGCATCACTACCAGCGTTAATATGGATCGTCCCCACCTCATTATTGACCACAATTCGTGGGTGCTCACTCACCGAGAAGTGACGTGTCTCTATACGTACCGTGGAAAGCGCCAGGTATACTCCAGCGGCAATCAGGAGACCTGTACCTACAACGATCAGTAGAATAGTCAGCACCAGTAGCATGACTCCAGCAATCGTAGCTCCAGCAAAGATGAGGAGGCCAATTCCTCCAATGATCAAGGGAAGACTCAGCAATGCCAGTAAGAACGCAAACCACGGATTGCGTCGGCTGTGCAGCTCTACTGGCCCCTCTCGATACGGTATCTGTTTTTCCTGAGCTTTCATGATTTTGCTCCTTTACAGATTTTGTACCAACCCGTCAGGTGCGAGGCCTGATCTTCAAACACATTCTTCAACACTCTTAACATAAGACACTGACATCACAATTTGATTACAGAAACGCTTTCTCGTAACACGGTCACATCACGTTCTTTATTACGAGTTTTTATCAGCTTGTGTAATTTGCCTCCAAAACATATTGACAAGAACGTCTGTACTAATGTATTATGTACTAGAACAGATTATCTAATCAGGAGGTTAATGTTATGGGGGTCACACAGGCAAATAAATTATCCCAAGAATCTGGCTACGAAATTGAGGAAGATGAAGAATATTATGTAACGCGTCCTCATAGCAGTGTGCGCAGGTACAATAAACCACCCCAGCGTGATACACTTGATGACGTCGACGTGCTGAAAGGGGGGATTGTTCATCCACGACGCTCTAATGTCACTCCGTATCCGAGCAGTGGCAAGCTATCGCACGCTGCTGCCCCTTCATGGAAGCAAGGATGGCATCAGGCTAAGCGTTTTCCATTGATAGCGGTTATCGTTGGTATGCTCCTGATGGCAGCACTTTTCGTTATGTTGAACACCCTTGGTTCATGGTGGCAGGTTCACCAGGACGATGTGACTTATGGCCGTCCTCGTACCTACCAGGTCGATGCGGTGGTAGGGCACAACGATAGCCCAGGCAGCCCTTCACACTTTCTCTTTCTCAACCTCAACCGGCATGTAGTGATTATCGAACTGCCCGGTGGAGACTCGACACATGCTCGTATCTATAATGGCCCAACTTTGTTCGGCGATGGCCAGGATTTAACGCCAGTTACTGCTGAATTTAGGGACGTAAACGGGGATGGCAGGCCTGACATGATTGTACACATTCAAGATCAACGCCTGGTGTTTATCAATGATGGCACACAATTTGTCCCACAATAACCGGGGCAGCAAGTGCAATTGTGAACACAAATAATTCTTTGACACACAAAAAAGCCTGAAGGAACGTACCCTTCAGGCTTCTCCCCCGCCACTTACATTTCATAAATTGCTAAGATATCTTCTTCATCTACCAACTAGCTTCCTTGCCACTTTTCCCTGCACTCCCACTATGTTGAAGGACTTCCCCCCGTATTCCCTCTTTCCATCACAAAAGCTAATATAACATACTTTACTTACAAACCTCTGAAAAGGGATAGGTGAAATATGACCAATTTTTCATGCTACACCTTGTAAGGCAAAAGAACATCATTACGATTTGTTCATCTTTTGCCAGTCTTGCGTAAAACGCTCGACCGCTTCTTCAGTGAGAGGATCTCTTACCATCTCCATCAAGACCAACGGTGTTACGGTCAGGTCATGGGCGCCAGCAAGTAGGGCCCTGGCTGCATCTTCAGGTGACTTGATACTGGCGACCAGAATGCGTGTAGGCAGGCCAGCGTTGTGCAGCAGGTCAGCCATTTCTGAGACACGCTCGCTTGCATCGATACCCGAACGTTCCAGGCGTCCGTAGTAGGGGATAATGAAATCGGCCTTGGCCATCGCGGCGCCGTATGCCTGTGCTACAGAAGTGACCGCTGTGAATGCGATGTGATACTGTTGCTGCTTCAGCCGGCGTGCCACACGCATGCCGGTGTGTGTCATCGGAATCTTGGCGATTACACGGTTAGAAGCGGTTTGAATGTATGCGAGCGCCTCAGCGTACATCTCTTCTTCATCGCTTGCGCCGGGCTGCATGAAAATACTACCATCTATACTACGCAGTAATGCATCCAGTACCCCTTGAGGATTTAAATCCTGGCCGCGTTCGCGTGCTGCCAGTAAAATCGTCGGGTTGGTGGTGACACCTGCCAGGGGCACCGTTTTCACGACATTCATAATATCATTGAGAAATGCACTATCAATATAGAGGGCCATGTTTATGCTCCATTCTACTTTATTAGCTGAAACTGTACAGCTTGCCATCGATGATCGATTATTGATCCTGAACTCAGCGGCGGATGCATTCGTGCTTGAAGCTGCACGGCGTCTTAGCGCAGGCGAACTCATACTTGCCGAAGACAATATCGCCTCGTTAATGCACTTTAACAGATTAATCGGGACACCAGCAGGGGCCGATTTATCGCGCCCCTCTCCGATTGATCGGCCTCAATTGCGCATGAGACACGTTCCCTTTCATGAGTATACCTTACGTGAAGCTCCTGCGACCATCGATGTAGCAATCATGAATTTGTTGTACCAGCCGGGTAAGGCCTGGATGATCTATGGGTTACAGGTAGCTGCCTACGCGCTCAAACCTGGGGGGCGTCTTTATGTTGTGGGTGCCAAAGACCGTGGCGTGTTGTCTATGGCGAAGCGTATGCAATCTCTCTTTGGCAATCTGGAGACGCTTGTAATCAGCAAAGGGCAGCGCGTGATCTGTTCCTACAAAGATGCGAGTGTCCAGTTCATCTGGCCTGGCGATCTGAGCTCGCTCGTACCCACAGTCTTTGCCGAGGGCAAGTTAGACGAAGGGACACGCCTATTGTTAGAAGTGTTGGAAGTACATGCAACCGATGTGGCGTTAGATATTGGCTGTGGGGCAGGTTTCATAGGTATACACATTGCGCACCTGGCCAGCAAGGGACATGTGACAATGGTCGATGCTAGCCTCGCTACAGTGGATGCCGCCCGACAGATGGTCAAGCAGAGTGGTCTGACCAACGTGCAGGTGCTAGCGAGCGACGGAACAAAAGCGCTGCCAGGGCAGCGCTTTGACCTTGTGGTGACCAATCCCCCGTTTCATCTTGGAGGCATACAGACTACCGGGATAGCCGAGCGCTTTATTCGCGAAGCCGCGCAGGTCTTGCGCCCTCGCGGACGCTTTTACCTGGTGGCAAATCGCTTCTTGAAATATGAGCCAACATTACGAGCCTGTTTTAAAACGGTCGAAGAAGTCGGTGGGGATACACGTTATAAGGTGTTGCGGGCATCGAACGCAATAGTGCGTATGTAGAAGGGACAGGGCCTGTGAATGAGCCTGGCGCCCGCAAGGGGCGCCAGGAACATTACTTTTCGTTGACATTCACTTATTGGGGTAACTTAACCTATCTCCCATCACGGAACAAGAATCCCTCGTCCACGCAACTTACCAC
>JBKPAZ010000135.1:0-12827 GCA_046726655.1 Chloroflexota bacterium
GACTAAAGCCGTCATGATGGAGCATTTTGATGAGATCGTAACAGATCCAAAGATCCATTTGGCGGAGGTGGAAGCGCATTAGTCGACGCTTCATGAAGACGCACAGTTTTTGGATACGTATTTGGTCATGGCTACCTCGGGGAGTACCGGCAGTCCTGGGATCTTCCTTTTCGGGGCTTCCGAATGGGCTGTGACATTGGCTTCATTTCTCCGGCACAGCATTTGGTCGGGGAAGATGGGGCCGAATCTGAAGTCTGCTCTCATAGTCTCCCATACACCTTGGCATCAATCGACACGGACCTGCATGAGTTTGCGTAATCCGTTACTCCTGCATTTATCGGCGAATGATCCAATAGAGGTCTTAGCTCAACGGTTAAATGAATGGCAGCCTGATTCTATCGGCGGTTATCCGTCCGTTATGAACGCATTGGCTGCCGAGCAATTGGAAGGAAGACTTCAAATTCATCCGAAGATTATCACGGTAAGTTCGGAACTGCTGACGGAGGAAATGCGCCTGCGTATTGAGACCGTTTGGGGACAAAAGATCTTCAATACCTATGTCGTTACCGAAGCAGGAGCTTTGGCCGGAGAATGTAACGCACACACGGGACTGCACCTCTATGAAGATCTGGATATTATTGAAGTCGTGGACACGTTGAATCGTCCCGTACCACCGGGTGTGTATGGCGATAAACTCTTACTCACCAGGCTTTTTAATACTACCCAGCCGCTGATCCGGTATGAGGTCAGCGACCGACTGTGTTTGTCTTCTCCCAGTTGTTCCTGCGGGCGGCCATTCGCTTTGGTTGAGGATATTCAAGGAAGGAAAGAAGATGTTCTTTGCTTTCCGGGGACAACCGGAGCCGAAGTGAGGATCATACCGCATGTGTTCCACAAAGTCTTGGATGTCACCCCGGTCCGGCAATGGCAGATCATTCAGGAAGAAGGCGGTATACGAGTCCTGGTGAGCGGAGTTCGCGAAGGATACTCACAAGAAGCGCTGGTTCATTCGCTAGAAGCAATGCTGTCTGCTCATGGAGCCGTAGTACCTGCGATACAGGTATCACAGGTAGCAGGTATTCAGCGAAGCGCAACAGATAAAGCCGTGAATATCAAAAGGAAGTAACATGTGAGTATGAGGGAGGGCCAGGAGTATGCCTGTTCGCGTATTGAGGAGTTGCGTAAAGAGCCGTACGTGAGAAGTGGTACGAGAGGTAAACCGTCTTGCGTCCGGCAGTGGCGCTGCCAGAGGTGGGAAGCCCGTTGACAATGGACCGGATGGGTCTAGTCAAAAGAACCATCGAGCTACTCCTGCGACCGAGGCTTCCGATAGGGGACGACAAAGCCCCGCGAAGGAACCTGTGGAAGCGTCGTTACCTCCGAAGAGGGAAATGGCTGATATCCTTTAGCCACAATGGCACTGGCGGCTGGTCCAGTGGTTTCTTAGTCCAATGAGTGCTACTCCATTGCCCGCCCGGCGTTTTGCGCTCTCCTTTCAGAAGCAACGTCTGCTTGTGAGACACATGACAAAAGCGGAGCGGAGAGAGGTGCGGGAGAAAAACAAACAGTTTCCTTCACGTGCTCATCTGCATCACAGATGGCAACAATCATCTCTTCGGGACGCACCAGGATCAGCTTCGAACGCGGGTTCCTTGACACCAACTTTCAACGATCTCGTCTCGCCGCTCTGCTGGATTCTCTCCCATTTTCATCCTTATCTCTGACGGCGACGTCATATAGCTTCGGACGAAAAAGCTGCATTGAATGCCGTTTGTCCGAACATTCAGCCTATTTACCAAGAAATGACCGTTTTCTGCAGTTGACATGTTGGTTTCCTGTGTATTTTGTCGGATGGTGTTGATGGACAATAGAAATGACCGAGGGCGGGAGATTATCCAGACTGCCAGTGAGATCAGGCCATGATTCAGAGTACTCTCAGTTCTCTTGCCACTTGATGAGCGAGCATCCCTGCTCACTCACATACATGTCGTTCCCACATCCAAGCTGCCAGGTGCCTCATGCATGCGAAGAAAAGTTCGCTGTCCACCTATTCACATCTTGTGGTTCAAGCCCATTTTTTGATACACTATGTGGTAGGCAAGTAAAAACTGCAAAGATAGAGCTCCACAAGAGTGTAAATGATGAAATGACATAGGTGAAAATTTGACCATGCTGTGGGTGGCGCTCAATCTTCTCTTCTTCGTCTCTGCGCCCCTGAAATGCCTTCACAGGCAAGACCAGCATATTCGCTTTCTGGAAGAGCGTAAGCGGCTTTCATCCACAGCATGATCAAAATTCCGCTCGTGGAATCAAATGTACAGGCTCCATCGACGGAACCTCCGCATGAGGGGCGGTTGAGGTCATTGCAGGCGACGCATAGCGAAGCCTCTCTGCATGAACCAGCAGACGCGTCTGCTGGAGGACGGAGCGCGGGAGGGACGATGAGCAAGGCAACGCAAGGACTGCGGGTCGTTGGTCCCGGCGGCCCCTACGAAGCGATGGTCGAGTGCGCCGAGGCCTTCGCGCGTCGTCGCAACGTGCCGGTCGAGGTGATCAAGGGACCCCCGGGGCGCTGGCTCGATCGGCGTGCTGATCTGATCTATGGCGGCTTCCCGATGGCAAGTCCTGCTTCGATCTCCGGTTCAGCTGCGTCGGCTACTGGAACTACTAAATCGCCGTTGTGGATGTCACTATTCCATTCGGGCCTGGCTTCTTTTCAGCCTCTTCTGGCTTTCCTGCAAGCTCGCCGGTCTTTTCCGCTCGTTTCTTGAGACCCAGCAGCATCCTGCGTGTCATCAGGAAATCGAGGGGAACAACGAAGATGTCGGTCAAGGTGTTCCAGAGAGAGGGCTGGCTCTGGATACGAAAGCGGGAGATCAGCCGGGTGCGTTCGCTATCGAGCGGAACCAGGATGAAAGCCCAGCTAAAGGCCGGAGCCCTCTGGGTGAACATTTCAAAGATGCCTGCTTCTCCTTTGCGACCGCCAAGTACCAATGCGCGCTCTGGCTCAAGCATGTAGACCTTGAAGCCTTTGCCATCAGGTTCAACTGGAAGAATGTCACCCACCTGCAGGTGCTGCCAGTCAGGGTTGATACCCTCGGCGTTCTTCATCTTGGCGCCGGCCAGGTTCTCGAGCCAGTCGAAGCTATAGTAGCCCGCTCTTCCCTGACCGATCTGCACCAGCCAGGGCCAGATCGCGCCAGGCGTTGCCTTGACGGTGACGACGCGCATTTCCACAATGTCGGCCTCTGGCACCAGCTCATCACCTGGATGGGTGCGCTGCACCTCTTCATCAGTCGCTCCCCAGCGGCGCTGCCAGGGGCGGAAAAGCAGGTAGTATGCTAAGAGCCCCAGTGCGCCCAGTGCTGTCCCTCCTATCATAAACTTTTTGGTCATCGTATACTTCTCCTTTACACTTGTCTTCTTTCTCTGCTCTGTTTGTCATGGTAGGGCAGGACGCGTGGCCTCCACCCGGCTCACGTTCGCGCGCCTTCCACTCCGGCCGACTCCGACTCGGCCGTGGAGTCATCGAGGCCGTAGCCGCTTTCGATCAGCTCTTTTAGCCGCCCCGTGAAGCGTGTGGCAGGCGCACCATCGACGATATCGTGATCAAAGCTGATAGTCAGACTCAGATACTCCCGGATGGCGATGTGCCCGTCTATAATCCCTGGCTTCTCGCCAATGCCGCCCACCGTCATCCAGAGTGAATGGTCGGGGAGTGGGATGCCCCATCCAGCCCCTTTCATAAACATCCCGACGGTGGTGAGGGCAATCGTCCCCCGGTACTTCTTCCTTACCTGCGGAGACCTTTCAGTCATCCACGCCATCACGCGAAAGGCTGGCAGCAACAGCAGCCAGGGCCAATGGGGAATTTTATCCTCCCAGGCTTGTGCCACGTCCTGCACCTGGGCAGCCCTGATCTCCTGATGAATCTCACGCACGGTCTTGCGGTTGGCCGCTCGGATGATGGTGGGCATGATTTGTTTCTGGCCAGCCACGTCACGCTCAACCGGGGTATACACGTCCACCTCCTCAAACAGGATGAGGTGCTTGCGGCCTTTGCGATGGGCCTGCACGGCTTTGTACTCACCGACGGCTTTAGCCAGGCAGGCAATGAGGAACGCCGTGAATGACAGGGACTCCCCAGTTTTCGCTTTGTGATCTCGTAGTAGGTCGCGTGTCCTGGTCACATCGACCTCGATCAGGCCATGCATCATGGATGTGCGCCCAACTGAACGATATGCGATTGCCTCCAGGCGCCGCATCTTCGGATACGGAACCACCTGGTAATCACTGTGCTGCTGTTTCATGCTCTCTCTTCCTCCTCCCGATGGGATGGACGTTCCATCTGCGCTCCTCCCCTCGTCGTGCTCAACATCCTCTGGGGCAGATCTTTCCAGTATGGAGTGTAATGCATGGATGTTACGAGGATATCACAAACGTGGGCTGCATTCTCACAGAGCCATCACAAATGATCGGGGGGTCAGGGAGGGTAGCGAACGCTCTTCCCCTTGCTTTTGTTTCATGTTCCGGTTACACTTTTCGTAGCTATTTTGTGTAAAACTGTATGCAATCTCTCAGCTTTGCACGGCTCACGCGCAAGGCACGACCCCTCCGAAAGGATGGTGGATGTGCATTTCTCTCTGGCTTCGCTGGCGTTTCCGCTCTGGTTGCGGATCGGTCACTATATTAACCTGCTCTTTCTTGGTTTGCTGATACGCAGCGGGATACAGGTTCTGGCTGCCCATCCTCGACTTTACTGGAATGATGGATGCCAGCCTGAGAGTGCCTGGCTGCGTTTCACACGAAAGCAGATTCTCGCACCGTTGATGATCCTTACTGGTGCAGCTATGTCCCCGGCTATCGAGGCGCGTTTTCCCTGGTACCTCAAGCTCTTTGGTGGTCGGCAAGCCGCTCGGAGTCTGCATTTTCTGGTGATGGTTGCCCTTGTGCTCTTTACTCTTGTGCACACGGTGCTCGTGCTTATTGTTCATTTCAATGACAATCTTCGCCATATCGTTTTTGGGACAGTGGACAGCAGTGTCTTGCTTGCCATCGCTATCGCAGTCATTGCGCTGCTCTTTGCACTTGCCTAGTACGTCTGGTCCTCGTGGTTTTCGCTGCGGCACAAGAGGGGGATGCAGCATGTTCTTGGAGCCTTCGTTGATCCGGCACACAACTTCGTGCTGCAACGGCTTGCATCCAAGCAACACTATCCCCCCTCGGCTCTTTCGCCTTATTTCTGGGTGAATGGACGCCCGCCTGAGAGCGAGGCATTCAAACAACTGGTCGAGAACCAGTTTGCTGATTGGCGGCTGGAAATTGGGGGGCTGTTGACCAATCCGGGCAGAGAGTCTTATCCAGATGCTCCGAACGAGGCCCTGGATCGGCCCTACTATGAGGTGCTTGACATCAAGGAGGCAAAACTCCCACAAACGCTGCTTGCCTATGAGATGAACGGAGAGCCTTTGTCGCTTGAGCACGGTGCTCCCGTGCGCTTACGGGCTGAAACGCTACTCGGTTTTAAGATGGTCAAATACCTGCGCTCCATTGAACTGGTGGCCGACTATCGCACGATCTGGGAGGGACAGGGGGGCTTTCGTGAGGATGTTCAGTTCTATAGTATGACTGCTCAGATCTAATTGGCCCAATCTATACACCCGAACTAATGTGGAAAAGGAGAAGACCCATGAACAGCTCAAATGCAGCCCCCTACGACGCGATCGACCGCTACATCGAGCAGGGACTGAAACGCCTGAACGTTCCCGGTGCTGCCATCGCGATCGTCGAGGGCGATCAGATCGTGCACCAACGCGGCTTTGGTGAGGCCCGCCCGGGCGGCGGACCGCCCTCACCACAGACGCCCTTCTTCATTGGCTCCCTCACCAAGTCGTTCACCGCCCTGGCGGTCATGCAGCTCGTGGAGGCAGGGAAGGTTGACCTGGACGCCCCGGTGCAGCGCTACCTGCCCTGGTTTCGTGTCGCCGACGCGCAGGCCTCCGCTCAAATGACGGTGCGTCAGTTGCTCAACCAGACCAGCGGTCTGTCCGCTGTGCCCGGATGGGCTACTCTCGCCGATTTTGACAATACGTGCGAGGGACAGGCGCGTGCCCTGGCAACGCTGCGGCTCACTCATCCGCCTGGCTCCACCTACGAATACAACAACATGAACTACAACCTGCTCGGGCTGATCGTAGAAGCCGTCAGTGGCGAAAGCTATGCGACGTATGTCCAGAACCACATCTTCGGCCCGCTGGACATGCGCCACAGCTACACCACGCGTAGCGAGGCGGCACAGCACGGCCTGGCGCTGGGCCACCGCTACTGGTTCGCGTACCCCGTCGCCGCGCCCGATCTGCCGCTCCCGCGTGGTTCGCTCCCGGCAGGTTATCTTATCTCCAGTACCGAAGACATGGCGCACTACCTGATTGCTCAATTGAACGAAGGACGCTACGGCGGCATCCAGGTCCTCTCGCCCGCGGGCATCGCCGAAATGCACCGCCCGGGCGTGAAATTCACCATGATGGGCGTTTCGGGACAGTACGGCATGGGCTGGTTCATCAACGATCATGACCAGGTGAGGATCGTCTGGCACTCCGGCATCGTTCCCGACTTCTTCGCCTACATGGCGATCGTGCCGGGGCAGAACAGAGGCCTTGTGCTCCTGATGAATGCCGATCACTTCCTGATGTCGAATTTCGCGCCCGTGGAGGTAGGAATGGGTGCGGCCACGCTGCTGGCTGGCGCGCGCCCCGACCCTGTCCGGTGGGGCATCGTCATCCCGTGGGCGCTGCGCGGCCAGCTGTTGATACCGGCCCTGCAACTCCTCGGCGTCGCCGTCACTCTGCTGCGCCTGCGCCGCTGGCGGCGACAACCAAACAGCCGTCCGTCACGCGGTCAGAAGTGGGTGCTCCATATCCTGCTTCCGATGATCCCGAATCTGACGGTAGCCGCCACGCCGATCGCTCTCGTAGCCAGCCCCCTTCGCGGCTTTCTGTTGCTCTACGCGCCGGACATCTCGTGGCTTGCCCGGATCTGTGGCAGCTTTGCCGGGATCTGGATCTTCTTGCGCACCGGGCTGATTCTCTGGACGTTACGAAAGGACCAGTCGTCACAATCCCGTGTTGACGCGAGTGATGCGGTATCGTGAGGCTGGCTCTGTGCCGGCCTCGCGCCTGTAGCGGTGATGTATGGGGTTCTCAAGGATACGGGTGTTCTCTTCGTACTGGTCCCCGTCAGGTGTGGGGCGGCTGCACACGGAAAGGGCTTTCGCCTCTACTCGATCGTGACGATCCTGATCTTCCTGGTCTTTAGCGCTTAGGCCGCCTCGCTAGGTGAGAGACGCAGTGTGTTGAGGTCGACCTGGTAATCGAACGGCGGTCAGGATGGCGAGGCCAGTTACCGCTATGACGAAGATATCTACCACAGCAATCCCTGTCCCTGCAGCCGATGTCACCCCGATGATCACTCCTCCAAGACCAGTACCTAGCGCTGATCCGAGTACGGAAGCAATCTCCATCGATGCCGTTGCCGAACCTTCCTGACCAGGAGGGGCTGTTTCCAGGACAACGAGACTGATCGTGGAGTACGCCAGGCCCATCCTAAGGCCACCGACTCCCCATGCCACGACTGCTACCACCGCTGGAATGGCAGGAATGAGGCATGCGTCTTTCGCATCTCTTTTCTCTGCTTTTTCCACCGTTTACAAACGATCACGCCTCTGCTTTCATCCCATTTTGTAGGGTGGCGAAGTGAGATCTGACACAGACGAAAGGATATGGGGTGGAAACGTCTCTCTTTCAACGGTCTGAGTGTACGTTGCAAGGTGACTATGCCACTTTGCCCTCCATGAGGGGAGATGGGGAGGATGGCGAGTGGCCAGTCCAGCAGGTCTCATGCGAGAAAATAGCGCCGTCGACCCCGACTGGCAGAGTGTGACGGCCTTGTGATGGAAAAGCCCCTTTTGTGACGGTCATGTGAGGCTCCTGCCGTATACTTCTGACAAGTACGATGGGAGTGCTATGTCCGGAAGACTGGCGAGAAGATCTTCCAGGTAAGGAAGCACGCCACACTAGATGGGTGGCTGTATACAGAAATCGCACCTCCAGACACGGAACAGACTCTCATCACACGGGAGGTGAATCATGTCTACCAAAATAGAGAAAGCACCCGTTGAAACGCCTGCGGAGCAAACTTCGCTGAGGCCTGACCTCGACACACACGGCGAGCTTGCTGGACCGCAGGACACCATGAGGATGCGGCATCTCTTCATTGAAGGGATCGGCGTGGCAGCCGTGCTGGTTGCTATCGTCGTCATATACGTGTTCTTCCTTGTCCACCCGTTCGAGCCTACACCACGCAATTTGTTCCTGATATTCGAGCGCGGCAATACCGCGATCTGGCCGATGCAGCTCGTCTGGTATGCCAGTGCTGTGGTCATGGTCGGACTGGCACTGTGGCAAGGGCGTCGAGCGAGCCAGCTGATCTGCCTGCTCGCCGCAGTGGTCTTCACATGGGTGGGGATCGTCTACTTCGGGGTGTTCGATAACAGAATGCACCTGGCCTGGGTCTGGGCTGCCACCTTCATCCTTGAGGCAATCCTGTACCTGGTCGCTGGCATTGTGCGCCGCGACCTCGTGTTCGCTCCGCGCTGGAACCTGTCAGGTGTGCTGGGGGCGGTGGTCATGAGCGTCGGGCTCGTCGGCTTCCCCCTCGTTGAGGTGTTCAGTGGGTACCCATTGCACGCGCTGACCATGTTCGGGCTCTCGCCCTGCACCACGGTCATTTTCTTCTTCGGCCTGTTGCTCTGGGCACGGCCACCGGCGCCCAAGTATCTGCTGCTGCCCCCCTGGCATGGGCCCTGACCTCAGCCCCCTCCGACCTGACACTGGGCATCGTGGCAGTGGTCACGGTAGGAGTGCTCATCTGGCGCGACCGCACGTCGATCTGGCAGATGGTGACAGCCGGAGTGTTATTCGCCGTGATGATCGCCTTCTCAGGCCACGACGATTTGCTGATTGGGATCGCGCTGATCCTGGTAGCGGTGACGTTTGCGCAGACCATCTGGGCCGACGCGCAGCGGCTGCACGCGGACCGACCGCCCCGGCCCGAGCAGCGACTTCCGTCGTAGGAGAAGGAACCCTCCCGCTTGGCCAGGCAGGCAACCTCGTGCCGCGGGGGGGACAGAGATGAACTTAGGACTTGTTAAAAAATAACTTTCCGCTTTATCGGCACTATTCAAGAAGAGGAGAGAGCAACTACACGAGATCGAAGCGTATAGTTCCAATTGGCACAGACCTCAGCGTGTTCATGGTGGAGTTGCTCCATCTGAGACGGTTTGCCCTTCTCATACTTGCCTTCCAGTCATGCAGCTCGCACTGTTAGTCCGGTGCTGGTGGTTGTACCACGCAGATTCTTCAGCATCATTTCAAAACTGCGCAATGGCTTGTCCGCCCAGTTCAGGCTGATCTGTCTGAACAAGCGATGCTCGATGGGATTCCATTTTGAGCACTCGGTTGGAGAGTGGTAGACGACCACCTTGAGCCCAGAGCGATCGCTCAACTGCTCTTGCAGGTGCTGCTTAAAGCTGCGAGGACGACAGGCATTGCTCCCTCCCGCATCAGCCAGGATGAGCAACTGCTTGGCCTGTGGATAGTTCACCTGTCCCTCCTCGCATGCTCAATGGCGCATTCCACACCCGCACCGTGTCATCCGAGGAACCTGAGGCGATGCGCCTGTCATCAGGCGACCACACCACCGCCGTCACCTTATCTGCATGTCCTCGATAGGTCAAGAGATGCCCGCCATTTGTCGCATCCCAGACCTGCACTGTCCAATCCTGGGAAGCCGAGGCGATGCGCCTGCCATCGGGTGACCACGCTACTCCATCCACTGGTTGGGCATGTCCTCTATAGCTATAAAGATAGGGGGAAGAGGAAAGAGAAGGGGGAGAGGAAGTGTTGATCCACCAGATTCCCCTCCTGCCACGGCAGCGGCGGCCAGCGCACCGAGGCCGATCAGCACGCTGCGCCGGCTAGCGCGGCCATTCAGGGTGGGTAACGCGGTGTTTCCGGGTGGTGCGGGAAGTTGGATCTGGATGGCTTGCTGGCCTGCCATCGACCAGGGTGATGCCAGGGGGATTGGTGGCCGCCAGATGCGTGCCGCGTCCTGGGTCATGCGCTGTGCCCTGATCGCTTCGAGCACGCTGGCAACTTCGCGTATGGTGGCGGGCCGATTGCTAGGATCAAGCGAGAGCATGCGCTGCACCAATATGGCCAGCTCAGTTCCGAAGACCTCGGGGTCCGGGCGCAGGGATGCCAGACCAAGGGGCTGCTTGACAGGATCCTGACCCGAGAGCAGGGCGTACAGCAGCACACCCAGGCTGTAGATATCGGTTTGCGGCGTCGTCTGCGCGCGGCCATACTGCTCGGGGGCCGCGTAGCCCGGCGAACCCAGCGCCTGCGTGTCACGAGCTTGACCCAGATGGAAGTGGCGCGCGATGCCAAAGTCGATCAGGCAGAGGGTGCCGCCAGGGGAGCGTATGATATTGCCTGGCTTGAGGTCGCGGAAGATCACGGGCGACTTTTGCGTGTGCAGGTACTTCAGCACCCTACAGAGCTGCAGCGCCATCTCGAGCGCCTCCTCGACCTGGATGGGGTTGCCCTTGGCCACGCGCGTTTCCAGGTAGGTCTCCAGGGTGGTCCCCTCCAGATATCCCAAGACAGATACCAGTGCTCGCGATCGCTGAAATGGTCATAGATCCGTGGCACCTGTGGATGGCGCAGCGTGGAGAGCATGCTAACCTCGCGATTGAATGTGTCGGTGGCCTCGATGGTCTCTTCGACACTCAGTCCGCGCAGTGTGATCTGTTTGATGACCACGTCGCGCCCGGTCTGCAGATCGCGCGCGCGATAGACTGCGCTGAAACCGCCAAAGCCGAGGATTGCGCCGAGCTGGTAGCGATCGTGCAACAGTGCCTCGTCCTGGACTTCCCCGTCCTCCATGCCGGTTGCCAGGAGCTGTCCGCAGGCGAAACAGTATGTATGCCCTTGTTTGTTGGCTGCCCCGCACACCGGGCAGAAACGTGTCGAAATCATCGTGATCGTCATCCTTCAGGAGCAAGGCGTCAAACTGCTATGTTTCCCAGGAATATAGCGCAGGAAGAGGTTGCTGTCTAGATGTGTCGTTATGTATTACCGTGACTCCCTGATGGAAAGTTATTTTTTAACAAGCCCTTTCGACTTTCATTTCTATCATCGTTCTCTGTCTTTCATTCACGCTGCCCAATGAGGAACGCAGCAGCAGCTACTCTTTCAGCTATAGTTGTGCAGTCCAGCTCCCTTTACTCGCATTCGTTAGCTGGGTACCAATACCCCGATTACAGTCCGCTGTAATGCTGTCGCTACTGAGAGTCCCGCTGATAGTGTTTTGACTCGTGAAAGTTCCCTCCAGGTGCTCGTAAACATAAGGCGTGTGCGCCACGCAGGATATCCCGCTGGAGAAATCTACCTTATCAGTGGTCGCTGTCTCAGTATAGGAGAGCTTGCCTCCTTTATAGGTACCACTACACGACCAGATGAAGGTTTCGCGATAGGTGATGCCGTTCCCGGCATTCCCAGTGTAGGAGTGCGGCTGACCTTCATCGAGGGACTGACAAACAGTCCCACCAGATGGATCGGGCTTTCCCGTAATAATCAGAGTTTCTGTCGTCGACCCAAGCTGCTTCCCCGTCCCGGCATCCTGGGCCTGCATACTCGCGTTCAGTGTAAAACTCATATCGTCCGGTGGAGCTTCATTAGGGCCAGGCGTGTGTGCTTGACCCTGGGGAACAATTACCACAGGCATGCCAACCTTTGTAGTGTAACCATTTGCATCTTTGGCAGTCAGGATATGATTGCCCACAGCCCAGGCAGTTGTAATCGTCAGGTCTGCCCTGATATTGCCATCCGCATCGCTGCTCACATGCTGAGTGCTTGCGACAGGCAAGTTATCGAGCAGGAAGGTGATAGCGGAGGATCCGGAGAAGCTGTGAGCGCTGACATGCACAACGGTGCCAGTTGAGCCAGCAAGGGTCGATCCAACCCTGTAAATGCTAGTGACACTCATCACTGGCTGTGGCCTGGTGAGCAGATAGGCGGCGATGCTACCGCCACCTGCACCAAGGACAAGGACGATTGATAGGGCTATGAGTAGCACTTTGAGCCGATTGCTTGACTTCGGCTGCACAGGTAGCGACTGTATGGGTGGTGGCACGTAGGGCAGAGGTTGCACAGGCATACCAATGCTGTTAGCTCTGTCCGTTGCCCAGGGCGGCGTGTTCGACGGCCCAAATGTCGGGGTGAAGGAGGGAGTAACTGACTGCTGTCCCGGCATACCATAGCCAGTCGCTCTCTCTGCTGCCCATTGAGATGTATGTGACGGCCCAAATGCCGGGGTGAAGGAGGGAGAAACTGACTGCTGCTGTGGAGGAGAGGAGGAATATGAAGCTGGTGGCTGGTCTCCAAACAGTTCACTTTGACTCATTGCTCTCAACTCAATTGCACTCACTTTAGCAGTAGGGACATCTTTATGACTCCTCTCTTGCACAAACGGGTTTTGAAAGTCCGGACGGCCTGCATCGTACATGAACGTCATGTCTCCAATGCGAATCCTGTCACCACCTTGAAGCAGGCGTGGAATATGGGGAGCAAGTTGTTGTTCGTTGACAAAGGTGCTATTCGTGCTCCCTAAGTCGGTGAGGCTATAGCCATAGACTCCAAGGCGAATTTCGGCATGATGTGACGAAGCTGTAAGGTTGTTGACGACAAGCTGACTGTCCAAGGCTCGTC
>JBKPAZ010000136.1:0-15187 GCA_046726655.1 Chloroflexota bacterium
GCTCAGGCGACCCTGCTGCGGCGCGTGCATGCTACGAGGAAAGTTTGCGGCTCTTCCAAGAGCAAGGGAACGTGCATTGCTCTTGGTACGCTTCGTTGGCGTTGAGTGCGTTGCAGGTCATGGTCTCAACCCAGGGCGACCAGGTGATGGCGCGCTTCCTGGATCAGCAGTTACAGCCGCTCATGCAGCAGATCAGGAATCGGGGGGCGCTCGTGCTGTTCTTGATCAACATCGGGGATCTCTGGCTCCATCGTTGGGGAGATGAGCAACAGGCACAGGTGCTCTACAGGGAGAGCCTGAGCCTGTGGCGGAACCTGCAACGGGTGGAGCAGGGAATCGGCATCGTCAAGGCGCTGGCTGGATTGGCCGAGGTGGCAGCGGCCCAGGGGCGAGCAGAGCGAGCGGGGCGGCTGTTTGGGGCGGCCGATAGCTTGCTCCCGTCCGGCAGCGTGTACCGCGAGGACGTGAACAAACGTGTCGCTGAAGCTCGTGCGCATCTCGATGCAGCGACATTCGAGGCCGGATGGGCTGCGGGGCAGGTGATGACGGAGGAGCAAGCCATTACTGAGGCCTTACAAGACGCCTAGTGGAGCATGTCACCGTTAGTGCACACGATCGCTTTATTGAACCAGAACGAGCTTCCAATAAAAGGTGGAAGAAGCAGCACGAGGATAAAGACAATACGGCTTTGCTCATGATTCGTCAGGCTGAACGATTGTGCCTTGAAACTACTCAGGGGTCTCTGGCAGCGCAGCCTCTATCTCCAACTCTTGCTTACGGATGACTTCTGCTTCGCTCTGTTTGCTCAGCGCCCTGCGGTAGTAGAGGATGTGCAGCAGTAAAGCGATGGCGAAGACCATTGCTGCCAGGATGAACGCAACGAGTCCAGAGAGAGGCTGCTCAGTGCCAATGAATACTGCCCCTGCTAGACAAAGACTGCCTATCAAAGCATTCAGGGAGGCGATCATGAAGGTCACACTGCCAATACGTTCGCCCTTTGGAATGGTTTCAAGACGCCAGCGGAACGCGTGCTCAATTGCAGGTATCTGCTGCTTAAATTCCTTGATGTAGAACTCCTTAATCACATTCATTGAAATGAGACTCTCTTTGTACGCTTGACGCAGGCGAATGAGAGTGACAAAAAAACAGATGCTGATAAAAGCGCCGATTACCAGCAAAGTAACGACTAAGAAAAGTGGAACGTTGTGTGTACCTCCACTCAATTGATAGATCGCTGCCAGCCCGGATGCCAGAACGCCGAGCAGCAGGTAGTAGAAACTAGAGATACGCGCTCGATCCTCCATCGCCTGATAGGCGGTGATACTTGCGTAGTTAAACTCCGCGAGTAGCATATTCTCTATTCTGAGTGGTGCATCAAATTTATTATTGGAGCCGTTATCTTGTTGTGTGGAGTCACTATCCTGATAGGATGTAGGTCTTGGAAAGGGCATGTTTTTTGCATCGCGAGCCATCGAAATTCCTCCTGTAGTAATACTCTTCAATACAAAGCTGACATGGCTTCTCGCGCATAGCCAGGCTGATGAATATTTCCCTGCTGAGTATAGCATGTTTTGTGCGGGACTAAAATATAGTTATCTATTTACTTTACTTATTCAGTCATCTCCCTCCACCGATATGATATACTTTTTTAGTGACTCTTTTCCTTTATCATTGTTCACGCTAGAGAAAATATTGTATGTCTCGTTCAACGAATTGCACGCTTACCTGCCCTTGTGGTGAGGTATTTAGCAGTCAAATCTACGAATATGTCAACGTTGCCACAGAGCCACAGTTGCAATACACTGTGCTGGCTGGCCTGTTAAACGTGTCTTGCTGCCCGGTATGCGGACGACGCGCAGCCATTTCACGTCCCTTTATCTACTCTGATCCTGTGCATAATCTGCTCGCCTTCGTTCACCCGCGCAACGATGTGCCTGAAGAAGCACGGCTATTGATCCTGGATAAATTAAGCAATGTGTATACAACTATTGTTGGTGATACCGAACAGCACTCTGATCAGGAGAATGGCGGAGATAGGAATGGCACGAAAGGGGCTATATCGCTGGCAAACCAGGCGCAAGAGATACCTCCCTTGCAAGTTGTCTTCGGTACAGATCAACTACATGAGCTGATCAATGCTGTATTAAGCCAGGAAGAGCGCCTGGGCAGACTTGCATTAAATACACACAGCCGTGACAGCGCCGAACGCGGACAACTGATGCATATAGCGCGGAAGCTGGCTCAGGAGATGCAATGCCAGATCGAAGTGGAAGACCTGTCCGACGAATATACCGTCTGGCTTTTCGGCTCGCGCCGCCAGATTGGAGCCATTATGCGAGAATTGGCGGCGCGATGATAGGTGCGGTCAGGGAGGAGAGGACGATACGGTGATTACGATTGGGATTCTCACCATCAGCGACAGCGGCGCAAAGGGCGCACGACAGGATACTAGCGGCGAAAACATCCGGGCAATGGTCACCGAGCTACCGGAAGCTGTCATCAGCGCCGGCGCAATTATCCCCGACGAACGCGAACTGATCGAGGCAACGCTACGCGAATGGAGTGATGACAAACAGCTTAACCTTATTCTCACCACGGGCGGCACGGGACTGGCTCCACGTGATGTCACGCCAGAGGCAACAAAGGCAGTCATTGATCGCGAAGCCCCCGGAATTGCCGAAGCCATGCGTGCCGTCAGCCTGCATCATACGCCGTTCGGCATGCTCTCAAGGGGGGCCGCAGGCACACGGGGCCACACTCTCATTATCAATCTTCCCGGCAGTCCCAAAGCTGTGAGAGAATGCCTGGAATGCATTCTGCCTGTGTTGCCGCATGCTATCAATCTCCTCGTTGAAGGACCTCGAGAACACTAAGCATGTTGATTGATGCCCCCATTTTCACTTACCATGGTCATAGTGACAATGTGTTTGCAGTGGCATGGTCGCCCGATGGTATCTCAATTGCTTCTGGCTCACGTGATAAGACTGCACATGTCTGGAACTCCAGTACAGGAGAGGATTACTGCATTTACCAGGGGCATTCTTCTTGCTTGCTTTCCGTAGCCTGGTCACCCGATGGCAAATACATTGCCTCAGGCGATACCGATGGCATTATACAGGTATGGGAGGCCAATACAGGCAGAAGTCTTGTCACCTATCATGGCCACACACGTTTTGTGCGCAGCATTGCCTGGTCTCCTGATGGCTTACACATCGCATCTGGTGGAGATTATGGTGATAGCACAGTACAGGTATGGGAGGCATTTAGCGGAAACCAGGTGTATGCGCACAAGCAGCAATATAGAATTTTTGGCGTTGCATGGTCGCCCGATGGCAAGCGTATTGCCTCTGGCAGCTTTGATGGAAGTGTACAAGCCTGGGATGCTTTCACCGGAAGCAACCTTGTTAGCTATGGGGATTATTCCAGCCCGATCTACGCTACGGCATGGTCACCCACTGGTGTATTTATCGCCTCTGGGGGAGAAGATAAGTCGATACAGGTGTGGGAAGCTGCCAGGGGGAAGAGTGTGTGTACTTACAGCGGTCATAGCAACGCGGTGAAGTCGTTAGCCTGGTCACCTGATAGCCAATATATTGCTTCCGGAGGAGATGATACAACAGTGCAGATATGGGAAGCTACTTCTGGCAAGCTTTATACGACTTTTGAGGGTCATACCAAATGGGTGCGAACAGTAGCCTGGTCGCCTGATGGCAAGTATGTTGCCTCGGCAAGTGATGAGACTGTGCAGGTATGGCTGCCGTTATAAATCACTCGTCTTTCAGCCCCTTTTTCAGTTCCCTCACAAATCCTACGATACCCTCAGCCCATGTCATTTCGGGCTCACGTTTGGCCTGCTCTTGTCGAGGTCGATACGCCGCCTGGGCAGTTGTGCGTCGTTGCTCATGCTCACGTTGCTCATCATATGCAGCACGCTTTAGCGGGTCGCGCAACACTTCGTAGGCTTCGTTAAGGCGTTTGATATGAGTATCCAGGGCATCTTGATTGAGGTCAGGATGATGTAAGCGAGCCAGGCGACGATATGACCGCTTGATTTCAACAGCCGTTGCGCTGGGTGAGACTTCGAGAATAGCGTAATAGTCCAGCATTAGACACCTGTACTTCCGAAACCGCCCCTGTCCTGACCCATTTCATCCACCTCATCCCAACTTACACGCATCACAGGAATAACGATACCCTGGGCGATACGTTCTCCACGCTTAATCGTCACCGCTTGCTCTCGGAAATTAAAGACCTGCACCTTCAGTTCATCACCCTCGCCGCAATAATCTTGATCGATGATGCCGACGCCATTGGGAATGAGCAGCCCTTTGCGCAGTGGAGTGCTGCTTCTCAATGTCAACAATAGCATGTAGCCTGCAGGTATACGTACAATCACATTGCTGGGAATAAGCTCTACGGTTCGAGGAGCGATCTCTGTTTCTTCACGGCAGAGCAGGTCAAAGCCCACTGAACCTGCTGTAGCATAGGTGGGCAGCGGCAAATCGGTGTCTATGCGTTTGATTGCGACCTGCAACAGTTGCGCAGAAATATCCATGTCTGTTATTCTAAGAGGAGAGGCCGTACAACGTCAAGTAATATCTTATTAGAGGGAGTAGCGCAACTGTTGAGCACACGCACAAGACTCATCGTAACAGGCATGCTTTTATGCCTGGCACTGGGCGCTACAATATTCTGTGCTGTGCAGACCGTTCAGGCAATCCAGCGCTTTGAGCAAACTCGGGCGCTTACCATAGAAGGCGATGTAAGTACCATCCGCCCCTGGATGACCATCCATTATATTTCCCATGTCTACCACGTTCCCGAAAGTTATCTGTACGAGCAGCTAAACATCACGAATTCCATGTCGATACAACGTGTTTCCCTACGTTCCCTGGCAGTTCGCTACAATCGATCACTCGATGGACTCATCAGGGATATTCAAACTGCAATCAAGGTATACCGTAAACAACATCCTCCTCCCCATGCATTCACAAGCCGGCGCGCCAGGGAGTTGCTCGCACTTGAGAGGAAGAAAACATGAGCAATCTCCTCTCTCCTCTGCTCACTCTGCTTCAGAACTACGGTTATCCTGCGCTCTGGCTTACAGTTTTTGTGGCAGCAGCAGGTATACCAATTCCAATCACGTTGTTGTTACTTGCCACAGGTGCATTCGCCGCACTTGGCGATTTCAATATTACATTTCTTTTCATCATCGCCTTCAGTGCCCTGGTTTGTGGTGATAACACAGGCTACCTGATTGGCCGAATTTGGGGCAGTAAAGTGCTGAACCGGGTTGAACATGCAAAGAGGTGGAGCCGCCTTATCCCACCAAAAACGATTGTGCGATCTCGCTACCATTTTCAACATCGTGGAGGGTGGGCGATCTTCCTCAGCCGTTTTCTCTTTTCGGCATTAGGCAGCGTGATTAATTTGCTTTCGGGTTCAGAGTCTTATCCATATGGTCACTTTCTGCTCTTTGATACCTCTGGAGAGGCATTAGGCGCAATTATTCCATTACTGCTTGGTTATATCTTTGGAGCAAGCTGGGAAGCAGTAGGAGATGTGCTTGGATATTCCTCATTTTTAATTTTGAGTCTGCTAGCAGTCATTCTATTAGTGATCCGTCTCATAAGAAATGCGCAAAGCTTAAAACAAGAGGAGGGAACCAATGTTAGTCAGCCAGTAGATGTTCAGAGCAGTCTGGCACGAGCATCCGCAGCAGCCGAGACTTCTGCTGGATCAACTGGCAAGTTGCCACTTTTAGAGCCCTGAAACGTATTAACTAGTAGAAGTATTGGTGCAGGTAACAGGGACTAGAAGTATGGTATGTTTTCTTTCATAGCAGAGATGAAGCGTCTTCATGGCGTTATCAGTTGATGAAAGGAGGTATTTGCGTTATAATTAGAGGAACGAAGGAATATATTCCGTTCTTTTTGTGTTTACTCTAGAGGATAGAGAGACAGATTTGTGTGCGTCTATAACTTCCTCCCACTCGGTACTCGGACACAGTGTCCAAATCGAAGGTGTATTTTCCCTGAGTGCAGGACCGAACCGACGGAAGAGATTGCTATCTTGCTGCTTAAGATGCTACTGTTGATGGAGGGCGCAAAATGATTGAATTAGACAATGCCACGACAGGGACCACTTTTGCCCTGGAGGAGGCAAAGACAATAAATACCGATCTAACGAAGCAATGCGATGAGATCGTCGATCGTTTGCTGACAAAAGATCTTGAATATACTGATGATGACATAGAGAACCCTGAGAAGGATGAACAGGAGTTTGAAGAGGATATCTCGACTTTGGATACCACGCCCCTTGAATTGGAAGAATTATCTGATGCGCATGAAGAGCTAACTCAATTGCCAGCCTCACCAGACCCTGAGAATCCATCAATTCTGGCTTTACCAAGAATAGTAGCAGAGGATATGGCACCTACCAAGCGTGCTCCTATGCGTCGTCGCCGTTCCGAAGATCAAGATGAGAATACGGTCAATTCTACCGATGCAGGTGAATCAGATGCGGTGATGACGTACCTTCGCGAAATTGGACGTGTGCCAATGATTACGCACGAACGCGAAATCGAACTGGCCCAGCGCATCGAAATGGGTGACCGCGAGGCCATGAAACAGTTCATTCTGGCGAACTTGCGACTGGTAGTGAGTATTGCTAAGCGCTACGTTGGACGTGGGCTTACGCTGCTCGACCTGATTCAAGAGGGTAACATCGGCTTGATTCGTGCCGTACAGCGCTATGATTGGCGGCGCGGGCATCGTTTCTCCACACACGCAACCTGGTGGATTCGCCAGGCGATCAGCCGGGCCGTTGCTGATAAAGGTCGAACTATTCGTCTACCTGTCTATGTCAACACCGCGTTAAATCGCATCCGCAGGGAACGCCAGCGCCTTTTACAGGAGCTTGGTCGCGAACCTACGGAAGAGGAACTGGCAGAAGCGACGGGTTTAGATCCTATTCGCATGGTTGAGTTACAAGCGGCTCCCGGCGCCCCCATCTCTTTAGAGTTGCCCGTTGGCGAGGACGAGGAGCAAGAATTGGGGGATGTGCTTGCCGATACGGAGTCCGCAACACCTGAGGATATAGCTACGACGCAGACACTAAAAGATGAAGTGCAGCGCGTCCTCGAATCTGTATTGACTCCTCGTGAGCGGCTTGTTTTACAGTTACGTTTTGGACTCGGTAATAGCCAGGCACATCCATTAGAACAAGTAGGACGTGAACTTGGCATTACACGTGAACGTGTGCGCCAGATTGAGGCAGGAGCGCTGGCTAAACTACGCCAGCCACCGGTCTTAGAGCGATTACGCGGGTAACACACATAAAAAAACCAGGACAGAGGCGCAGGCTGTGCCTCTGTCCTGGTTTTTTTATTTCTTCTTAATCTTCCCTAAATCGCGTTCGATGTGTAGCACGCCTTTGACCTTCTCAAGGCGTGTGAACACACGTTGCATCTGTTCCAAACCATCGATCTCTAGCGTAGCGCTGATAACCGCTATCTCTTTGCCGATACTAACATTTGAACTTACTGAAGCCATATTGACCCCAATTTCGGAGACCACTGTAGCGATATCGCGAATCAGCCCTGAACGGTCGCGGGCCGTAATCACCACCGGAGCGAGGTAATGCTGGTAGTCCATTGTCGTCCAACTCACATTTACCAGGCGCTCGCGATCACGTTCACGATAACGATCAATATTTTTGCAGTCAGCCCGGTGAATAATGGCACCTTTACCACGACTAATGAAGCCGACAATTTCATCACCGGGCAATGGGCAACAGCAATTCGCCAGGCTGGTTAACAAGCCACTGACACCTGCCACCTGCAGATGGGCCGCCGGCATTTGTTTGGTAATAGCAGGGAGGGTAAGTGGCTCATCATCCTCTTTTACTTCCTTCCCATCCCGTTGCTCACGTTGTTGCCAGAAATCGATAAGTTTCACGGCAACGGCATGCTGCCGGATGTCATCCCAGCCGATGGCTGCCAGTAAATCTTCAAACGAGTCTTTGTGATACTCATTGATCAACCAGTTTTGCGCTTCTTCAGTAAGCATGTCGACACCACGAACTCCCATCACCTTCAGCTCGCGGTCCAGCCGCTCTCGTCCAATCTGGATATTAATATCGCGCTCATGAATTTTGAGGTAACGCCGAATCTTACTCCGAGCCGCAGCCGTACGGGCAAAATTCAGCCAGTCACGAGTTGGGTGAGCCGTACGGCTGGTCACAATATCTACGATCTCGCCACTTTTCAGTTCGTAGTCCAGGGGGACCATGCGCGTCACCAGTCGCTCATTATCTCCACTGCCGCTCTCGGTGATAACACGAGCGCCCGCGCACCTGTCACCGACCTTCGTGTGGATGCGGTAAGCAAAATCAAGCGGGGTCGAGCCCACGGGCAAATCCTTGACCTCACCTTTGGGCGTAAACACAAAAATCTGTTCCTGGAAAATTTCGTCCCTGACAGCCTCGACAAACTCGGTATCATTAGCGGTAGCAGAACGTAACTCTCGCTGCCAGTCCGCAAGCTGGCGCAACCAGGACAACAACTCTTTAGCCGAAGCGCTAGCGTGGTCACCGACATCCTTATAATGCCAGTGCATCGCTACGCCATACTCTGCCATCTCATGCATAGCAAAAGTACGGATCTGAATTTCCACAAGTTGATCATCCAGGCAGAAAACAGTGGTATGCAATGCTCGATAGCCGTTGGGCTTGGGATTGGCAATAAAATCTTTAATACGCCCGTCTTTTGGTTTCCATAGGCTATGCACATGACCCAGCGCGACATAACAATCAGGTGTCGAATCCACCAGAATGCGGAAAGCGACGAGGTCATGGATCTGATTAAAATCGGCGGCAGTTTTGAGATCTTCCAGCCGTTCAACATCTCCAGCATTGTGCTGAAGCTTCTTATAGAAACTATACAGGTGCTTAACGCGCCCGGATACCACAGCATGCAAACCGAGCTTCTGCATTTCCTCACCCAGGACCGTACAGACCCGGTCTACATACGAACGCCATTGTTTGCTTTCCGCCTCCACCTCGTGGCGCACCCACTCATACTTATCCGGCTCAAGGATTTCAAACGCCAGGTCCTCCAACTCGCTCTCCACAAGCGACATGCCTAGCCGTCCGGCCAGGGGTGCGTAAATCTCGCGGGACTCCTGCGCCATCGTCAACATCTCCTGCTGACTCACGGAAGACGTATGCGCAGACACCATACGCATCGCGTGAAGCCGGTATGCCAGCTTGAGCAACACGACACGCGGATCTTCCGACATGGCGAAAAACATCTTCCTGACAGTCTCAGCTTGCTGACGACGCAAGGCTTCACGTATGCGTTGCTTTTTCTGCTCGCGGTTACTTTCGCTCTCGCTTGAGGTCCCATTATTTGTCACACCTGCCTTCTCAGGAGTAATCAATTGAGCCCCAACACGCTTTTTTCGCTCCAGTATGTTCATGCGCAACATACTGCCCACAACACGTGCTACAGGAGTTCCCAGGGTAGTTTCGACACGTTCGAGCGAAAGAAGATCGGAATCAACAGCTTCAAAAACTAGCCCAGATGCTACACCGACAGCGTCAATATGCATAATTTGCGCTAAAATGGTTGCTACAGCCAGGGCGTGCTCTAATGGGGGGATAGGGCGCTCACCCCTTACACCCTCACAGGTTTCGCGTGCAAGCTGAAGCGCTCGCGAAACCTGTTCAACTTCAGCAGGGGGCATATACTGTACAATGTCGAGTAACTGTTGTGCCTGCTTATTCGTGTGCTCATTTGATGGTAATTGTCCATCTACATACATATCTATCATAACAGTTTCCAATGTATCATTTGTATGTAATTGATAATCTAACCTGCTCGCCGACCAAGATCGCGACTAACACTTACTACATTTTTAACCTGTTGTAGTCGTTCAAAGATCGGCTCGATCTGGTCCATGGCAGTAATCTCTAACGTAGCGGTAATCACAGCCTTTTGTAATGAAGCATTGGTAGTCGAGGCCACGGCAGTCATATTGACGCCAGCATCAGAAACTACTGCGGCCACATCACGTAAAAGCCCTGCCCGATCATGGGCGATAATGATGATTGGCGCCAGGTAATGCTGGGGCTCTATTTGCAACCAATTGACCTCAACCAGCCGCTCTGCCTCATGCCCCCGGTAACGTCGCAGAGTTCGACAATCACTGCGATGCACCATGATACCCTTATTGGGGTTCAGAAAACCCACGATTGAATCACCAGGAAGAGGACAACAGCAATTTGCCAATTTGACAAATGCGTGTGATGTCTCATGTTCGCCAATGCTAGTATGGTGATGCCCATTTTTTACAGATTCTGTCTCTGGCTTAATCTCACCACGTATCTGCATAAGGGGTGTGAGATACTCAAGCACTTCTCCCACCGGTACGTCCTCACGACCCAATGCCACGTAAAGATCATCTGGCGAGTTATATTTTTTGGCGGTGTTAAGCCGCAAAAGATCCTCGTCATGCACCACTTGTAATCCCGATGCTCCGGCAGCCTTTAACGCAAGGTCCAAACGTTCACGGCCCAGTTGCAGGTTTACCTCTCGCTCATATGTCTTTAAGTAGCGGCGTATCTTTGTGCGAGCCGTTGTAGTTCGAGCGAATGAAAGCCAATCGCGGGTGGGATGTGCCTCGTCACTCACCAAAATATCGACAATTTCGCCACCTTTCAGCTCATAGTCGAGTGGGACGATACGTGTTACCAGGCGTCCGCCGTCATCCATATTGGTGATGATACGCGCGCCTACGCAGTGATCGCCAATATCGGTATGAATTCGATACGCCATATCCAGTGGCGTTGAGCCTCGTGGCAGATCTTTGACTTCACCTTTGGGAGTAAACACAAAAATCTGCTCCTGGAAGATATCGCCTTTGACCGCTTCCACAAACTCATCAGCATTCTGCGGCAATTCACGCTGCCACTCACGTAATTGTTCGATCCAGGCAACCATTTCACGGGTTGAGAGGCGTGCTGCGCCACGCTCCTGCAGATACCAATAGCTGGCGATACCATAATCGGCAATACGCTGCATTTCATGGGTGCGAATCTGTATTTCTGCGAGCTGATTATCCAGGCAAAACACGGTCGTATGCAGCGACTGGTACCCATTTAACTTGGGCGTCGCGATAAAGTCTTTTATCCGTCCATCTTTAGGACGCCATAATGCATGAATATGTCCCAAAGCCAGGTAACAATCCTGAACAGAGTCTACCAGGATACGGTAGGAGACGAGATCATGAATCTGACTGAGTTCATCTCCGCTCTGCTCTAATTTGCGATTGATACTGGCCAGGTGTTTCTGCCAGGTATGGACTTCCGCATGAATATCTGCCTTGTTCATCTCTTCTCGCAGGGCCTGACAAGTTTGATCGATCGTGGATTGACGCTTGCGAATCTCTCCGGCCACTTCATGCGCAAGCCTGGTATAATTTTCTGGTTCCAGGTAACTGAAAGACAGGTCTTCTAATTCTGCCTGCACTAAAGCCATGCCAAGGCGCCTGGCAAGTGGAGCATAAATCTCTCGTGTCTCGCGGGCTTTGTTCTGTTGCTGTGCCTGATCCATGACACTGAGGGTTCGCATATTGTGTAAACGGTCCGCTAATTTGAGCACCACCACGCGTGGGTCTTCGGCCATAGCCAGCAGCATCTTCCGTACGGTCTCTGAACGTTGGCGGCGTTTCAGATCACGGGCGGAGCGTTGCTTTTGTTCAAACTGTTCAGGCGTATCGAGTACAGAAGGATTCAGAGATTGAGACAGGGAATAAGCCTGTGAGCGCGCCCGTTCTTTTGTGCCGATTTCATCAGTAGGCACAATGGGATTGCCTGCCAGAGTATCAAATTTGGTGACGCCGTCTACAATATTTGCTACGGCATCCCCAAATTGCTGGCGCAACTCGTCTAAGGTAAAATCAGTATCTTCAACAACGTCGTGTAGTAAGGCTGCGACGATACTGTCAGCATCGATGCGCATATCAGCCAGTAGGAGAGCAACCTCCAATGGATGTTGAATATAAGGCTCTCCAGAACGACGTATTGTCCCCATATGAGCTTGATTCGCGACATTATAGGCACGTTGAATCGTCTCCATATCATGTGGAGTCAAGTACTGGCGAACCTCCGCCAGCAGGTCTTCAAGAGTCACCTGAGAAAAGGCAAAGGACTCTTCTTCACCTGGATTAACGGCCATCATTGGAATACCTCTGAAGCTATTTACAATACCCATCTAATGATAGTCTAGAACACAAACGCTTACAATGCAATAAAAATGTAAAGTATGATTTGTATTGTTAGTTACGGATGACAGGTAAACAATGTAACTGGATGGCTGCATTTGTAGGAATCAATGTGTGACAACGCCGTAAAGAGGAACCGATTTTGGTTATACAATGAAACCCCTGATATTAAGACGCTCAAATGCGAACAGAATAAAAAAAGAAGCAAGGCCTTGAACCTGCCTTGGCCTTGTCTCTTCGTTCTGATCGTTCTATCCTCATCCAATAAACAGCTGAATGCGATGTAAGTCAACAATCTCATCTCTGTTTAAGAGAGAGATGACACAAACAACGATAGAAACTCTCAGTCGCGTACTACTCGAACCTTATCGTAGCACGAGCTGCAATAGACAGGACGATCATTCTTGGGTAAGAATGGTACCTGGGTCTCGGTTCCACACTCGGCGCAAATAACCGTGTGCATTTCGCGCGGCCCACGTTCGGAACGACTATTCGAACTAGACCTGCGCACAGCCCGGCAAGCGGGACAGCGCCCGGGCTGGTTCATCAAGCCTTTTTGCTGGTAAAACTCTTGTTCACCGGCAGTAAATGTGAAGTCATTTCCACATTCGCGACACCTAAGGGTTTTGTCGACGTAACTCAACTAGGGACCTCCTTGTGATATGTTGGTACTCCTCCGGGTCCATATCTTAGCAGATGTCACCAGTTTGTCTGTCTCCCCTAGCAGCGCGGGACTAAATGTTCTGGACGAGCACTGTATGCCAGACCAAGATCGGATACCGCATGGAAGCATACACCAACTCGTGATGATTTGCAATAGTTTTTTCGCCAAGTTATTGAGTTGTGCGTTGATGTGTGCGATTTCTGTGCGTTTCTTATGTGTGTTGTTCACACAAGGTAGTCATTTTATGTAGGTAGATAGTATGTTACCCCCTCAGTAACGGGCTCCTTGACGAATGTGAGACAATATAAGTTGTAAAGCGCGGTACATACGCATTAGGAACAGGATTGAACAGAGCCGCTGGCATCACAGATTGTTAACTGTCATGCACTGATTTTAAAGAACACATGCCATCATTTTCATTCACAATAGATGCTGAATGTCCTGAGACCTGGGCGCGGGCAGGAACGATTCAAACAGCGCATGGCAGCATTCAAACACCCATCTTTATGCCTGTTGGTACGCAGGCAACTGTTAAAAGTGTTGCGCCTGAAGAGTTACGGGAGGCAGGCGCAACCGTCATTCTCGCCAACACGTACCATCTGATGCTACGACCCGGATCCCCACTCATTGCAGATTTTGGCGGACTGCATCATTTCATGCATTGGGGTGGTCCAATCCTCACCGACAGCGGCGGCTTCCAGGTCTTCAGCATGGGGCACTTGCGCAAATTGAGCGAAGAGGGAGTCGCTTTCAAATCACATCTCGATGGTTCCCCCCAGTTGCTTACACCCGAGAAGGTGATGCAGATCGAATTTGAACTTGGCGCCGATATCATCTTGCCGCTCGACATTTGCGCCGCTTATCCATGTACCCGTGATGCAGCGAAGGAAGCTATGGAGCGCACTCACCGTTGGGCGGAACGAGCGCTCATCGCCAGGGAACACTACCAGTCGAAACAAGCGCTCTTTGGCATTGTGCAGGGCGCATTTGAGCCAGAGCTACGCCAGCAAAGCGCACGTTTCATTGGCAATTTACCTTTTGCCGGCCTATCGATCGGAGGTCTTTCGGTGGGCGAACCAAAGGCTGAGATGTGGGACCTCTTGCGGTATATTACATCTGAATTGCCAAAAGAAAAGCCACACCACCTTTTGGGAGTGGGTTCGCCCGAAGATCTTGTGATGGGGGTGGGTCTTGGCATGGATATGTTCGATTGCGTCCTACCCACGCGAGTAGCCCGTCACGGGGGGTTGTTTACCAGGTACGGGCGCATAAACATCAAATCTGCTCGCTATCGCGCAGAACATGCTGCTATAGAACAAGGTTGCGATTGCTACACGTGTCGAAATTATAGCGCTGCTTATGTACATCACCTGGCTCGTACTGGCGAGCAACTCTACTTCCGGTTGGGGACTATTCACAATCTATACTTCATGTTAGGACTCGCCAGTCAATTGCGAGAAGCAATCACCGGCGGAACTTATCCAGCTTTCCGTGACAACTTTTTAGCGCAGTATATACCGACTTCGGAACAGGTGCGCGAAAATCAGCGTGAAAAATGGAAAGCGGCACATTCGCGATAGCTACCGGCACCTATCCGTCTCGCCAACGGTGCTTCGCACCTACCGCTACGCGGTCAGGCGAGACGCAAGGAGAAGGACCCATTGATGCCCGAACCATATCGTTTCCTCAACACCCACGTACAGGATGCAGCCATGAATATGGCTATCGATGAATCTGTGCTAGCACATCATCTGAAAGGCGAAGCGCCTCCCACACTGCGTGTGTTCCGCTGGTCCCATCCATCGATTTCCCTGGGACGTTTTCAGAGCATCGAACGAGAAATAATGAGCGAGATGTGTCAAGAACGTGGAGTTGCCCTGGTTCGCCGCCCAACGGGCGGACGGGCTGTCTATCACCGTGACGAATTCACCTACAGTATTGTCACCGGCAAGCGCTATGGCGTTCCACCGGGTGTTGTCGCCGCCTATGCCTTCCTTGCCCAGGGATTGCTTGCCGCGCTCGCGCGCCTCGGTGTGCAAGCTGAACTTAGTGATGAGCGTGTTAGCAAACATCCCTCCGCAGCTTGCTTTGCTTCGTCGACACAGGCAGACCTGACGAGTGGTGGCTTCAAGCTGATTGGCAGCGCCCAGGTATGGAAAGATGATGCGCTGCTGCAACAAGGATCATTACCACTCGACGATCGCTCTGCTGAATTCTTCAGCATGCTGCGCTTTCCCAA
>JBKPAZ010000137.1:0-8811 GCA_046726655.1 Chloroflexota bacterium
TCGGCAAGACATTGCACCGTGGTGGCAGGAACATGCTCACCGCCACGTCCTTTGAAACGGGAGGTGAGATCATACTTGCCAGGAAACGTGCCCTTGTCTTCATACTGTGCTTTCACGGTCGAGAGCATCTCGTTATAGAGCATGCGAGACTCAACCAGGCACTGCATGAGCAAGCGGGACTGCTCTTTATTTGGATACAAGCGATATTCAAACGTTCTCACAGGCGTATTCTATGAAGCTCATTAGAACTTGTCAAGTTTCCGCCTGCGGGCGGGCGGCAATTCACCCACATGGCTCTGCGCCAGTGGCTCTCTTGCCGCTTATTGGTAGAAAAAGAGGAGCTTCTAATGCCCCCAGGTACCGGAAAAGGGCTACGTGCAGAGGTCCTCAGATCCTGTGTGCTCTGAACCCCTGGACATGGTACAATTGTAAGCACAGAGTGCGTGTAATTGCTGACGCTGTTCATCTTCTAAAGGGTTCAGATTGAGGTATGCTTGCTATGTTAGAACAACATACAACCTTTGAAGCTCAAACCAGTATTCCCCCTATTATTACACAGGTCATGCAGGTAGGCTCCAGGACGCAAGCTTTCAGTTCAGAAAGCAGCAAGATGATCCCGCGTATTCGCGATGCGAAAGTTGTGCATAGTGTCTGCCCCTACTGTGCAGTAGGCTGTGGCCTGAACGTCTATGTTAAAGATGGCAAGGTTCTTGACATCGAGGGCAACCCGGATAGCCCAATTAATCATGGCACACTGTGCCCAAAGGGAGCGGCCACATTCCAGTATACAGTAAACCCCAGTCGCCTGACGCAGGTGCTTCACCGCGCACCATTTAGCGATCATTGGGAGGTCAAATCGCTCGAGTGGGCGATGGAACAGATTGCGCAGAGGATCAAGCAAACCCGCGATGAGACATTTGTGGAGCGCCTGCCCGATGGGCGCGAAGTCAACCATACACTGAGTATAGCCTCCCTCGGTGGCGCAACTCTTGACGTTGAAGAGAATTATTTGATGAAAAAGCTCTTCAGCGGTGGTCTAGGCATCGTTTCGATCGAGAACCAGGCACGTATATGACACAGTTCCACCGTACCCGGTCTGGGTACCTCATTAGGACGTGGAGGCGCCACGACATTTCCGCAAGACCTTGTGAATAGCGATGCTATTTTGATCATGGGCAGCAATATGGCCGAGGCCCATCCAGTTGCTTTCGCTAATGTCGTCAAGGCGAAGGAACGCGGAGCCAAAGTAATCCACGTAGACCCGCACTATTCGCGTACCTCGGCCCTGGCGAATTTGTATGTTGCCACACGCGCCGGAAGCGATATTGTTTTCCTGGGCGCGATCATTCGCCATCTGCTTGAGACCAGGAGTTATTTCCATGATTACGTGGTGAATTATACGAACGCAGCAACGCTGATACGCGAGGGCTATTGCGATACAGAAGACCTCGATGGACTTTTCTCAGGATTTGATCCAGCAACTGAAACATACGCGGATCAAACCAGTTGGGACTATGAGCGCGATGCAGATGGGAAGCCTCTGACTGATCCGACATTACAGCATCCACGCTGCGTTTTCCAGATTATGCGTCGTCATTTTGCACGCTATACACCTGAAATGGTTGAAGAAGTATGCGGTGTATCCCGCGAACAATGGATACTGGTTACACAAACACTGATTGAGAATTCTGGACGCGAACGCACTTCTGCTATCTGTTACGCGGTCGGCTGGACACAGCAATCGAAAGGCGTGCAGATTATACGCGCAGCCGCGATTATGCAGCTCTTGCTCGGCAACATTGGCCGTCCTGGGGGAGGCATCATGGCGTTACGCGGGCACGCATCGATCCAGGGCTCAACAGATGTGCCAACATTATACGATCTACTGTCGGGATACATGCCTCAGCCAAGCGCATTGACGCCACAACAAACATTGGAAGAGTACATCTCTACGTCTGGACAGAAAACCGGCTGGTGGTCAAACTTCCCTGCTTATATCAGAAGCCTGTTGCAAGCATGGTACGGTGAAGCTGCTAACGAGGAAGATGGTAATTGCTGTTATCGCTGGCTTCCTAAGACGATTGGGGATCACTCGCACCTGGCAACTAGCTATACTATGCTGGATGGCAAAGTGCGAGGCTACTTACTCTTTGGCCAGAATCCCGCTGCAGGTAGCACCAACTCGCGCATGCAACGCAAAGCATTGGAACAATTGGACTGGATGGTGGTACGCGATCTTTACGAGGTAGAATCGGCGGCATTCTGGTATAAACAGCCAGGGTTTGGACCAGAGACCGAGCCTGTTGATTCGAGCAAGATCAAGACAGAGATTTTCCTTCTACCTGCCGCCGCCTCAACGGAAAAAGAGGGATGCTTCACCAATACGCAGCGCCTCTTGCAATGGCGAGACAAGGCGGTTGATCCGGCCGGCGATGCGCGTTCTGATCTGTGGTTCGTCTACCACCTTGGAAAGCGTTTGAAAGAACTCTACGCCAATAGCACAGCGCCGAAAGATCGACCGTTGCAGGCACTGACGTGGGACTATGACCGCGAAGAGCCGGAACCTGGCTCACGTATTCATGACGAGCCGGACACTTTATTGATCCTGAAAGAGATCAACGGGTATTCTGTATGTCCATCGAACCAGGCAGATCAAGCTAGTGACGAGCAATCTGTCTATACGTTACACGATGCGCCACATGTACCTGGATTTACAGCACTCAAGAGCGATGGGAGTACAGCTTGTGGCTCCTGGATTTACAGCGGCGTTTATCCAGAACCCGGTAATAACCGAGCAGCCTCGCGCATCTCAGATGGCTATACGTTCCTGCAATGGGGTTTTTCCTGGCCCGCTAACCGGCGCATTCTCTATAACCGCGCCTCGGCAGACCCTCAGGGTCACCCATGGTCAGAACGCAAGAAATATGTGTGGTGGGATGAGGAGCAGCAAAAATGGACCGGTGTAGATGTGCCGGACTTCCCTGTAAACAAACCACCAAACTACACGCCGCCGGCAGGATCGGTCGGCATGGATGCGCTTTCCGGTAGTGAACCATTCATTATGAAACCGGATGGAAAGGGATGGCTCTTTGTTCCCAAAGGACTAAAAGATGGACCATTGCCTGCGCATTACGAAGCGGCGGAGTCGCCAGTTCACAATGCGCTCTACCACCAGCAGAGTAACCCCGCTGCGAAATACTACCGCGACCGCCCTGACAATCGCCTGGCCGCGGTCGGTGACCCAAACTACCCTATCGTGATCACGACTTATCGCTTGACTGAACATCATGTCAGCGGGCCGATGACACGTTGGATGCCCTGGTTGAACGCGTTGCAACCGTCGCTCTTCGCCGAGCTCAGTCCTGAACTGGCAGCGGAGCGCAATATAAAGCATGGAGAGTGGTTGATCATCAATACACCACGTGGAGAGATTGAGGCACGGGCAATGGTGACACGCCGCATACGACCGTTACGTGTCTCAGGTCGTGTGGTTCACCAGATCGGCCTGCCTTTCCATTGGGGCTTCCAGGGCAAGAGTACCGGCAGCATTACCAATGACCTGGCACACATGGTGTTGGAACCAAACGTGAGTATCGAAGAGGCCAAGGCGTTTACCTGTAATATACGTCCTGGACGCATTTCAAAGTAGGGGCCGATTATGCAGATTAATACATGAATCCGGCCCTCTGTAGGTGCCGATTTATCGCGCATATCGACGATTTATCGGCTCCTAGATCATTGGAGTCATTTGAGAACTGCAGGAGGATTCTATGGCTATAGAACCTACTCAACGCACAACTACAAGAGGCGCATCCCTGACATCCATGGTATCTTTGCTGGTAGGTAACAAAGTGCCACCGTTGGCGCCACAACCAGCGATGGGCTTTTTCACAGATACGAGCCTGTGCATCGGCTGCAAAGCCTGCGAGATTGCCTGCAAGCAGTGGAACCAGTTACCCGCCAGTGAGCCAGTCTGGACAGGCTCTAGCTACGATAATACGGGGCAATTGAGTGCCACTACCTGGCGTCATGTACAGTTTATTGAGCATATTGGCCGTCGAGAAAATGGGCAAAGTACAAAAATCGAAACTCAAATAGCCGAAGCTAAGAGCGATGGTATTATCCCATTTACTCCCCCAGGCACGGCCCTGCCGTTTTTTAATAGCGACCGCTGGTTGATGCAGAGCGATGTGTGTAAACATTGCGCTAACGCGCCGTGCCAGGAAGCATGTCCAACGGGATCGATTATTCGCACCGAGTTTGATACCGTCTACGTACAGCAGGATATCTGCAATGGGTGCGGCTATTGTGTCGTCGCGTGTCCCTTTGGTGTGATCGCGCGCGATCAGTATGGAGATCGAACAGCGCACAAATGCACGCTTTGCTATGATCGCTTGAAAGATGGGTTCGAACCTGCGTGCGCCAAGGCATGTCCCACCGATTCGATTCAATTTGGTGAAGTGGAGCAACTCAAGGCACATGCTCGCGAGCGTCTTGGTATTTTACACGATCGAGGCGTGAACGACGCGCGACTTTATGGTGTAGATGACACCATCCTCGAAGGAGGCCTGAACTCGTTCTTTCTACTACTGGACGAGCCAGAGGTATATAATTTGCCACAGAATCCCCAGCGTCCCTCGAATAATGTTGTGCCTGCATCCCTCTGGACGATTGCAGCAGCAGCAGTAATGGGCTTATTCGGGATTCTCTTTTTTAGAGAATAGAGGGAGAGGTCAAAATGGAGGAAACACATCTTCCACAAGTTTTCACAGATGGTATTTTACCGGCTAACATTGCTGAGCAGTTAGCAACGCTCACAACAGGGTATGCACCAGATCCCGAACGCGAGCTACAGGAGCCTTCATATTATGACTATCCTGTACTAAAAGCTCCCGTGTGGCGTTGGGAAATTATCTGGTATTTTTTCTTTGGTGGTCTGGCAGCGGGCTGCTATGTAATTGCCAGCATCGCCGCGCTTTTTGGTTCGCGTGAAGATCGCATCGTGGCTCGCACTGGATATTATCTTTCACTTCTTTCGCTGTTACCGTGTCCGGTACTACTTACTAAAGATCTGGGCAGACCCGAACGTTTTTTGCACATGTTGCGTATCTTTAAAGTCAAGTCGCCTATGTCAATGGGAACGTGGGGTTTGGTAAGCTTCTCGCTTTTTAGCGGAGTCACAGCAGTGATCCAGGCGGCTCGAGATGGTATCCTTGGGCGCTGGTGGGCACCACGATTGCTGGCTGCGTTACCCCAAAGTCTTCTGGCGATACCTGGATCGGCTCTAGGTGTTTTCCTGGGCGGTTATACCGGTGTGCTGCTCACTGCCACGAGCATTCCGCTCTGGTCGCGGAGCAAGGTTTTAGGCGCAATTTTTATCTCTTCTGCTGTTTCTACAAGCTCAGCATTGATCTCGTTAGTATTACGCCTTACTCGCACTCCAAGCAAGGTTTTACATAAACTGGAGCGCCTGGAATGGGTGGCATTGCTGGTTGAAATGATTGGATTGTTTGCCTTTCTACGCGGCACCGGTCGTGCAGCACGACCATTAGTGGGAACAGCGCCTGCAGAACATGGACGTACCTTCTGGAGCTTTGTTGCCGGTGGGGGATTGGTTCTGCCCTGGCTGCTTCAGACACTCTCGCTGTTGGTGGGTCGTTCTGGCAAACGGAGGAGTGGCAGAGGAATTGTGATATCCTTATTAGTGCTGATGGGCGGCTACTTTTTGCGCCGCACAATGATCGAAGCAGGATATACTTCAAGTTCGGATGCGCGTACAACATTGTGGAACGCAAGGAGATAATGTTACTAAATAGAGGAACTTTATGGCCTACTTACCAGAGCATCCAACACTCATAGACCTCCAAAAATACATGGATGAAGTCTGCAAAGAACGAGGCTGGGTAAAGGATACCTACGCCGAGAAATTCTTACTGTTTATTGAGGAAGTCGGAGAATTAGCCAAAGCCATGCGTAAAACAGCTGGATTGTATGAGGAGAAAGCAAAACAGAAGAACATGGAGCTTGAAGAAGAATTCGCCGACGTGCTTAGTTATCTGCTGGACTTAGCCAACTATTTTCAGATTGACCTGGAAAAAGCTTTTCGGGAGAAAGAGCAGGTTAACCAGAGTAGAGCATGGGAGTAACTCATAATCCCCTGGAGTGCGATGTTGCAAGAAGTTCAGAATGCGATTTTCGGTCTCGTTTTGACGTTAAAATCTCTATAGGTTACAATTACATAAGATTTTACATTGGATCTAAGTACACATGAACACGAGGTATATGCCATGCAAGATTACCGAAGATTTATCACCTCGAACCCCAATATACTGTTCGGGAAACCAGCTATTAAAGATACTCGTATTGCTGTCGAGCATATCCTTGATGAACTAGCTGGCGGAACAACTATCGAACAGCTTTTAGAAGAGTATCCGCGCCTTACTCGCGAAGCCATCTACGCAGCGATTGCATTTGCTGCCGATACACTACGAGCCGAGGTCATTTACCCTCTTGACCAGGCTGCCTCATGATAATTTATGTTGATGAGAATGTACCACAAAAGATCACCACGCGGCTGAAAGAAGAGGGCTACGAGGTCGAGTATGTTACACGAAGTATTGAAGATAGAGAAATATTGGAGATTGCACGCAAACAGAAAGCATTGCTGATCACCTCAGATAAAGACTTCGAGCGGTTAGTTCTCGATGAGCATAGACCGACGGCAGGCGTGATCTTATTACGCATAGCAACACGCGTTCCCATAGAACACAGAGCTCAAATCGTGGTCAATATGCTTCGGAAATACAAGGATAAGTTAGAAGGTACCTTCACTTCGGTCACAGAGGCGGCCATCGACATACGTCGCCCATTGCTCTGATCGAAGATTTAACAGAACATTACAGCATCAGACCCTCAGAATATCTGTGATCGAGTTCCTATTTCATTCCCATGGAATTGATGAGATTGTAGAGGCAGTTCGGAGAAGAACTTGAAGTGTTAAACAAGTTAAGCGGAGGTGATCGCCGTTCAATTGGAGGGTCTAATGAAGTGGTTGCTGATGTCATCAGTACTCCCTCCCTGTTTGAGCCTGTTTTTCAAGGCATGCTCAACGATGATCCTCTGATTCGCGTGCGATCAGCAGATCCTATTGAAAAGATCACGGCGATGCATCACTTGCTGTCAACTGTTTGACCAATGCCTCTATTCTCTCAAGATGGTTGTCACACCTTATCATGCTTTTTTGCGGAATTTTAGTTCTCAAAAACTGATCTGGAAGGTAATTATTAAATTCTTCGGCATCGAATATATATCTCTCAATATCATCTAATTTATGGTGCGATTCGCTTAGTTTAAATAAACCCATCAAACCCATAGTATATCCATCTACCTCCCTCAACAATTGTTGGTAAAGACGGTATACTGGTGGTCCGAATTGCAGCACGTTAGTCATGTAAGCCCATAATACCTTCTTCGTTAGACAAGCCGCGCGGAGGCGTCAGGGCTGTTGCAAAGTCGGGAATAAAAAGCGACTCTCGTGAGTATGAAGAGATGTAACGAATCATTCATCATCTCACGAGAGGAGTCCTTTACAGATGACAACAATTTCCCAACGACTTTGCTTTCCCAATCAAGCATTGCTGTTTGATCTGGAGCAGTTGTATGGCTGTTTACAAACGGTGCCGGATCGACGCAAGCGACGTGGGCGGCGCTACCCATTGGCAGCGCTGCTGATGATCGGGGTACTGGCCAAATTGGCCGGACAAGATAGCAGCCGCGCCATCGCACATTGGGCCAAGCTACGCAAACACGAATTGAGTCGGCTGTTCCAATTGAAGCGGCAGACGATGCCACACTACAGCACATGGAGTCGCGTGCTGGGCCAAGGGGTGAGTCCAGAGGAAGTCGAAGCCGCCCTTGGCCAGTTCTTTGGCGGGCAGAAGCGGGCATCAGCGCCCAAGCGAGGCAGCATCCAGGTGTGTCTGGATGGCAAAACGCTGCGGGGAACCATTCCTGCCGGGCACAGCCATGGGGTTCACTTGATGGCCGCCTATCTGCCAACGCAAGGCGTGGTGCTGATGCAGATGCAGGTGGGGGAGAAGACCAACGAGATCACCACTGCGCCCAAGGTGGTGCAAGCGCTCGATCTGCGCGGGGTAGTGGTGACTGGAGATGCGATGCAGGCCCAACGGCAACTCAGCGTGCACATTGTCGAAGCCCAGGGCGACTATGTCTGGACCGCCAAGGACAATCAGCCTGAGTTGCGTGAAGAGATTGCGCTGCTCTTCCAGCCCCAGCAGAGCCGTCCTGGCTGGTCTGCCGTCCCTATGGATTTGCGTAGTGCCACCACGTGGAACAAAGGCCATGGGCGGCTGGAACAGCGTACCATCACCGTGAGCAGTCTACTGGCTGGCTACAGTGACTTCCCCTCTCTGGCCCAGGTGTTCCGGCTGGAAAGCTGGGCGCAGCTTCCGGGAGGCCGCAGCCGACATGAGATTCGCTATGGGCTCACCAGCCTGCCCGCTGCGCTCGCTTCACCCGAACGGCTCCTCGCATTGGTACGTGGGCAGTGGGGAATCGAGAATGGATTGCACTATCGCCGTGACGCGACCTTGCGTGAGGATCATTCCCAACTGCGCATGGGCCATGCTCCTCACCTGCTGGCGATTCTCAATAACACTGTCGTCGGTCTCATGGCTCGACAGAGCAGAACCAATTTAGCCGAGCTACGGCGAGAATTTGCCTACCAATTTGATCAGGCCCTGACGACTTTGGTCGCCTAGACAGGAGGGACTCGACTTTGCAACAGCCCTG
>JBKPAZ010000138.1:0-45121 GCA_046726655.1 Chloroflexota bacterium
TCCATTCGCCCTAACATTCTATAAACTACACCAACGCAATTGCAGATGCGTGCTTCCTGTGAACGTTCTGGATGCCATTTATCCAATGGAAGCAGTTGAAGGTACAGTTCTAAAAGAATGGCATTGCCTCCTGATCGCTTAAGAGTGGCAAAGATACCTTCCTGTTCCATTAAGGCATAGGCCTCTTGCCACTGCGCTGCCTGGCACAACTGCCAGTCAGCCTCTACTAGCGGTTCAACGTCGCTGTACTGTCGTCGCTTTTCTCGTGGGGGACAAACTCTGGATGCATAGTGCACGTAATGCTGTGAAGCTTTAGCGTGCGCTATTCGTAGAGCCTGCCGGTTAGCTTGCTCATTGCCCTCGACAAAGTGATTTCGCGCATAGCTGGCAACAATGGTGTGCAACTGGTAGCGACCCTCACCCCAGGCCTGTAGCAGGTGTTGATTCAGCAATGCATCAAGGGCAGAATGCGTCTGCATCTCGGGCTCATCATCACTGACCTCTAAGAGGGCTTGAGCAGCATTCAAGTGTACTGGTTTACGATAGACGGAGAAAGCTAACAGCAACTTACGCTGTTCATCGTTCAGGTGACGTGTGTAGATACAGTCAAGGAGATTGCGGGCGACATTTCCACTCCAGATCTGAGCATAGATGGAATCCTGGAAAAAGGAGACCAGGCTCAGGTTACGGGTACGCAGGAGTGATGCCAGGAGTGTCAGCGAGAAGGCATGACCCTGACAATGTTCTACAACGGTACGTAAATCTGAATCTGCTGCATTTATGCCTAGTTTCCGCAACAGTTCTATGCCCTCGGTGATTTCCAGGCCTTTGACAACATACTCTTGCATATAGGTTGGAGGATATTCGTGAGTTCCCTGCGGCCAGAGACGACTGGTAAGCAGAATTCGACAGGTGCATTGCTGACTATTGATGGCATCGAGCCATTCTGCGACACCAGGACGATCTGCAAGGGCATGCCCGGTTTGCGGATCAAGCAGGTTTTCAAACTGATCCAGGATGACCAGGCGTGGCTGATCAGTGGTGTTAAGTACATTCAAGAGCGCCAAGGCCTGGTGTTGAAGAGATAAATTTGTAAAATCCGGCAAAGGCTTGCCTAACACTTCAAAGAGGTTTCCCGCCAGGTCGGCAAAGGTGACAGCAGGATCGATATTCAGCCAGATTGCTTCAGCAGCAAACGGCCCATTGCCAGCCTGGCGCTGCTCTTCGGCGTAGCGATAGATTAAGGCCGCAAGTGTCGATTTGCCAACACCCCCAATGCCTGTAAGTACAACGTCTGTAATGTCGAGCTGCGTCAGCTTTGCGAAGATATCCTTAACAACCGCTTCACGCTGCTGGATGGTTCGAGGATCGGTTGGCGGGGGAACACCCATGATGCCCCGATAGGCGCGCTTATCAAGAGGACCTGATTGTGGAGGATGAGTATGATCAGGCGATGGCACATGCACGTTGATTTGTGGCATTGAAGATAGAGAAGGAGTTGCTGTAGAAAGCTGTGGAATGAGCGATGAATGGATGGTAGTCGAAGGACGGTCGGATGGGTTGGATGAGAGAGGGAAGAGCCATTGGAAAAGACCAATAACTACGCCGAGGACGGTAAAGATGACTAATGGCACAATAGTGATCCAGGTCCCCTGAAGGGTCAATAGCCAGATAACAGTTCCTACAGCGATGAGAATGAGCACAATAACAACAATAATCCAGCGAATCCTATGGAGTTGATAGCGTTTCTGGCTTTCATTTTGAGATTTGTCGGACTGTTGACCTTGTTTTTGTGCTGCCATGTCTACATCCTTTGGCGCTTAGCGATTCGTCAGATGTCGATGTGATTATAACATGATTAAGCTATCTTGTGCGGCAGTGAAAAGTCTCCCGAACTTTCTTATGGATGAGCAACTAGAAATTGTTTAACGATACTCCCCATGCCAGCATGGCTCGATGTATCGCCACAGCGCCAGGGGATATCAAGCGTTGTAGGAGTGAAGTACGTATAGTCTTGAATTAGATGATATGGGTCAAAGTTCCACGCCGTCCAGTTCACCTGATGTTGCTGCATGTACAGAAGAAATGACCCAACTAACTGTTCGGCCTGGAGAGCGGTAATATTTTCACAGAATACGGGATAATTGGCATTAGGTAAAAATGCCCATTCACCAATAAAGATCGGGTGGGTAGTGCCCAGATCCCCAAACGCCTGATCCCAGCCCCAGCTAGCTCTTTTGTGATTATCCCTGGCATAATCAAAATATTCGTGTATGGAATACATTACGTTTGGGTCCGTAATCAAATTGTTTCCGATACCCTCAAATCCATTCAATGTAGTTGGGGCTTCTGCGATGACAATTTGGGGAGCGCCAACTGAGCGAATGGCATCGACCACGCCTTGCATACCAACGATTGGCGCGGTTTTGCCTGTTGAGCCTGTGACGAAGCCACCACCATGTAACCAGGAACTCCAGTTCGTTTGCTTTGGTTCATTAATGATGTCAAACATGATTTTAGGGTTGTATTTATAGTGGCTGGCAAAGACCTTCCAGAAGGCGATAGTTTCCGGTTTTGGCACTTCAGCGTTAGAGCCATAGGGAGAACCACTTTGATCGTCATCGTGATTATCAATGACCACATATAACTGGGCGGCATTCGCCTGTTGGATTACTGAATCGAGCTTTGCCATATAGGATACAGGAGAGAGTTGGTAAATCCAGAAGGAAATAGGAATACGCACTATATTCATCCCCCAGGAATGCACTGTGGCAAAAACGCTCGGATTTAATGCTCCGAAGGGATTCGCCCCATGATTCCAGGCAAGAATGTAGTTAAATGAGCTTGTAATATGGGCTCCTCGCAGGATGAATGGATGCCCCGATCCATCTATAATCTGATTTCCCTGGACATGTAAGAGACCAGGGACGTTTACAAGGGGAGTTGATGTTAGAAAGTTGGGCGAAAGCGAAATGCTTGAAGGAGGTAGATTTGATTGACCTGATAACGAAATCGAGGTACCTCCTTGTTGTGAAGAAGATTCTTTACCAGATTCTATTAAATTTTTCCGGAAGAACCCGAGGCCACCTACTATTGTTAACACCAAGATTAAAACAAGCAGGATAGTTCGTCGTAAGCGACTGCGCGAACCAGAAAAATTCCTCTCGTTATTTGAATTCATTTAACATCTGCTCTACAATTTGAGTCGTTGCAGGGTTACTCCCTGGCCTTCTTGAAATTTTACCTCCCTGGTGATAGATAATGCTTCTTTATAGTACTTCATGGGTAACGATAATGTCTCGATATTTGGACAAGTCAGGGTCTTTTTCTATGATATGATGAGAGCATAGATTTATCTTCTTGATTCAATCTTTCTTGGATAATTAAACCTATCTAACAACGTCAATGAAAAATAGAGCACCAGAGCCACTTGATCCAATGCTGGTTATCAATGCGTACGCGCAGGGAATCTTCCCTATGGCGGATGATTTTGGCAGAATACAATGGTATGCACCAGACCCTCGCGCTATCCTGGAACATGAGAATTTGCATGTGTCGCGTTCACTACGAGCCAGGCTGCGTAAGCGCGTTTATGAAGTGCGCATGGATACGGATTTCGAGATGGTTATAGGCTGCTGTGCCGAACGGGAAGAGACATGGATCAACGAATCGTTCATTGCCGCATATACGCAGTTGCATTACACGGGATTGGCCCATTGTGTAGAAGCGTGGAAAGATGGGGAACTTGTTGGCGGGTTATATGGAGTAGCGCTGGGAGGCGCCTTTATGGGTGAGAGTATGTTTTCTCGTGCCGCCGATGCTTCGAAGGTCTGCCTGATTGCGCTTGTCGAACATTTGAAAGCGCGGGGGTATGTGTTGCATGATGTCCAGTTTTGGACGCCGCACCTTGCAAGACTAGGGGTGACTGAGATTCCACGCAAACAGTATGAACGACGTTTGAAGGAAGCGTTGCGTTTAGGACGTAGGTGGGATGGGTAACCAGAGTGAGGTATTGCGCAAATTTTGAGTAGGGAGAGTGTGGATATTGGCTTGGGGCGATTAGCATATTGTCGCACTTGTCGCACTTGTCGCAGTTGTAGCGTTTGTAGCAGTTGTGGCGCAAGAATCGGGAGCGAAGGTCTGGTATAATTCAACTAGCAAATTTTTGTGTTCATTAATGGAGAGGGATGCATGCGCATTCTCATTGCCCCCCAATCGCTCAAAGGAAGTCTAACGGCTGCGGAAGCTGGGCAGGCTATTGCTCAGGGTGTACAAGCGGTTTACCCAGAGGCAGAAATTGAAATCGTGCCGGTGGCGGATGGCGGTGAGGGAACAGTGCAGGCGCTAGTCGATGCTACTGGTGGAAAAATTATACAGCAGACGGTAACAGGTCCGCTGGGAGAACCTGTTCCTGCTTTCTTTGGACTGATGGGTAATGGGCACACAGCAGCTATTGAAATGGCGGCGTGCGCAGGACTGCCGCTCGTACCCCCTGAGCGGCGCGATCCGCGCATGACTACTACTTATGGAGTGGGGGAATTGATCCTGGCAGCGTTAGATCATGGGAGTCGTCATTTCATTATCGGCATCGGAGGTAGCGCAACGAATGAGGGGGGAGCCGGTATGGCACAGGCATTGGGCGCTGAGCTTCTCACCGCGCAGGGAACAGAGATTGCTCGTGGCGGCACGGCGCTGACTACGCTTGCGCACATCACTACGTTGACCATAGATCCTCGTCTGCAAGAATGTACGGTAGAGGTTGCCTGCGACGTGAGTAATCCATTATGCGGGCCCACAGGCGCTTCGGCAGTCTATGGTCCACAAAAGGGAGCAACGCCCGAGATGGTGGTAGAATTAGACGGGGCGCTGGCTCATTATGCGCAGATTATAGAACAAGACCTCGGATTAGCCGTTCGCGATATTCCAGGAGCTGGAGCTGCTGGTGGTTTAGGAGCTGGATTGATGGCTTTCCTGCATGCAACGCTGCGACCCGGCGCACGGATTGTTCTGGAGGCGGTACACCTGGAAGAACACATGCGCACGGCTGACCTGGTGATTACAGCGGAAGGGCAGATTGATTCACAAACAGCATATGGAAAAAGTGTTGGAGCTGTTGCAGGCCTGGCAAAACGCTATGGACTGCCCGTGCTGGCACTTGCTGGAAGCCTGGGTGAGCATTACCAGGTTGTCTATGAGCTTGGTGTTGATGCCGTGGCAGCGCTGCCTTCCAGTCCTATGACTTTAGCATACGCTATGGAAAATGCTGCCCGGTTGATTAGGGAAGTGGCAGAACGGGCTTGCAGGTTACTACAGGTTGGAGCCAAATGGCGGATCATTATCTAAAGTTCGCGATAACAAACACTCGCGTATATCGACAAAATGTCCCGCAATAGCGGCAGCCGCAGCCATCGCCGGGCTGACAAGATGGGTGCGGCCACCGCGCCCCTGCCGTCCCTCAAAGTTGCGGTTGCTCGTCGAGGCGCAGCGCTCCCCCTCCGCGAGCTGGTCGCCATTCATGGCGATGCACATGCTGCACCCTGCCTCGCGCCACTGGAAACCCGCCTCACGAAATATCCCGGCCAACCCTTCCTCCTCTGCCAGGCGACGTACCCGCGTCGAGCCTGGCACCACCATGGCGCGCACATGCGGCGCAACGTGTTTGCCTTTAACATACTGAGCTGCCATGCGCAGGTCTTCCAGGCGTGAATTGGTGCAGGAGCCGATGAATACCGTGTCCACAGGAATTTCGGTGATCTTCTGCCCCGGCATCAGACCCATATACGCAACGGCACGCGCGTAGGCTTTGCGCTTCTCAGGGTCCTGCTGCTCGGCAGGGTCGGGCACGACGCCGGTGACATCTGCCACCATGCCAGGATTGATGCCCCAGGTGACCTGCGGCGCCAGTCCCTCAATGTTGACCTCGTAGACCGCATCAAACCGGGCATCAGGGTCGCTGGCAAGCTGGCGCCATGCAGCCACCGCCTGCTCAAACTCCTCGCCTTGCGGCGCATAGGGTCGTCCCTTGATGTAGGCAAAGGTGGTCTCATCGGGCGCGACCATCCCCGCTCGCGCTCCCGCTTCGATCGCCATGTTACAGAGCGTCATGCGTCCCTCCATCGACAGATTGCGAATGGGTGAGCCACTAAACTCGATGACATGACCGGTGCCGATGCCTGTGCCTAGCTTGCCGATGATGTCGAGCGCGAGGTCTTTGGCGCTCACACCGGGAGCCAATACTCCCTCCACCCGGATATTCATGGTCTTAGGGCGCTCTTGCAGCAGGCACTGGGTAGCCAGCACGTGTTCGACCTCGCTGGTGCCGATGCCAAAGGCCAGAGCGCCGAGCGCGCCATGCGTCGAGGTATGCGAGTCCCCGCACACAATCGTCATCCCCGGCAACGTCAATCCTTGTTCTGGTCCAATAACATGCACAATCCCCTGACGCGCGTCAGACATATGGAAGAGATTAATACCATAATCTCGCGCGTTTTGTTCCAGCGTCCTTATAGATTCGACGCATTCATCATCCACCACATCCAACATACGCCTCCCAGGAACAGTTGGAATGGTATGGTCAAGCACTGCGATGGTTGCACCAGGTCGACGTACCGTGCGGCCAGTGGCTCGCAAACCAGTAAACGCCTGCGGTGACGTCACCTCATGCACAAGGTGACGGTCGATATACAAAATTGTGGAGTCTCCTGGCACCTCACGTACCACATGAGCATCCCAGATCTTCTCAAACATTGTTTTCGGCATATATGCATCTCCGTATCAAACTTCAGCCAGCACAGCCCCCGTATTTGCGGAAGTCACCATCGAGGCATAACGGCGCAGCCAGCGGCTTTTAACGCGTTCTTTCGGCGGAGCCACCATCTCAAGGCGTTGCGCGATCTGCTCGTAGCTCAATTCCACATCGAGCCGATTTTCGACCAGGTTAATGTTGATCATATCGCCATCGACGAGCGTTGCAATCGGCCCACCGGCTGCCGCCTCAGGAGAAACATGGCCGATACATGCTCCACGTGTGCCACCAGAGAAACGCCCGTCTGTGATCAGCGCAACCTTCTCACCAAGACCCATACCTGCAATATTGGCTGTCGGAGCCAGCATCTCCTGCATACCGGGACCGCCTCGTGGCCCTTCGTAGCGTATCACGACGACATCGCCTGGCTGTACCTGTCCATTCAGAATGCCTGCGCAGGCCTCTTCCTGTGAGTTGTAGATGCGTGCGGGTCCGCAATGCCGCATCATCGAGGGAGCGACCGCTCCGACTTTCACAACCGCGCCATCAGGAGCAAGATTGCCGAAGAGTACAGCAAGCCCCCCGCGCTCGCTGTGTGGCGCTTCGATAGGACGAATCACCTCCTGGTCTTTAATCTCCGCATGTGCTATATTTTCACCCAGGGTTTTGAGTGTCACAGTGGGACGATCAAGATTAAGCGCACCGGGCTTCCTGGAAAGCTCTTTCAGAATAGCGCTGATACCACCCGCGCGATCAACGTCTTCCATATGCCACTTCCCGGCAGGACTGACTTTGCAGATGTGCGGCGTACGCATTGCGACCTGGTTGATACGTTCCAGGGAATACTCTACTCCGGCTTCTCGCGCCAATGCCAGTGTATGCAGCACCGTGTTGGTCGAACCGCCCATAGCCATATCCAAGGCAAAGGCGTTGTCGATGGACTCAGCGTTAACGACCTGGCGTGGTGTAAGGTTGGTATCAATCAAGCGCATAATCATACGACCTGCTTCACGAACGAGTTCGCGTCTCGCCTCACTCGTTGCGAGATACGAGCCATTCCCAGGTAGCGCCATGCCCAACGCTTCCATGAGGCAGTTCATAGAATTGGCGGTAAACATGCCCGAACACGAACCACACGTTGGGCAAGCTTGTTGCTCCAGTTCCAATAATTCGCGGTCATCGATCTTGCCAGCTTGATAGGCGCCAACTCCTTCGAAGATGCTGATAAGGTCAATAGACCGCCCATCGGCCAGCTTACCCGCTGCCATTGGCCCGCCGCTGACGAAGATGGTAGGGATATCAACTCGCATAGCAGCCATCAGCATACCGGGCACGATCTTGTCGCAGTTGGGAATGCAGACCATCCCATCGAAGCGGTGAGCCTCGACCATTGTTTCAACACAGTCAGCAATCAACTCTCGACTGGGCAGCGAGTATTTCATGCCGATATGGCCCATAGCAATGCCATCATCTACGCCGATGGTATTGAACTCAAAAGGCACCCCACCCGCCGCTCGTATCGCCTCTTTAACCAGTTTGCCAAAAGCCTGCAGGTGTACATGCCCTGGTACCACGTCAACATACGAATTGCATACGGCGATAAACGGCTTGTTAAAATCATTTTCTCCTACCACACCCGTTGCGCGCAGCAGTCCGCGGTGCGGCGCCCGTTCAAAGCCTACCTTGATTTGATCCGAACGCATAACGACTCCTCGCTTCGCTTGCCCCCGATAAATCAGGGGTCTACTTTATCTCAATAGACGGGTGTAACCCAGTCTTTGTATTTTTCATGCTCGCCCCGGCAAGCAGAGAGGTAGAGTTCTTGCAGTTTCATCGTCAATGGACCGGGTTTGCCTGTTCTCACCGGGCGACGATCTACACTCGTTACTGGTGAAACCTGCACCCCTGTACCACACATGAAGATTTCGTCAGCGGAATAGAGTTCGGTGCGATCAATGCGCCGCTCCTCGACTTCCATACCACATTCATCTTGCACCATATCGATCAGTGCATTGCGCGTGATACCCTCAAGAATATCTTCAGAAAGCGCAGGTGTGCTGAGCCTTCCATTGCGCAACAGAAAGATATTGCACGAACTCGCCTCTGAAACGGTGCCATCATGGGTGAGCAAGATTGCTTCATCAAAACCGGCAGCAGTGGCATCATCTACGGCCAGGGAGCTATTAATGTAGGCTCCGGTTACTTTGGCTCGCACTGGCATAGCGTTACTATTAGCCCGCCTCCAGGACGAGGTGCAGACGCTCAAGCCTGCGCTGATATCAACGTAGTTCCCCATCGGGAATGTATAGATAGCGATCGCATCATCCAATGAGCTGAGCGTCAGTTTAATCGTACGCGATGACTTATATGCCAGGGGACGCACATAGACATCCTGGCGATAGCCATGTTTTTTCACAAGCTCAACCGTGATTCGGCACAGGTCGTCAATCGACTCTTTCGGATTCATGCGTATGACATTCCATGAGTCGGCCATGCGCTCAAAATGTTCACGCAATTTGAGCAAGTACAATTGTTGCTGCTGCTCATTCCAGTAGCCGCGTATGCCTTCGAAGCAAGCTGTGCCATAATGCAACGCGTGGGTCGCGACGCTCACTTTGGCCTCGCTCATCGGTACAATCCGCCCCTCGAAGTACGCGTAGCCTTCATCAGGGCTGAGTACAGGAATTTTAGGCGCTTCTGCCTTCTCTGGTCGACTATTTTGTTGTGATGCGGTGGCTTCAGTCTGAGTCACACAATTTCTCCTCGCTTCGCGCGTCCCCCGATAAATCGGGGGTCTACATTATATTTACTTGTAGGGGCCGATCAAGCGGCGATGGGCGCGAACAATCGCACCCTACGGATGACCGGATTGCTTCGATCAGATAGCGGCCGGTGTTTCCATACCACTCTCGACGATATAAAGCAGGTCAGCATCGGTGATACGTTTCTGGGTATCGGCCAGGGCGATAAAACGGCTGTAGGCAACTTTGAGATGCTGTGCATCGAGCTTATGGCCCAACTGTCGCAATCGTGCATCCAGGCCATGCCGTCCAGAGTGTTTGCCCATGACGAGTTTGGTATTAGACCAGCCGACAGACTGGGGAGTCATGATCTCGTAGGTCAGTGGATTTTTCAACATGCCATCCTGGTGAATGCCAGCTTCGTGTGCGAAAGCATTTGCGCCAACGATGGCTTTGTTGGGCTGCACTGGGATACCTGTGAGCCGGCTCACCAGTTGACTTGCCGCCAGAAACTCCTGCGTGTTGACGCGTGTTGTAACATTGCCAAAGTAGTCCGGTCGCGTACGCAAAGCCATTACAACTTCTTCCATAGCCGTGTTCCCCGCTCGCTCACCTAGACCATTGATGGTAACCTCGACTTGCCTCGCTCCGGCCTTGATGGCAGCCAATGTATTCGCTGTTGCCATGCCAAGATCGTTGTGGCAGTGAGCGCTCAAGACTACATCTTCGATACCTGGTACGCGATTGCGCAGGTAATGGAACAGCGCTTCATATTCTTGCGGCGATGTGTACCCTACCGTATCAGGTACGTTGATAGTTGTAGCACCTGACGCGATGGCCGTTTCAAAAACACGGCAGAGATAGTCCCAATCGCTACGAGTGGCGTCTTCTGCGGAAAACTCAATGGTCGGGCAAAGGTTGCGCGCATATGTCACCATAGTTTTGACTCGTTGGAGCGCTTCCTCGCGATCGATCTTAAACTTATGCTTGAGGTGAATGTCGGAGGTTGCGAGAAACACGTGGATGACTGGCCGTTCAGCATCACAAACCGCTTCCCACGCTGCATCGATATCGCTGACGCTGGCTCGCGCAAGTCCAGCGATAGCGACGTCATGACCGCGAGTGGTTCGCGCAATCTCTCTAACCGCTAGCAGATCACCGGGAGAAGCTGCCGGGAAGCCTGCCTCGATGATATCCACGTTGAGGCGTACAAGTTGCTGTGCAACCTGAATCTTCTCCTCGGTGGTCATAGTAGCTCCAGGGGACTGTTCTCCATCTCGTAAAGTGGTATCAAAAATTCGAATTACTCCTTGCAGCTTGCCTGACTGCGCAGCAGTAGACGCGCTAGCGTCGTTGGCAAGCTGCATAAGAGACCTTACCACAGGGTCTGCCATGTTTTTATTCCTCCTTGAATCGGACGACAAGTGTCACCCCAACCGGGCCGGGCGAGGTTTATCCTCGCCCGCCGGCCTCTTCTGCAATTTCCTGTTTCTTATTTCCCGCGTTCAGCCATGGCATCATGGCGCGCAGTTCACTACCAACTTGTTCAATCTGGTGCTGAGCATTAGACCGGCGCATCGCTTGAAAACTAGGACGACCAGCCTGGTTCTCAAGGATCCAGCGCGTAGCAAACGTTCCATCCTGGATTTCATGCAGTATCCTGCGCATCTCGTCGCGTGCCCGCGCATCGATGATGCGCGGACCAGAAACGTAATCGCCGAACTCGGCGGTATCGCTAATGGAGTAGCGCATATAGCTCATGCCGCCCTGGTACATCAGGTCAACGATCAGTTTCATCTCATGCATGCATTCAAAGTACGCGACTTCTGGCTGATAACCTGCCTCTACCAGAGTCTCAAAACCTGCGCGGATTAACGAAGTGATACCTCCACAGAGAACTGCCTGCTCACCAAAGAGGTCGGTCTCGGTCTCTTCGGCAATCGTAGTTTTCAACACGCCCGCGCGCGTGCAGCCGATGGCACGCGCATACGCCAGCGTTATTGTTTCAGCGTTGCCAGTCGCATCCTGGTACACCGCCCACAGCGCGGGCACACCTACGCCCTCTGTATAGAGGCGGCGTAGCATATGGCCGGGGCTTTTAGGCGCGACCATCGCGACATCAACATCTGCCGGGGGTACGATCTGCGAGTAATGCAGGCTAAAGCCGTGCGCGGTCATTAGCATTTTGCCCGGAGCCAGACCAGGTCGAATATCACGCTCAAACACTTCCTTGTGATGCTGATCGGGTATCAAGATCATGATGACATCCGCCTGCTCTGCAGCATCGGCCGGTGTCATGACCCGTATGCCATTTGCCTCCGCTTTCTGACGGCTCTTGCTTCCTATAGGTAGACCCACAACTACATTACAGCCAGCATCCTGCATGTTGAGCGCATGAGCATGGCCCTGGCTTCCGTAACCAATAACTGCTACTCGCTTGTGCTGGATGAGTTCAAGGTTAGCATCCGCATCATAAAAGATATTTGCCATAAACATGTTTCCTTTCCGGGACGCAATCCATTACATCCCTATATGCCTCGCTTCGCTCGCCCCCCGATAAATCAGGGGTACGAGTTCGATAAATCAACTCTCTACAATTCCACGTGTCATCGCTACGCAACCGGTGCGAGCGAGTTCACGAATACCATAGCTTTGTAAGCGGTTCACCAGCTTTTCTACCTTTTCTTTGCTCCCCGTCACTTCCAGGGTGACCGTCTGTGGTGTTACATCAACCACGTGTGCGCCGAAAAGATGTCCCAGCTCAATAATTTCACCGGCTTGCTGCGATTCAGCGCTGTTGACTTTAATCAACGCAAGTTCGCGGGCAACCATTTGTTCTGATGACAGGTTTGCGACATGTTGAACATCAACAATCTTGCGTAGTTGTTCAACTAACTGCTCTACTCCCACTTCAGAGTCATCCATCACTATCGTGATACGCACCATATCTGGCAGTTCGTTACGACCAATTGCAAACGCTTGCATTTTGGCGCGACGGCGACGAAGTATGTTAATAATGCGATCAAGCGCTCCATGCCGGTCATTTGCAAGCACGACGATTGTATGAGACCGTGCAGCGCCTGGTGGGGCATCAGACTGACCTGATCGTTCAATAGGAGGCCAGGGCGGGGTAAGCCCCGCCCCTACAGCCCCGCCCTGTTGGGTTTGGTCAGTCATGGTTTGTGCTCTCCTGTGGCTTCTCTTCAATCATGTTCGTAATAGCCGCTCCAGGAGCAACCATCGGATACACATTCGCCTCCGACTCGATCACGAAATCAATGATCACGGTTCCTTCCGTTTCCATGGCTTTACGCACTGCTGTCTCCACGTCTTCACGCTTCGTGACCTGCATGCCGGTCAATCCATAGGCTTCGGCTAACTTGACATAGTCAGGACCGGTAATCGGCGTCTCAGAGTAGTTACCGTTGTGGAAGAAATGTTGCCACTGGCGCACCATTCCCAGATAGCCATTGTTCATGATCGCCACTTTCACGGTGATTCCTTCCTGTTTCAGGGTGGCCAGTTCTTGAATGTTCATCTGAATGCCCCCGTCACCGGCCACAACCCACACCGTCGCGTCCGGTATGCCCATCTTGACGCCCATTGCAGCAGGGAGGGCAAAACCCATGGTGCCAAGGCCACCCGAGGTAATGTGACTGTTGGGACGTGTCCAGGTGTAATGGCGTGCTGTCCACATCTGATGCTGTCCGACATCAGTAACGATGATGGCTTCATCATTCGTTTCTGCGCGTATCGCCTCCAGGATACTTGTTGGATCGGGATACTCCTGGTTGCGTTGAATGCTCGCGCTACGCTCGTCGTTCTCAGCCTCCCAATTGCGCACTTCATTCATCCATGCGCAATGGTTACCTGGCTCGACCGCCTCGATAAGGCATGCCAGGGCTTCTTTAGCATCAGCCACAATCGGCACAGCCGCGCATTTGACTTTATGCATTTCTGAGGGGTCGATATCAATATGAATAAAGCGGGCATGTGGGGCAAATTCACTCACCTTGCCGGTCACGCGGTCATCGAAACGCAGCCCGACACCGATAATCAGATCGGATGTGCCTATAGCACGATTGACATGCGCTGGACCATGCATCCCAGGCATACCTATAGCTAAGGGATGTGTCTCTGGAAAAGCGCTGAGGCCGAGAAGCGTGGTAATCACAGGTATATTGGTCTTCTCCGCAAAGGCGCGTAGTTCCGCATACGCATTCGCCAGGATCACGCCATGGCCTGACATAATCAGCGGGCGTTGCGCGCCCCCAATCAATTCTGCAGCCTTGTCAATGGCTTCCGCCGAAGGATGCAAGACACGTGAAGTACGAAAATGCTCAATCGAGCTGATCGATGCTGAGGCGCGATACTGTGTTTTGCTAAATTGCACATCCTTTGGAATGTCAATAACCACAGGCCCAGGACGGCCTCCGCGAGCAAGTCTGAACGCCTCATGTACAATGTCCGCCAGGTCTTCAACTCGCTGTACCAGAAAATTGTGTTTGGTGATCGGCTGCGTGACGCCCAGTATATCTGTCTCCTGGAAGGCATCACGCCCGATAAAGGGCCGCGCTACCTGGCCTGTGATGGCTACGACCGGTGTGGAATCCATGTATGCTGTGGCCAGCCCTGTCACAAGATTTGTAGCGCCCGGGCCGCTCGTGGCTACACACACGCCAACCTTGCCTGTTGCGCGAGCGTAGCCATCCGCAGCGTGTGCCGCCGCCTGTTCGTGTCGCACCAGTACATGATGCAAAGCCGGATAGGAGGTAAGCGCATCATAGAACGGCATGATAGCGCCGCCAGGGTAGCCATACATCAGCTCGACACCTTCGCGCATCAACGCCTCACAGAGAATTTGACTGCCTGTCAGTTCGCGTGCCTCCATGGCCTCAGTGGTTCGATGAGCCTGGTAAAGTGTTGCTCCCTCTGGCTTTTGAGTGATCGTTGCAGCTACGTACATAGCTCCTCCTTGCAATAAACATAAATAAAGACAATAAAAAAACGAGAACCATCCGAACCGGGAGGTCCTCGTTGTCAGGTTACCTACTTTGTAATGGTCGCGCCGTTGCTTCCTTTAATCTCCCTGTGCCGCGCTGGGGACTAGCCCCTCCGTAAGCCCTACCAGACCTACAATTACAAGTCTGGTAAGGCCGCTAAGGGTGAGGCTAATAAGTACCAAAAGGCTTACAAGGAGTAGAAAGCTGGCGATGAGTAGCAGCACAAACAAAGAAACCGACGTGAATACGCCGGTTCCGATAATCATGATGCTGGCAGTTGCAGCAGTTGCCATACACATAGGGTGCATTCCAAAGGGCATACGCTTCGCGCGGTCTTTACCAGCGAACATTGCTGGCTGTGTCGTTGCGCTCCACGTTGCTGACATCCTGCTGCTCCAAAGTTTGATCTGTTTCATTCATTCTTGTTATGAAGGTCATATAGAGACTCTCAACAGCAACCTCGCTGGAGTCCTCTATATCGTTCGTTGTACTTGAGGATACACTACTTACTCTTTGTTTGTCAACCCCTGTTCAAACAGTACACAAGTTTTCATACGTTTATAGTCATGTAAACCACATTCCTGGCGCCCGCAAGGGGCGCCACTACATTTAGGTGGTTCCGAGTGAGAAATGTAGTGGCGCCCCTTGCGGGCGCCAGGAAACCTTGAACTCCAAGCGAAACTGATCTTCCTATCGGACGCACGCGAGTACATCCGCCAACAATCCCTGGCCCGTTTGTACGCGCCCCGCCCCCTGCCCTATGATCGTCACTTCAGAGAGCGTATCTGAATGAATGGTGAGCGCATTGATTACACCATCAACGCGAGCCAGGGGATCAGTCAGGGGCAATACGGTTGGCTCAACACGGGCCTCAAGCGTATCCTCTCGTCCGTCATGATCTGATAGCAAACGTAATGAAGCAATGAGCTTGATCCTTTTATCCTGCTCACGCGCTGCTTGAATTTGTTCCCGGGTAATTGCTGTGATGCCCTGGCGTACCACTTGCCCTGGTTTAAGCGTGTAACCGAATACCAGTGCTGCTAATATGAGGGTCTTGGCTACTGCGTCGTAGCCCTCAACATCGGCAGTCGGGTCTGTTTCAGCATATCCCCGCGCTTGCGCATCGGCCAGCGCTTCAGTATAATCACGGCCGGAAGCTATCGCACTCAAAATATAGTTTGTGGTACCATTCAATATACCTCGTATGGCATATACTCGCACTCCAGCCATGCCTTCCCGAATCGTGCTAATAACTGGAGTACCCGCCATCACTGTTGACTCCATACGTAACTGTGTTCCATGTTGATGAGCCAGTGAAATCAGTTCGGTTGCAGCCAGGGCAGCAGGCCCCTTATTCGCTGTCACCACGTGCATATCTTTCGAGAGCGCCAGGCGAATATGGCTCATGCCTGGTTCTGCATCACGCAAATTCGTAGGAGTTACCTCAACAAGTATGTCTGCATTGGTAGCTTGTAGCCCATCCAATGCACTATCCCAATGTGTTATCCCTGGATAATCTGTTAGAGGACGGTGCTTTGCTGTGAGTTCCAACAATGTGGGAATATGTAGCCCTTCTTGACGATAAATGAAGCCGTGACGAGCGTTAGCAACTCCGACCAGTGTTATATCCACTCCATAATGTTGCTTCAGATATGTATGTTTAGTCGTTAGTAGCTCGGCGAATCCCTGGCCAACAACGCCAAAGCCCACAAGTGAGAGACGAAGTTGCTTCATATCTTGCTTCTTTCTCAAAAACCTTGACTTTACGTGTATTTCTTCGTATACTTACTTACAAATAAGAAGTACCCTTACAATTTAACATACGCAGCAATATCTGCTCTCATCAAGAGGGGTGGAGGGAAACGGCCCGATGAAACCCGACAACCCACCTGCAACGATGCAGGAAGGGTGCCAATTCCGGCGGAGTATTCCGCAAGATGAGGGGAAAAGCGACGCAGCTAAACCCCTGAGATGCAGGGGTTTTTTGTTGCCTGCGTATATAGTGTACTTTTTCAACGGGTAATCTTTTAAGGTGCCCTACGATGTAACAACAATGATGAGGACGAGTAAACGTCACGGACGGCTACAGAGAGTTGGTGATGCTGAGATGCCAGCGCCGCACCGGCGTTGAATATGACCTCGGAGCTGCAAGTTGAACGCCTGGTTGATAGGTATGTAGACTGTGCCGGTTAGCCCCGTTACAGGCTAGAGTGTCAAGAGAAACGTGTGTTTCTCTTGACACTCGTAGAGGTTGGCGCTGTGAAGCGTCAATGAACCAGGGTGGTATCGCGAAGATCGTTTACCCCTCGCCCCTGCCAGGGTGAGGGGTTTTTGTTTTCATTTTCAGGTCGAGAAGGGGAGTGCAGAAGCGGGTTCTCGAAAATCTCCCTTTGAAGCACGGGAAAGGGCTAATGAAAGGAGTGGCGATGGTGACACAGTTGGACCACGAAGTTGTGACCACTACACGTACCAAAACGTCAAACCAGGTACACCTGTACACCTTTGATTCGCTGCCATTACAACGTGGTGGACAATTTGGCCCCGTAACAGTGGCATATGAAGCATGGGGCAAACTCAACGCTGAGGGCGATAACGCCATTCTGATTACTCATGCTCTCACCGGCAGTTCACATGCGCACGACGCCGAACGCCCTGACGATACAAAAGTAGCATGGTGGAATCCGCTCATCGGGCCGGGCAGATTCTTCGACACTTCGCGCTACTTTGTTATCTGCTCGAATATCCTGGGAAGTTGCTATGGCAGTACTGGCCCTTCATCGATCGATCCCAACACCGGGCGACCGTATGGCATGCGTTTTCCCGTAATCACCATTCGAGATATGGTGGAAGCGCAGCGCAGGTTGATCGATCATCTTGGAGTACGCCAGATCGCCATGGTTGCTGGCGGTTCGATTGGCGGACAACAGGCTTTGGAATGGGCCGTAGCCTATCCTGAACTGATACAAAAAGTGATTGTAGTCGCAGCAACAGCAGCACTCACTGCGCAAGCAATCGCATTCAGCGAAGTTGGACGACAGGCCATTCTGGCCGATCCGCTCTGGCAAGGCGGCGATTACTCGCCCGGACAAGGCCCTAATAGCGGGTTATCCATCGCGCGCATGCTGGCAATGATTACCTATCAGAGTGAGGAAAGCATGGAGCTGCGTTTTGCTCGTCAACCTGCCCGGAAGCAAAACGTGACTGCTCCAAGCGGCTTCACCGATCTAAGTGAGCGTTTTGATGTAGAGGGTTACCTTTATTACCAGGGCGAATCCCTGGTCAAGCGTTTCGACGCAAATAGCTATCTCTATATCAGCCGGGCGATGGATTTGTACAACGTGAGTGAGAGTTATCTCTCACTCGAAGAAGCGCTGAGCCGCATACGCAGCAAAGCTCTCTTCATTGGAATCCGTTCGGATTTTCTTTTTCCCGCGGCGCGCGTGCGCTGGTTAGCTGACCAGGTGCGGGCTGCAGGCGGTGATGCGATCTATGCGGAGCTCGATTCTCCGCACGGTCATGATGCCTTCCTAAAGGAATGGAAGCAGATGACCAATGCGTTACATTTGATTAAGGAGTAAACACATTTATGGCACTCAACAGTAATCGTACGTATGGCTTTGAAACGTTATCCTTGCACGCAGGCCAGGAAACAGCGGACAGCGCAACCAACGCTCGCGCCGTTCCCATCTATCAGACAACCTCGTATGTCTTTGATAGTCCCGAACACGCCGCGGACCTCTTCGGGCTCAGGCAGTTTGGAAACATCTATACGCGTATCATGAATCCCACACAGGATGCCTTTGAACGCCGTATAGCAGCTCTAGAAGGAGGCGTTGGAGCACTAGCGACAGCTTCCGGCCAGTCTGCTGAAACGCTGGCCATTCTCAACATCGCCGGGGCAGGTGACGAAATCGTGACTTCGGCCAGTCTGTATGGTGGCACCTATAATCTGTTCCACTATACGCTTCCCAAGCTAGGCATCACAGTTCGATTCGTGGATGGCCGTGATCCAGAGAACTTTCGTCCCGCCATCAACGAGCGCACCAAAGCAATTTTCGCTGAGACAGTCGGCAACCCACGCCTGGACACCGTGGATATACAGGCTGTAGCAGATATCGCACATGAAAATGGCCTTCCACTTATCCTCGATAACACACTGCCTACCCCGTACCTGGTGCAACCTTTCAAGTATGGCTGTGATATCGTTATCCACTCAGCCACCAAGTTCATTGGTGGGCATGGTACCGCCATCGGCGGCGTAATTGTGGATAGTGGCAAGTTCGATTGGACGAGTGGACGCTTCCCTTCATTCATCGAGCCTGATCTTTCCTATCATGGTTTGCGTTATGTTGAAGCGCTAGGGTCGCTGGCTTACATTATCAAAGCGCGAGTACAGTTGTTGCGTGATATTGGCCCGGCCATCGCTCCACTCAACTCCTTCCTATTCCTGCAAGGTCTGGAAACGCTGCCATTGCGCATGGAGCGCCATAGTCAAAACGCGCTACGCATCGCAGAGTTCCTTGAAGGGCATCCTTCTGTCAATTGGGTAAGCTATCCTGGCCTGAAGAGTCATCCACAGTATGAGCTTGCAGCGAAGTACCATACACACGGGTATGGAGCCATTCTCGGTTTCGGCATTAAGGGTGGTCTGGAGGCCGGCAAACAGCTTATCCGTCACGTTGAGTTATTCTCGCACCTGGCTAACGTGGGAGATGCCAAGTCGCTGATCATCCATCCAGCCAGCACAACTCATTCACAGTTGACACCCGATGAGCAGTTCGAAACAGGTGTCACACCCGATTTCGTTCGCTTATCCGTTGGCCTGGAAACGGTCGATGACTTGATCGACGACCTGGATCAGGCCCTGAGGGCCGCAACCCTCAAGGCAAGCGAACCGGTCACCGCGTAGGAGCGGGAGTGGAGAGGCATCTGGCTTACTAATGATACGCGGCGGCTAATGACTCGTTTATAGTCATTGTAGGGGGACTCTCGTGGTGGGATGATCGCCCTCTGCGCCTCCCACCTTAAAATCTATGCAATCTATATTCATACCGGAGAAATCTTATGGAAACCAATGTACAAATCATAAAATTTGGAGGAACTTCTGTTGGTAGCGGCGAACGCATACGCCGTGTAGCAACTATCATCGCGCATAAGGTACACGACAGCGGAGAGGACTTCCCTGTCGTAGTCGTCTCGGCTATGGCAGATGTGACCGATCAGTTACTCCATATCGCACGCCTCGCATGTACTGGCGAACACCAGCACTGCGAGGCCGAACAAAATGCACTCAAGCAGAAGCACCTTGAAGCAGCTGAGAACCTTCTACTGAAACATGAAGACCGGTATAGTCAGCTAGTTCAGGACCTGGAAACAGCATGTACTGCGCTGAAGCAAGACATAACCGAATTGCATTCAAGCGCTACTAAAGCACGTACACACGAGATACCTCTAAGAACAGCAGCCGTAGCTGCCTGGGGCGAGCGATTTTCTGTCCTACTATTGGCTGCTGCTGTTCGTAATAGTGGTGTCGATGCAGTTCCAATACGTGAAGAAGCGATTATTACCACACGTCCACAGAGTGAAACACACCAACCCTTAGGGACTGTGATCGGCGCCGAACCTCTGACAGAAGAGACGCAGCTAAATGCTCAGAAGCTTGCTTATCCCTTCATTGAGAGTCGCATCGTGCCGGTTATGCCAGGCTTCATTGGTCGCACGACTACAGGTTTCGTGACGACACTGGGGCGTAACGGTTCAGACTATTCCGCTACGGTCATTGGAGCTGCGCTAGATTGTACTGAGGTGACCATTTATACAGATGTTGACGGCGTGCTATCTGCTGATCCACGCATAGTAGCAAATGCTCGTCTGCTGCCCCGGCTCTCCTACGCAGAGGCAGCCCGCTTATCATGGTTCGGGGCCAAAGTGCTCCACCCGCGAACGCTCATTCCCATTGCGCACCGCAACATACCAGTTCGTGTACGCAATACGTTCCGTCCACATTCTCGTGGCACAGTAGTTGGACCAGAAAGGACGCAACGCAGTGCAGCAGCAGCGATTACTGTACGCCACCGACTGGCACTGATTACGGTCGAAAATACGGATATGTTTGGCGCGCCAGAAAACGCAGGGCAGGTATTCGCCCTGGCATCTCGCGCAGGAGCAGCGCCCGTTGCCATTTGTTCATCATCCGGCTATCATCTTTCATTTATGGTCGAAGAGCAGGCCGCCGATTCTGTTCTGGCGCTCTTACAGCATGATATGGGAACCTGGCGTGTCATTTGTACACGTGGATTAGCCGCTTGTGCCTGTATCGGCTCTGGTTTCTCAGCTGATCCTATGAGTCCTGCTCGCGCTATAACCGCGCTTGCACGTGAACGCATCCCGGTTGTAACGCAGGGCGCATCAGAATCGGGCGTTATCTTGATTGTTGAAGATCAAGATAGTGAGCGCGCTTTGCGTTGCTTGCATCGCGACCTGATCGCCCCTGTGATCCCATTGGTACGCCATGGAACGCAAGAAAAGCGGCGAGAGGCCCGTTAGGAATGTCTCTCACCCAGCTTGCCAACGACGCTGGCGAAGCTTGAGAGCATCTCTGCAACGACGCTGCGCGTCTACTGCTACGCAGTCAGGCAAGCTGAAAGGAGTAGGAAAGATATCATGCATATCCAAAAACGTATTCCAGTCGCTGTTCTTGGCGCAACCGGCATGGTCGGCCAACGTTTCATCGAGCTACTTCAGGAGCACCCCTGGTTCGAACTGGTTGCACTTGCTGCATCAGATCAACACGAGGGACGTACCTATGCTGAAGTAGCAAGGTGGCGCTTGTCCAGCAGTGATCTGCCTGCCTCTGCCGCTTCGCTTCCTGTCATGTCCTGCGATCCAGAAGCGCTGCCCGTCAGTGTAACCATCGCTTTTTCAGCGCTGCCCGCGGAGGTGGCTGGCGAGATCGAAGCCTCTTTTGCCAGTGCCGGTATCGCGGTCTTCAGTAATGCAAAAAATTACCGCATGCAAGATGATGTGCCGTTGCTCATCCCAGAAGTAAACGCTGACCATGCATTGGCAATTGTGCAACAGCGTAAAAAACGTGGTTGGTCTGGTTGCATTGTCACCAATGCAAATTGCTCAGCAACGCCGCTCGTGATGGCGCTCAAGCCACTTCACGAAGCGTTTGGCGTGCGTAAAGTGATAGTGACAACGTTGCAAGCTATCTCAGGCGCCGGGTATCCAGGGCTACCCTCCTACGATATTCTCGATAATGCTATTCCCTATATTAGCGGAGAAGAAGAGAAAGTGGAAAGTGAGACACGCAAAATGCTTGGAACATGGCAGGAGGGTCGGGGGTTCACCGATGCGCCAATGGTTGTTAGTGCGCAATGCAACCGTGTTGCCACTCGCGAAGGGCACCTGGAATGCGTAAGCGTTGAATTAGGATCAAATGCCAGTCCGGAAGAAGTCATCGCAGCATGGCAAAATTATACTTTTGATGCGCAACCGCTCAAGTTACCTAGCGCTCCAGAGCAAGCTTTGATCTACCGCAACGAACCCAATCGTCCTCAAACTTTACTCGATCGCGACGCAGGGAATGGTATGTCGGTCACAATAGGGCGGCTACGGCCCTGCCCTATTCTTAGTTATAAATTTGTCTTGCTCGGACACAATACGATACGTGGAGCTGCTGGGGGCTCGATTTTGAATGCAGAATTATGCGTCAGCAAGGGGTTGGTGTAAAGTTACAAGGCACAGGACGCTCTAGATGGAGTACGTAGGAGAATCTCCCGGTTCTCCTACGTAATGAGCGGTTACGGGATGGCAACCGTAGCAATGACTTGCTGCTGCCGGTTGTCAGGATTCGTGCCATCGTTATATGTGCTCACGAAGCTCGATATGTTCGTTGACCCGCTCGTCGTGTTGCCAAAGTAGTCGCCAATAAACGTCTCAAGACCAAAGGCGCTTCCTGGGTGCGGCGAATTCAACTGCGGGTCCCAGGTGTGCTGAGTCAGCCGGATGTTGTGCCCCACTGGCACTAGGGTGGCGCTGTAGAACTGCACACTGGCGTTGATGCAGTAGTTGGTGGCCCCATACGGAGGCAGGCTGCCCGAATAATTGGGGTTAACCTGGTCAAGGGCGATGCCTGCTCCAGCAGCTTCGGCAGTTCCAGCAGCGGGACAACTGAGGCGACGATCGTAAAAGGCCACACTCACAGTCCTGTTGGCCGCGACGGTCAGGTTGGGCTGGACCTCATCGACCGGCGACGCATTATCGTTGACCTGAATAGGAGAACTCCACGTGAGACCGCCATCATAGGAGGCGGAGAGCATAATGTTATCCACACCTGCGCTGAAGTCTTCCCAGGACACGTAGAGCGGGTAGTGACCTTGTGCAGACAGGTGGTTGCCGACTGCGAAGGTATTCTCAATCCCATCTCTGAAGGTCGTGTTCGGGTAGATCAGCGGCGGTGCGGCGATGTCATCGGCGACCGTCGAGACGGTCGTCCAGGTGACCCCGCCGTCGGTGGACCGATCGAGCGCGATCTTGTCGAAGCTAAACTTCTTCTCTGGCTTGGTCGTTGTTAGGGTCGTGTAGACCGTCCCATCAGGCGTGACATGCGGCAGCAAGTAGGTGGCGCCGGTCGGGGTAGCCGAGACCTCCGGCAGCCGGATGGGAGCCGACCAGTCGGTGTGCGTTCCATCCGGACGCGCCTGTGCGTACGACACGAGCGGCTGAGCAGTGAGTGGGCCGGTGAAGACGACCCACATCGCGTAGATGCGGTTGTAGAACGGGCTGGCCGGATTAGTGTCGATGGTGATCCACTGCTTGTCCGGCTCACGGCCCACGCTATCGTATGTGGCGACGTAGTCCGGATGGCTGTTGTGGGTCGTGATCCATTTCGTCGCAGTCGTCGCGCCATGGGGGCGCACCGCAACAGAGATAACCTCGGCCGGGTGAGCCGGGTTCGGCTCCCGGGTCGGATTGATCTGGATGTTATGGGTCCCGTCGGCGTTGTAGAAGAACTGGTAGGACAGTATCAACTCATAGTAGTTCCCGAAGCCATCGAAGGCGCCGACCGGGTCGGTGTTATCGGTCCAGCCTTCATAGCCGGGGATGTGCCCCTGGACGCTCCAGGTCTTGCCGTCATCAAAGGACTCGTAGAATCCAAGCAGGTGGTTGTAACCCTCAGGGCTGACGAACCACTTGGAAGAGGCGATCAGGTGGTTAGGGTTATTGGGGTCGACGCGGATATCGGATTCCGAGTGATCTTTGACCAGCATGGGAGTCGTAGCAGGATAGCCGGGATTGCTCCCCACCTGGGTGGGATAGGGACCGAGGTTCTCGCCAGTGTTTGCAGCACCATTGCAAAGCGATTCGCCACTATAGCCATCGTTGGGGCCGATGTTGGTGAAGTATGGCACCTCTGGTGTGTAGCAACTGGTCTTCTGCGTGGTCGCAAACACATTCGTCACACTATTAGCTGCGAAACTTTTGGCGTAGGCTGTGTTGGACTGGGTTCCCTGCGGAATGTTGCCTACACCCGGGTCAACCGTAGCTACGCGTGCGTGTGCAAACACGAACGTGGGAATAAAGGCGAGCAGGGTGAGCAACGTCACCGCGAGATACGCCAGAGAGGATTTACGCATGTCATACCCTTCTTTCTGATAATGAGAACTGCAAGCGTCTTTGACGTCTACTGCGCCGTGTGACAGAAAAAGGTCTGATTTGCCTCGTAAAATGGGACGGAATTTACCGATTCGATTATCGAAGAAAGCCATGGACATGGCAATGGTAAGAGGGTTGTGATTCGGTTATGAAATGGTTAAATTTTTGACTAACGCCTGTCAGTATTCTTTCCTGCCAACAAGGTCTATCGTACCTCGTTGTTACAAGAAGAGATGCGGCCCGCAAGTGGGCCGCATCTCTATGCGAGATCTCTGTACTCCTCTGTTCTTGATCGAGAACCCGTTCCTATTCTGAGGTTACCCTGGTCTCATCTACAGGTTGGGACTCGGGCTCAGGAGTTGCCTCTACTGGTAGTGGCGGTTTCCTGGCGGCTTCGACTCTGGCTCTCCTTCTCCTGAGTTGACCTTCCGACCAGGGAGTACCAAGCAGCGGAAGCAGCCAATGATCTAAGCCATAATATCCAGCAATGCGCCACGCTAACATTATCAACGAACCTAGAATGGCCAGTACCGGGTTGGTGCTTACCGTACCGGCAAGCAGGTAGTTCACGTTCATGACTATCCCAAAGAAGGCAGCTATGCCCGTCAAGAATCCCAGAATCAGGGCAAGCCCAACTAGCACCTCACCAAAGGTGATTATGTACGCGAAAGTTGCTGAGTTGGGTAAGACAACGTGCTGCAAGAACCAGGCGTACCAACCGTAAACATCTGGAAATGGCCCACTGGTTTTTGTGAGCGCCCCTTTGACGAAGCCTTGAATAGCCGCGCCAGTATGATTATTGAAGACCCAGGCGCCGCCTTTGATGGGCTGACCAAATGAGTCGTAATTAATCGAGAATCCGAACAGCTTTTCCCAACCGGCAGCCAGCCATTGATAACCGACATAGAGGCGCACGATGAGCCAGAACCAGGCAAATCTGGTGTCCCCAAACAAAAATCTGGCGAGCCCAGGTTCTGGAATGTAGTAGCGGCTGGCTCGCATTTCAACGCGATTATCGACAGCCATGCTTCTCCCTCCTTTCTGAGCTGAATATTGCTTGTACTAAGATTCAGCTCATCTTTGACTATTAATTTTGCAGGTTTACTCCTGTATAGTCGCAATCCATGTAGAACGGTTCATTTCTATCCCACTTACCCCTTACATAGAGTAGGTACAAAGATCAAATGGTTCTATATACATCACTCCTGTGAGTGATTTTTGGAGACAAATCCAAATACACTTCTTTCTTCCACGAAAAGAAGAACTCTGCCAATAAAGCAGAGTTCTTTTAAGCTAAGCCTGGAAATATTGCAGCGAAACTTGTCAGGTCAGGCCCTCATTAATCCTCTACTTTCCATGTCCGCTCAAGCAAATTCGCTACAAGAGCTGTCCAGCCAGTCTGGTGGCTGGCGCCAACGCCGCGCCCATTATCACCATGAAAATACTCGTAGAACAGGATGTGATCGCGCCAGTACGGATCATTTTGGAACGTCATGTTGGTGCCAAATACAGGTCGATGTCCCTGTGCATCACGTAAGAAGATGTTTGTAAGACGCCGTGAAAGTTCAACTGCCACCTGTTCGAGGTTCAGGTTAGTGCCAGAACCAGTGGGATCCTCGACCTGAAATTCATCACCATAGAACTGGTGATATTTCTCGAGCGCCTCCACTAACAGATAGTTTATTGGGAACCAGATAGGACCTCGCCAGTTGGAATTCCCACCAAAAGCTCCTGTACTTGATTCGGCGGGATCGTATTTCACGGTAAAGTCCCCATATTGTATATGTAGTTCGTAGGGCTGCACAGCATAATGTTTGCTGAGCGAGCGAATCCCGTAGTCACTGAGAAACTCCTGTGGATCGAGCATCCACTTGAGAAGACTTTTCAGCCGTGAACCGCGCACTAATGCGAGCCTTCTGAACGTTTGTCCCTCGTCTCCTTTGACATCCTGCCAGGTCGCAATCAAATGCGGCAAGTAGGGACGATTTTCCACAAACCATTGCAGACGCTCATTGAGTTCAGGAAGAGCATCCAGTATCTCTCGTTCAAAGGTCTCAACCGCCAGGAGTGGAATGAAACCAACCAGTGTGCGCAATTTCAGGGGTAATTTCCTGCCATCTGGTGTAGAAATGCGATCGTAAAAAAACTGATCCTCGTCGTCCCACAATCCGCTATCCCCGATTGCAGTACCGTTGATAGCATCAGCGATGTACATGAAATGCTCGAAAAACTTGGTCGCCATATCCACATACACATGGTTGATGGTCGCCAGTTCCATCGCCATCCTCAACATGGTCAAACAGTACAGACCCATCCAGGCGGTGCCATCCGTTTGTTCCAGCAGCATGCCATCCGGCAAGGTCATATTGCGATCAAACACACCAATGTTATCCAGCCCCAGGAATCCACCTTCAAAAATATTATTATCCCCCGCATCTTTACGATTGACCCACCAGGTAAAATTGAGCATCAGCCTGTGGAACACACGCTCAAGAAAGTCAAAGTCACCTTTCCCTGTGGTGGACTTATCTCGCTTGTACAAATGCCATGCAGACCAGGCATGAACGGGCGGGTTGACATCGCTAAAAGCCCATTCATAGGCCGGCAACTGCCCATTGGGATGCATATACCATTCGTGGAGCAGTAAAAGTATTTGCTGCTTGGCAAAATCCATATCGATCAAGCCCATCGTAACGCAATGGAAAGCCAGGTCCCACGCTGCGAACCAGGGATATTCCCAGGTATCAGGCATAATAATGATATCAGCGCCATTGAGGTGCCGCCAACCAGTATTGCGACTACGTTGCGGCGGTGGTTGTGGTTCGGCAGGATCGCCTCGCAGCCATTTCTCGACATCGTACGTGTAGAACTGTTTGCTCCAGAGCAGGCCAGCAAATGCCTGCCGTTGTACAGCCCGTGCATCGTCGGTCAGAGCCTCACAAATAGTATTGTAAAAGGCATCTGCTTCTTTAATACGTATGTCGAATAGCTCCCCAGCATTTTCAAAGGGCGTCTCTTGCCGGTTTGCTGAAAAGCGCAATAAGACCGTTTGTGTCGCGCCTGCCTCAATATGCCACGTGTAGTGGGCAGCTACTTTGGTGCCAATGTCCTGCGGATTGACTTTCCCCAGGGCACCCTTGACTACCTTTTCATGAATGCCATCTTTAACGAACGGGGTAGTGTTCTTAACGCTCCACAACCGCTCGGTATTAGTCTCATTCTCGGTAAAGAGTAACTCGGGCGTTCCTTCACACGCTAGCCAGTAGTCACCGAGTTCATAATGCCGCGCATGAATAAGACGAGACTCTTGCACCGTACCAGTTTGCGTTGGTTCGTCCGCAACCGCAGTCAGCACAGGCCTACGGTCGTCATATCCCCATATCCAGGTGTTGCGGAACCAAAGCGTAGGCAACAGGTGAAGCGGAGCTGCCTCTGGCCCACGATTGCTGACAGTAATACGTATCACGATGTCAAGTGGGTCTACTTTGGCATATTCAAGAGTAACGTCAAAGTAGCGGCTTTCCGCGAAGACGCCCGTGTCGATCAATTCATATTCAGGCTCCTCACGACTGCGATTGTGATTCGTTTCGACAAGATCTTCATAGGGAAAGGCGTGCTGCGGGTATTTGTACAGAGCCTTCATATACGAATGAGTTGGGGTATTGTCGAGAAAGAAATAATATTCTTTGACATCCTCCCCATGGTTGCCTTCAGAATTGGTCAGGCCAAAGAGCCGTTCTTTCAAAATTGGATCGGCCTCGTTCCACAGGGCAAGAGCAAAACACATGCGCACCTGATCATCACAAATACCCAACAAGCCATCCTCGCCCCAGCGATAGGTGCGCGAACGCGCGTGATCATGTGGGAAGTAATCCCATGCATCACCATCGACGGAATAATCCTCACGTACAGTACCCCATTGGCGCTCACTTAGATAAGGCCCCCAGCGATACCACGGCTTACTATTCTCATGGGCTTCCTGAAGCCTGCTTTGTTCTGCGTCTGGCATCATGTACCCTCCTTGTTAGCTTATGTTGTGTTTCATAAAGAATATTAAGGTAATCTTGAGCAAAATAGAGAAAAACTAAGAAGTACGTATCGAAATCATACCACAACCTTTATAAAGCTTTATTGCCAGTTACAAAAGCAAGCTGGGGTAGAAGATGAAACGCTAGAAATTTCATCTTTTACCCCAGCTTTTCGAAAGCTGAGCAAAGCAGGGAACAAATGTCCTGATCGAGACCAGTCGGATAATGATTTTGCTTATGCTACAGCCTTCGCTTCTGCCTTTTGCTGCGGATGCGTCTGCGAAACTAAGACCAGAAGAATGACGCCGACACCAGCAACAACAAAAGGCAACCAGACGTTCAGGCCCTGATTCGCGAAGCCAAACAGAAACGGTGCAGCAACAAGAAATGCAGCAGCAACAAAATCCAGAATCAAGTGGACAGGCATTGGGATACATTTCAAGGCAGGTATGCCACGTTCATAGTCAGTCAAAAGACTGTAGAGAATGAGACCGATACCCAAAACAATAGGCAAGATAACAGCTATCCCACCCATACTGTAAAATCCAAAGATGAATGGACATGCAATTAAAGCAATACCTCCGATGTAATCGAAGACCCCGTGTACTCTTGTTGGGACGAAACGAATGGTGTTCATGATAACTCCTTTTCATGTGCTTGCTGAATTGGTTAGCAAGCATGGTGATACAAATTGTCTTATTTACCTCTAGCACTGCCAAATAGCTTCTGGTAGCGCTACTATGTGTACTTACGGGAAACACTTTGATATGGATTACTCAAGATGTTTGAGCATGCAAAAAACCGTCTGCTCCGCCCTCCTCGCTGCCTGATTGTCATCAAGCAGCGAGTAAAGGGCTCGTAGAGAGACGGTCCGGAATCGGAATCGTGGCAGAAATTGCTCCCGTTACATCTGTCATCGCTGAACCCACTTGTATTCTATTATCCACTTTTAGGACAAGTTTCTGAGTATGTCCACATCCCGTTCTAGATATCGTGTTGTAATTCTGAAGAGCAAAAAAAGAACCCGCCATTAATGCGGGTTCACGGGCGCACCCAGAGGGATTCGAACCCCCGACACTCTGTTCCGAAGACAGATGCTCTATCCACTGAGCTATGGGTGCAGACGATAAATGTTCTCGTGAGAGAACAACGAAGACAGTTGCTCTATCCATTGAGCTACAGGTGCATCACCAGTAATATACCATAAATGTCAACTCTACTGGCGTCTAAGACCTGGCGGGGACAAGTCCCCGCCAGGAATTGACAGGTCTGATTCAGACTTCTACACTAACTCCTCAACGGGCTTCGCATTCCGTAAATGCTTATTGAACGTCGCAGCAATGCTCAGGATGAGTTGCGGCACGAAAAGCACAAGTACAGCCGGGACAGGTCCAATAACTTGCAGCAGTACCCCCGTCAACGCCAGGCCGATAGGTTCCCCGCCAAAGGCGATCAGGCGGAAGACACTATTGACACGTCCCTGCAAGTGATCCGGGATCAGCGCGAGACGATAGCCAAACTGGACAGAGGTGTAGATTGGCACGATGATAAAGCTGAGCGCTGTTACCACACCTAGCATGAATGGATTGGGCGCGATAGCAAAGAGCAACCATGTCAGCGCCCAGATCCATGTAGAGCCGATCATAAGCCTGCTGAAGCTGAAACGCTTCACGAGTGGGGCTACTAACAGAGAACCGAGAATGCTACCTATGCCTCCACATGCAAAGATCAGGCCAATTGCAAAACTGGACGCATGTTGTCCTTGTGCCAGCACAATCAGGATGAGCGCATAGCCTACAACCGGCATGGTGATACCACCGGTAAGCACCGCTAGAAAGCGTATGAGTGGTTGATGCCAGAGCCATAAAAGGCCCTCTTTAATATCAGACCATAATTGCAAGGGCTTGGGTTCCCGTTTCTCCTGGAACTTCGACTTGATGAAAAAAAGGGAAAGAACCGAGACTCCGTAGGAGATTGCGTCCGCCAAAAACGGAATGACTCGTCCAATACTATAGAGAATGCCACCAAGCGATGGACCAATCAATCCTGATACAGAGTCGATCAGCTCACCTTGCGCTACGGCACCGGGCAGTTGCTCTTTTGCTACTACCTGCGGCAGACAGGCTGTCTCCGCTAGATTGAAGAAGGTGAACAGTGTGCCCTCAACCAGTGAGACGATGTAGAGTTGCGCAATCGTCAGGTGACCGAGTATGAGCGCGACCGGGATGCTTCCGAAAGCTATGGCGCGTCCGATATCACATAGGATCATTACACGCTTGCGATTCCAGCGATCAATCAGCGCACCAGCGGGCAGAACAAAGAGAGCATAGGGCAACCCTCGCAGGGCAGCAATCAGACCCGCCTGCGCTGGCGAATGCGTAATTGCAAGGACGAGTAGGGGAAAAGCCAGCATCGAAACGCGTGTTCCGACCGAGGAGACCATCTGCCCCCACCAGAGTAGCATATAATCGCGGTTGCGCCATAATGGGACCGGATGCCTGGCGGGTGCCATTGGCTCCGCTACCTTGACCTCTTCGAGTGATTGAACGTGTACCTGTGACATTGCAGTTGCTCCCTTCGAATATTTTTTATGAATGTCTTTAGATCAGCATAGTAAAAACTAGTAATTGGGTTAGCTGGTTGGCAAGCTCTCACAGATAGATGCGACGACAGGTAGCAAAGACAAGCAGCGGCGCAGGCCGATCAGCAACGTGGAGAGACGTGCCCGGCGACACACGCCGAGGGGAATAAAGCGAAGGAGGAAAGCAGCTACATTAATGCGTTGAGAAATTCACCAGTGTCCAGCGCTTACCCTGGAAGAAGCCAGAAGTAAGTACATGCATGAGGTAGCGCCATTTCCTGCCGCGTAAGCCCGGCGTGTACGCCTACGCGGCCGAGTGGCTCATTAGAATATTCATGATGATGACAGCCCACTCGGACAATCTGTTTCGTTCAGAGTGGTGTGGTGATTGTATTCTCATGCGTAGATGCTACCATTACATCTTGCGAAAAGTCAAGTATAACGATCACACCAGTTCTCCTCGCAAAACCGTGACCGCTTGCCCTCCTAGATACACACGATCCCCACTCAAGCGAACCCTCACCACTCCGCCACGCGCTGAAGCCTGGTAGCCAACCAACTCATCCTTACCGAGTCGCTTGCTCCAAAAAGGACTCAAAACGCAATGCGCCGAACCAGTCACAGGGTCTTCATTGATGCCTACTTGCGGAGCGAAGAAACGCGACACAAAATCATACTCTTTTGAACTTGCAAGACCGGTCACAATAACTCCCCGCGCAGATACTGACGACAATAAGTTGAAGTCCGGCTTAACATTGCGCACAGTTTCTTCAGAATCAACCTCCACCAGGTAATCATACTGGCTTTTACTAACATACTTTACCGGAACACCCAGAGCCTCAATTAATCCAGCAGGCGCAATTGCCGGTTCTTCTGGCTTGGCCGGGAAATTCATCTCGATCCAATCCGCCTGGCGATCAGCAGTCAACAAGCCGCTAAGTGTGTGAAAGCGTGCCTGTTCACCTGATCCCAGGTATCCTGCCTCCCACAATACATGTGCGCTCGCCAGGGTAGCATGTCCACAAAGTTCAACTTCAACCGCGGGAGTAAACCAGCGCAGATTGTAGCCATCAGCCTGCTTGTGCAAAAAAGCTGTCTCGGAGAGATTCATCTCTCGCGCCACGTTTTGCATCCAGCCTGCATCCTGTGGCTCAGGCACAACGCAAACCCCCGCCGGATTGCCAGCAAATGGTTTGCCTGTGAATGCATCTACCTGAAAAATCGTCAATCCCATAGGTTACCTTCCTTATTATCTGGATACAGAGCTACTGGTTATCATCCCAGAAGCACGTTCTGACTCTGGAATACAGAATAGGGTGTGAATAACGTATTAGTAAAGAGCCAATCATGTGTTTCTCAAGGTCAAACCATCAGCCACGCGACTTATTCAATGGAAGGCAATCTTTGGGAGGAAACAGAAATTCATCTGTTGGATCATGTTCTTTGTAGCGGCTTAGTGCCAGGTCTCGATGCTGTACTGCATAGCAATAGACACACCCATGGGGGCAGGTATCATACTCCCCAATATCCTTTGAGGCGAAACACCTACACTCCTTGCGATTGCCCCTTAGGTCAACCCTATCTGCTATTGTCTTACCGGAAACTCTCTCGAGCCGTTCTGCATCAACGCAGCGCGCCTCTTCGGTTATTCCCAGTGTGAGAAAGGCTTTCTGTGAGCAAATCTTCAAACGCATGCCATAAGATCTGCTGATTTCAGCCAGCTCGCTGATCAAATTCCGCACCGGACCTAACATCATTGCCTCGTGCTCGCTCCAACTAAAGCCAAACTCCCTGGCAGCCCAATCCATGTTTCGCCGGGTCTTCTTGTAGATCTGAGCAAACGAGACAACCACTTCATCTGTTGTACCTTTGAGAGATTTAGCCAGCTTTTCAAAGTTGTTGCGATGCCAGTCAGAGGAAGTCAAGGACGAGACGACGATAGGATCATAGCGCCAGACGGCAATATGAGGCCCATACATGTCAGCCAACACCTTCATATGCTCGATAGTATGAGTGTGATCGATAACTCGAAATTCTAGCTCGCGTGGATAGCCCGTGATCGTATGCTGAACAACAAATGGATATCCCATTTTCTGCACTTCGAGCAAGTATTTGAGAAACGGCCCGATATTCTTTGTCCAAAACACGAAGCCATCTACGTTCTCTGGGGTGAGATCTATTGTATAGACCTGATGTCCATAAGGATTAACCATCTTGCAATAACCAGCTAGCAAGCGATTCATGAACCATTCACCATAGAAGGTAGGGATGTCAGTTTTGTAGCTGGCTGAGATAATCATGGTTTCGCACTCTTCACAACCAATAACTCATTCAAGCTCATGCTTCCCGATCACCTCATAACTAGGCTCGGTCATCAGTGACCAGAGATAGTCATCATCCAGAAGCTTGAGCAGTACCCACTTATCTGATGGATCATATACAAGCTTCTCTCCATCGTGCGTTAAGAATTTTCAATATTTTCGTAACCAAATACACATAATGTCCGTTACACTACAATATAACATTTATTACGCTCAAGAAACTGGTTGATTCTTCATGAGAAAGGAGTGAAAATGTCCAGGCAAGTCATTCCACCTGCTGCCCAGACGTTACGTAGTGCTACTATTCTAATCGTTGAGGATGATGAAAATGTCGGAGAGTTCCTCCAGCAGGCTATTGATGAGCAAACTCCTTATCACACAACTGTTGTACACGACGGAACTCGCGCACTGGAAGAAGCCTCACAAATTCAACCTTGTCTTCTGCTCTTGGACTATAGACTGCCTGATATCAATGGGTTAGAGGTCTATGACCGTCTGCAGAGCATGGAGGAGATACGCGGCGTACCAGCGATCATGATGAGCGCTGCACTCCCTACCGAAGAACTCCAGCGCCGGGGGATCTACCAACTGCGCAAACCCATGGATATTGGTAATGTCATACGCATGATAACGCATGCGCTGGTAACCTTTGAGGAGCGCAGATTGAGCGAGAGCCAGCAATATTTATGATACAATACAAGTATCAACGTTGATCTATCAATGTTCGCAAAGGAGGGTCTGTACCTTGGCAAACAAAGAACAGAGAAAAATGCAGAAAGCACCGCCTAAATCAAACAAACAGAAAAAAGAGATGCAGAAGGAGAAAAAGGCCGCTAAGTCATCCGCGGGTGGAATCAGCTTAAAGAAAGAATAAACTGTAAACAGGTACTCAACCGTGGTAGAGGCGACGCCTCTGCCACGGTTATTTATTGCTCTTGACACTATTGATACAATTCACATAGAATGCCGTCCAAGATTGTGCCGCGCCTCTCATTACGGGTTGACAATACAGAAACAATTGTTCCGTGTGATGTAGAGCAGGATGAGAGAAGAAAGGGGATTGTGTGCAATCGAACTCTAACGAAGGTGCAAATAAACGCGAGCAAACCCCGCTCTCGGGATCAGGGATGACTCATCAACCTGGATTCGAAATGGATGCAGGTCAAGAAGATCAGTGGGCCGTTCTCCGGCATGAGGCAGAGGAAGAGGATATCAACTGGCAAGAACATCCAGAGTGGTCAGGTAGAGAGCAGCGAGATACTGAAGATGATGCCCGGACTTCTACTCCTCAAGTGTCCTTTCAGTCGCAGTTCATCGAAGCACAAGCCCCCAACCACGTAGATATCGTGGTTGCTGGTATCGGTGGCGCAGGTATGAACGCTGTGAACCGCATGATTAACATGCGCGTGCGAGGAGTGCGGTTTGTCGCATTGAACACCGATATACAGGTACTTTCCCGCTCAGAAGCATCAGAACGTATCTGCCTGGGGCAGCAATATACACAAGGGCTTGGAGCTGGGGGCAACGCAGTAGCCGGTGCGCGTGCGGCGTCCGAAAGCATAGAAGATATTCGCAACGTTCTTGGTGATGCTGACCTGGTCTTCATAGCTGCTGGTATGGGCGGCGGTACAGGTACCGGTGGCGCTCCAGTTGTCGCCTCCATCGCTAAAAAACTGGGGATGCTTACTATTGGCATTGTCACCCTGCCGTTTACATTTGAGGGTTCAAGACGTCGACGTATTGCCGAAGAAGGTCTGATAGCATTGAGTGCTGAAATCGATGCACTCATTACGGTCCCCAACGATCGCCTGCTCTCCCTCACTGGACGAGATCGTAGCCTCGCGGATGCTTTCAAGCTTGCCGATGATGTTTTGCGTCAGGGCGTGCAAGGTATCGCTGAAGTTATCAATGTACCTGGCTTGATCAATGTGGATTTCGCAGATGTGCGTAGTGTACTGCGTGAGGCTGGCACAGCATTGATGAGCATTGGGCAGGGACAGGGTCGCAACCGCGCACAGCGCGCAGCCGAAGAAGCTATTGCCGGCGGTTTCCTCAATGTGCCCATTCGTGGCGCCCAGCGTGTCCTCTTCAATATCAGTGGCGGGGAAGACATGACGCTCTATGAGGTCAACGAGGTGGCTGAATACATTGGCGCAGCCATTGATAACACCGCTGATATTACTTTTGGTGCGGTCATCGATCCCGCGCTAGAAGATTCTATCCGTGTAACCTTGATTGCAGCAGGGATGCAGGAATCACCAACCGAGCGCATTCCGGCAATTCACAAGGAGCAAGCTCACACATCTTCTGCAGCCTCGATGCCTCCAAAGCCGTATGATGCACCCCCTTCACGATCTCACAACGCCAGTAACCTCGAGCAACCATTGGCGATGTCAATATCCCCACCTGCGCAGTCCATGCCAGCCGGACAACCTGTAGCGCCCCCTCTGCCTCCAGGGCGCCTGCCTACAACACCGGCACGGCCGCAGCGCAGCCTCGAAGATCTGCGAGGACTTCGCAGCATGGGTCGCCGCTACGAAACGCCGCAAGTACCTCGCAATGGGATCGAAGAAACGCTAGAGGCCGAAGAAATAGATGTGCCTCCATTCTTGAAGAAATATACTTGAGAATGGGCAAACGCAAAGAAATCTGTCGTAGCCAGCGACCACGACAGATTTCTTTGCGTTTGCCTATTCTACTCCTTATTTGAGGCAACGGCGCGCCCATGCTCACCGCCTTTTTTACCGATCTTGGAATAGAACTCCGAGCCTTGTTGACGTTTAGTAGACTCGCCGCCTTTCTTGCCAATCTCAGCATAAAACTGGGGTCCTCGTTTCTCCTTTACGGTGTCACCACCCTTTTTGCCAATTTTGGAGTAAAATTCAGGCCCGTACTTTTCTCGTACTGCTTGCCCGCCATGCTTAGCCTTTTGCGATCCAGGTTGTGGTCCGCGTCTGTTATTCGTCATAGAGAGTCCCGTCCTTCTGAAAACTCGTACTTCCACATTTGCCCGTCATACGATGCGATGAGACATTCTACATGCCGAACATCTCGCTGCTAACCTAATGTGACTGATGTTTCCGCGCGCGCGCCACGCCATTGGCAATCATCGCCGCTGTGATGCCTGCTCCAACACCGTTATCGATGTTGACTACAGAAAGACCCGGCGCACATGTTTGTAACATCGAAAGCAATGCGGCAATCCCTTTGCCGCCCAATCCATAACCTATTGACGTTGGTAAGCCAATTACAGGGACAGGAACCAGCCCTGCCACTACTGATGGTAACGCGCCATCCATCCCCGCAGCTACAATGATTGCATCCACCTCTTTGGAGAGGAGATCCCGCAAAGGTTCCAACAAACGATGCAATCCTGCCACACCCACATCATAAATACAGGTAACTTGACATCCCATCTCTTCCGCTATGAGGGCGGCTTCCTCGGCTACTGGAACATCGGATGTGCCAGCACTGATTACGCCAACATGTCCTCCCGTGCTACGATGTACATAGTCAGGTTTGTAGATAACTACTGTGCGAGCAGCTTCGCAAACTCGCATGCCATACGTTTTAAACGCTTCACGCAGGGCCTCTACGGCTTGTGGTGGAACTCGACTGATAATCGCTCGACCTGTTTCAGCCAGGGTCTTCCGGGACATGGTGATGATCTGCCCTGTGTCTTTTGTCTCTCCAAGGATGACCTCTGGTACCCCTTTGCGCTGCTCACGTTGAGAATCAGGTCGAATTTCGACTACCGATGAGACCCGGTTACTCTCAGGATGTTGCAATTTCTGCTGAAATCCACTCGAAGACAGTAGCCCACCTCGCTGCTCAAGGACCTGTTGACTACCTTCACTATCGTGCTTGAATACTTCCTGACTGAGCAAGAAGTCAAGCGCTTCTAGCTGCTCGTCAGCCTCGTGACCCACAGAAATATACATCCTTACTAGAGACTGCTACAAAAATCTCGTCTGGGAGTTTTCTAACCAGTCAAAGTTTAACATAGTTGCACTGAATGAGCAAGCCAACAGTATCACAGTATGAAGATCATTCACTGAAATCCGAAGGTACGGGTATGTTACATTAGACTGACTCCTCCGTTTCTACACATGAGAGGTAGAGATGAACCTCTCAGGAACAGGTTATTAGATGTAAAGTTTGCGCGTAGTGCGTTCTCGTAGCGTGGCATCTGTACATTGGCCTTGTAATGACTGTATTATTTACTGGGAGTCAAGTTGCTTGACTCCTTTTTATTTTTCTCTTGTGAAATAATACCGCTTTCGGAACTTCCAAAGCACTTTCCACGTATGTTATTTTAGCTATAGACAGCCGCTCAATTATCCCGGACGGACGATAGCAATATACTAATCATCTCGGAATAACCATGATGAGGGTTCTCATTTGTATATATGACCTACACACGGAGTTTGTACATGAAACCTTCTACCCCTCGTTTTCCATTACAACAGAACCGGCCAGTCCTCTCATTCTTCACTTCTCTGATTATAGCTCTGGTGAGCGGCATATTACTCTTTAATCCTGCTGTCATAGATAGTTTAAGCTCTACCATTATCAATATTGGTCTTGATCCATTGCGTGCTCAACTCATCGCAGCGTTACTATTGATCGCGGCAACTGCCCTCGCAGGAGCAATAATCGGCCGGAGAAAACTGGGAGCGTTGCTGGGGGCATGGGTCGTCTTCCTGTTTGACTACCTGTTCAGATTTATTCAACTCGAAACGCAGCCCACATATGATCCCGGAGGGCACCTGGAACCTTTGGATATGGGAGCGTTGGTTCACACATCAATCATCATGATTGCACTCGCTTTACTGAGCGCATTTATCGGAGCAGCAGTGGGTGTAGCGCTGAGCGAAGTGCTGCTCGATCCTGCATACCGATTAGTGCGATTTGCGTGGTATCGAGAAAGAGACACAGGACAGGGGAGTAGTGGTACAACTCGTCAATGGACAGTCTTCACAATCATCGGCTCCTGGTTCGCCGCTATAGCGATGATAGTGCTAATTGTGCTTGCTAGCAGTTCAATTGAACTGTTCATTTATTCCCCTGATACAGGCCTGCATACGGTACCGAATATCGCCAAACCTACGATATCCGCAGGGAGAGAAATGATACCTTCACAAGGAACGAGCGTATCGGACAGCCTGATCAGTCCTGCACTGGGGGGCCAGAGGCGCACCATTTTGGTCTACCTGCCACCAACGTATAACACACAATTGGGGAGGAATAAACATTACCCAGTGCTTTATCTGCTACATGGCTCGCCTGGCCAAGCTCATGACTGGTTTAGCGCAGGCAAAGCAAATCAATCGGCCGATACATTGATTGCCTTGGGCAGGATGCCAGAACTGGTGATGGTATTGCCGGATGGTAATGGGCGACAAGGAGCTACAAGCGAGTGGGGTAATAGCTATGATCAAAACCAACTTATCGAATCATACGTTGTCAACGATGTAGTGAAGTATATAGATTCGAAATACCGTACCATTCGCGACGCTGCCCATAGAGCCATTGGAGGACTATCGATGGGTGGTTTTGGCGCTACGAATATCGCAGTACACCATCCTGATGTTTTTGGCTTCGTGATCTCGCTCGGAGGATATTATTACGCCGAGGGGAGCATTTGGGGCAATAATGCCGCCTATATGCGACTGAATAGCCCCGCTGATGTGCTTCCCACAGAGAAGCAAGCGTGGAAATTGCAGTTCTTTTTAGGAGCAGGCACGAATGATCAGCCATACTATACGGATACCCAACAATTCGCGCAGGAACTCGAAAGGCTGCATATTGCTTACCATCTTGATTTACAACCGGGCTATCACTCGTGGACAATTTGGCAGACAGAGATGTACCACGCTTTGGAGTGGATTCGGTGGGGGTGATTGGAATGATTCGAGCGAATCAGGTGTTATCTACATTGGACAGCAAATAATCTCTATGATATACTACTGTTCGACACAATGCGAATACGCTTGCTTCGGCAGTTCCACCCAAAACCAGAGGCGAATCTGCCTGATCGTGCAGGGGCGCTTGCGTCGCTCTGTGGTGGTAGCTGCTCAGCATTAGCCATTAATTAGAATACAGTCCGGATAGGCAATCTAACAGACAGAAGATAGGCGAAAGGGGTCTCAAATCAATGGCAAAGAAAGGTGAACTTTCAAAAACTGCGCGTGCCTCGTTGGCAAACCGCGAAGACGTTAACCACATGACCAGCCACATTTGTGCAAAGTGCGGTGAAGCGATTATGCTTAAAGAACTCCAGCCCGTAAAGGTGCTTGGCAAAGGGATGGTCTTCTACCACAAATCTCATTACAGCATGCAGTAATTCAGTACGCGCCGATAAACAAAACCACTACAAGCCCCCGATTTGACTGAATCGGGGGCTTGCTTTTTATTGAATGGAGGGCCACTTTCACTCCTGATCCTGAACCAAAAATTGTAGCTTCCTCTTAAAAATCTTCTCAAAAAGATCCGCCTTCTCATAGGCATGCTCTAGTTCATCATCAAGATCGGCCAGAGGGCGTACCCATAAAGAGATCGTCCAGGTACGATCATCGCATAGCTCTTCGCGAGCATCAAGACGCTGCACACGCCCATCATGGCTCCAGTCAAGAGCATCGGCGATGCGTACCAGGGCAGACAGTGCCGAGACACGCTTACGGGCCGAGCGACTCAAAGCAGCAAATTCCTCGTGTGACACACTGGGCAACGCTCGCCGGTGGTAGCGGGCAATACAGGCGATCTCATGCCGCTCTTCGTCAGTAAAATCCGGCAACGTAGTTTCTTTAATCAGGCGGAAAGAGTGTTTGTGGTGGCGACGTGCCTCGATCATCATACCGGTATTGTGCAGAAACGCCGCACGTTCAAGTAGGCGCAATGCACGTTCATCAAGTTCATGCAAGGGTTGCGTTGCTTCAAACATTTGCGTAGAGAGCCGTGTCACCTGGCGGGCATGCGGCCAGTCTTCTACCAGTAATCCTCCACTTAAGCGAAGCTCCTCGGGAGTTGGCTGGGGTAGTTGCCACCAGTCCAATCCTTCGACTGGAAATGGTATCATATGATTGCCTGCCTTTACTTTGGCTGTTTCCGGGACAACTATGTCTCCAATATTTCTAGAACTTCACGTTTGAAATCTCGCGCCTGTAGAGCGAACCAGTGTTGGCGAAAGGCGTCGTATTGCTTATTGCGCAACTGCTCTTGATTCTGCAAGAAATGCTCCAGCCCGTAACGTTCTTCAACGGATGGTGCGACCGCCGGGTCTAATAAACTGACGACCAGTTCAGGCGAAACAAGAGACCTCTCTTTTGGATGTTGCTTGTTTCCATCTGCCTGTGCCGCTTCAGGAACCGTTGCGGTATCATGGCTTCCCAGGCAAAGCCGCAACAATGCTATCATCACATCGCTATCATGAAAGTCGCCGAGTTCATCTTGAAGCTGCACCAACTCTTTGACGATAGACTTACCTGCTACAGGTAACGCATCTTCAAATACTTCAAACGTATAGCGGAGTCGCTTGGCTGCAATACGCATGTTGTGTAACTCTCGTATATTGTAAGGATTGTCGACATAGCTTTCCCAGCTATACAAATCTTCAAGTCGTACTTTGGCGATGATCCGTGCATTCTTACCTGTCGGAGCCTGAGGATCAAGTCCTGTAATCGGCCTAGCTTTTGCCATGCGACATCACTCCTTCCGGGATACATGACTCTATCTGCTTCTTGAGGGTGTCTTCATCCAGCCTTTGGAGAAATGATTCCAATTCTAGCTGCTTCTGCTGGCGAAACGTTTGCAATCGTTCAATAATCCACTCTACGCCAGGCTTATCCTCGCTCTTCACCTGTTCGAGCTGCGCATGCAAATTGAGTAACATGACATCAGTATCGCGCGCTGCGCCTAATGCATCGGCAATCTGCGTCACCTGGCGATAGGCGTTCTTAAAGCGTTTGGGGTCACAAATCGATTGATAGGCATCAAGCGTGGCCCTCAGGCGACGTATGGCAACGCGCATTTTATGGACTGCTTCAACATCTTCATGCTTCAGTACCTCTTCAGGCCACGCCAGCATCTTCTGCGTACGTTCCCGGAGCAAGCGTCGTCCAGATTGAGCGAATGGTTCCGCTTCTGGGGTATAAGAAACAAGTACTTCTGACTTACCATCAGACTGCTGTAGATGGTTGAGAGCTTCAGCGCTCTGGCCTACAACGTCTAACCAGCGTTCTCCATAGCGCTCATAGGCAAGCAAGACTCCTTCTCGTATGCCATGCGAGCTGATATGAATCTGGTTGATATGCAGACGCGACATCACCGTTTGAATGATTAATGTTCCCGCTAATAAAATACGTGCCCGCCCAAGCGGTTGCTCGAAGCGTTGAGCAATTTCTTCTGCTGGAAGTGAGATCAACAGGCCCTGGCAACGAATCAGGTCTTGCTGTGTTAGTTGAGTATGCTGCATTTCCAACTTGAACGCGCAACGAGCAAGAAATAACAGCGAATTTGCGCTTCCCCCGGTAACAATGAGTACAGGGGGATGGTATTTCAAACGCAATCTTTGAAAGTAGGTTTGCAGAAAGGCCTCCGCAACTGCTACTTCATCATAGGTAGGAGGATTCGAAGGAAGATACCGGTCATGCAGCCAGCCAGACCCAACTGGTAGAGAAGTTCGCCAGTTGATGTGCATATTTCTTGCGGTCACTAATTCCAGGCTACCTCCACCAAGATCCATCACGCCTATTTGCGCTGGGGGATTGGGCTCTTTGTAGACTTCGTAGGTTGAGCCAAAGAAGGTGAGCGCGGCTTCGGCAGTTCCGCTGATCAGTTGTACAGTCAGTTTCGTTTTGCGCTGCACCTGTTCCAGAAAAGCAGCGCTATTGCTAGCCTGGCGAATCGCTTCCGTTGCCACGACAAGTATGGGGTTCGCCTCATGTTTTCTGGCCAATGCCTTGTAACGTTTGAGTGTAGCGATAGCTGCGTCGGCTTTCTCTTGCGAGATTTCACCTGTAGCCGTTACACTCTCGCCGATACGCACCAATTCCTGCTGGTCTTCCACAATATCCAGGTCTTTGGCAGTGCAACGGGCAACGACGAGATGGATAGTATTACTGCCAATATCGATGGCAGCGCGCATTGGGGAGGGTTGTTTCTGCATAGTAACTATCCGGCTCCTCTATTGTAAAATAAGAACCAAACACTTCAACAGGTCGATTCGTCAATTGAGTCAGGAACGAACAAATGAAAGCCTGCGTTCGATGTTAATCAGGGTGTTGAGTTAATTATAACACGTGCAAAGGCTTACTGACAGGGGACCAAGAAGTATTGACAGGCCACAAAAGATACAGTAATATAAGCCTGTCCTCAAGGATGGACGAGCCGAAGTGGTGAAATCGGTAGACACGCAACGTTCAGGGCGTTGTGCTCGAAAGGGCATGGGGGTTCGAGTCCCCCCTTCGGCACCCAGGAGCTCCTCAAGCCAGCGCAGAAGCAGCTTGAGGCGTTTTTTGCTGAGCATCGACAGCAAAACTGACAGCAAAAGCCAAAAATCCACGTTTACAGAGCTTTCAGTGAGCATGCCGACACTCTTCTTATTTGTGAAATCGAAGGGGGGACTCCTGTTCATCACTTGCTCAGCAATGCCTCTGCATCGCCTTCCCTCCATGCTTGAACGAGTACTTCTATAGACAAGTTAGCCCCCTTGACAGTTCTTTTGACAGTTTATCAGTTGGAGTGCCCCCAAAAAGTCCAGACCACCAAGACGTTAACACATCGAGTATTTCAATTCAAACTCACCGTGAGGCACATAGTCCAACGATGAGTGGAGACTTTTGGCATTATAGGTATCTTTCAGAAACGTCTGCAAACTCTCTTGAGCCTCTTCAAAGGTTCGATATTGGTGCACAACCACCTCTTCATCTCACCAAAGCGGTGATGAACCGATTCCTGGTGAGGCAATGCGGTAATGCGGCTGGCGGCGTCTCTGAGAAGAAGGTGATGCAGTCGGCGACCAGATCCTCGCACGAGGAGCGTCGCGTACTGAGCGCCAGAGGACGGCCTCGAACTGGGGAGCCAGGTGCTGACCCAGGAAAGAGACAAGCGCACTCTTGCCGATGCCTCCCATACCAAGGAGAGTCACCACGCGGCAGCGCTCCTGCACGATCCACTGGGTCAGTTCGGCCACTTCCACTTCGCGGCCCACGAAGTGGCTCACGTCGAAGGCTCCCACCCAGTCAACGCGCGAGAAGTCTGAAGGTTCCGCTCCCGCGTGGAAAACCGGCGTCTCGGCCTGTGGGGAAAGCTGAATGGGCGCAGGAGAAGCCCTCACCACAGTAGCCCCACTGGCCTCTTCGACCGGGGCCGGTAGGGCAGACGGCCGGCCCAGCACGGACGAGAGCCAGGTTTCATCGAGGAGTACCCGTTGATGAGCCGTTTTCCACAAGGCCCGGATCTCCTCTTCCTCCCGCTCTGGCGCAAAGACGTGCTGCTGCACACACAGCGCAAGAAAGTGTTGGAGGTGTTCAACTTTGGGATAGGTGCTGCCGGTTTCCCACTCGCCGACGGCACGGCGGGAGACCACCAGCAGCTCGGCCAGGCCTGCTTGCGTCAGGCCAATGCTGGTGAGCAGCTTGAGCATGACTTGCCCAAAGGCATAATCGCGCTCACGATAGGAGTGCCGTGTCATGGCGTGCTCCTTGCCTTCCACGTAACCCGGCGGCACCCAGCCAGAAATGGGAAGCAACAGGAAACTTGCCACCTGCTGGTGGCTGACTTCCCCGGCCACTCCCGCTATACTGATAAATGTTGGATGCGCTCGAGGAGGGTTCACACAGAAATGACCAAGGCGAACGAAAGCTATCGATAACAGCACATCGTAGGAGATTTGAGTAACGCTGTTGGTCGGTCCGCTACGCTTAAGCAGCCGTACAGGCTGCCTGACAGTAGTGCCCGTTTTGAGGCTCGGAATCCATCCTGAAATGGAGCGGCCCGCTATTTGAACAGATCAATGCCTTCGGCTGAATGGAGCACCATGAGCATCCCTGCCTATCAAGGGTGTCAGTCTTCCTCAATCCAACGATTCGTCAATCTCTCGATGATGAACGCAATTTATAGGTTTGGGAAAAAGTCTACCTGTTGGAGTGCGGCTTTCCCAGGAAATTTTGTACCAATGCTCACATGTGAGGGCAAGTGCTTATGTTTGGAGGGTAAAACCTGCTCACTTGATAGGTCTTTTACCATCTATCTATTATTCTAAACAGAAGTGAATTCTATGAGGTGAATCGATGAGAGAAAATGTCGCGCAACCACAATTGCATAGCGTTCCGCGTGTTGAAGTCAGGCCTCTGTTACGCAGTGTCTATCTCTGGATGACGCTAGGCCTGCTCATCACAGCAGTAGTGGCATTCGCAATTGCCGATTATGCGCCACACCTGTTGCAAAACGTACTACTTGTCTGGGGCTTATTGATTGCCCAGTTGATTCTGGTCATCGCCTTGGCCGCCGCCATCTGGCGTTTATCCTTTGGGGCAGCGGCGCTCATTTTCGTACTGTATGCGGGTCTCACCGGTGTGAGCCTATCAGGCATTGTCCTGTACTACGACCTCGGCACGCTCACACAGGCTTTCTTGTCAGCCGCCGCCTTGTTTGCCGTCATGAGCATCGTTGGACTGACAACGAAAGCCGACCTGAGCAAGCTAGGCACATACCTGATCATTGGCCTGTTCGGCATCATTCTTGCCATAGTCATCAACTTCTTTTTCCGCAGTAGTGCCTTTGACTTCATTATCAGCATCATCGGAGTAATCATCTTCACCGGGTTAACGGCATACGATACCCAGAAGATTGCTCGCCTGGCCGCCGATCCCCGTATCGAGGGCGAAGGCTCGCAACTGGCAGGTAAGCTCAGCATCTTAGGCGCGCTCACGCTCTACCTGGATTTCCTCAACCTCTTCCTTTTCTTGTTACGCATATTTGGTCGTGCAGAAAGCTGATATAGGAGTTCATTGATCAAATTCACACGGTCTTGACTTTCAC
>JBKPAZ010000139.1:0-16138 GCA_046726655.1 Chloroflexota bacterium
CAACAGTGCGGGTCAACGGTGTTCTGTTAACTGAGCCTTATATCAGTAAGCCAGCCAATCCAGGAGGGAGTAAGTGGGTTGTCCCACCTAATGACTATTTCGTAATGGGTGATAATCGACTGGTGAGTGATGATTCTCGTGATTGGGGATTTGTCCCCAAAAGTTATATAATTGGCAAAGCGGTCCTTGTCTATTGGCCATTGAATAGCTGGCATTTCATCGATACCTACCCATCAGTCTTTGGCAATATACCAACAAACCACTAAAGGAAGCAACACATGCGAGATGCGAACCAACAATATCCATTGTATCAGTCCGGAGGAAACGGGCGTCATCACCCATTTGATGATGATACTGGGGATGGATTTGATGACGAAGGCGGTCACCAGAAGCCTGTTCAACCTGGACCACTCCATCAACGCGAGACGCTGTCCAGTCCCCAATTACCTCGCGGCCGCTTCAATAAAGCGCTAATCATTGGAGCTATCGCTGGTACTCTGGCGGCTTTACAAGGTATCATCTTCACACTTGCCAATGCCTCTTTGTATCACACCGTCAGCACTATACCTCAGGATAAGTTGACACTTAGTTTAGCCGAGGCGGTCTTTGGTCTGGTTTGTCTGACATTCTTCATAAGTATTCTCATCTACTTTATAGCCGGCTTTATCATTGGTAAGGTTGCAGTAGAACGCAGAATGGGCTTCATCGGGGGATTCATGGCAGGAGCAGTTACCTCTATTCTTGGCTTTGTAGTACAGCAAATTCCAGGATATCCGAATGCGCGCTCAACTGGTTTAAGTGGAGGATTGATAGGCCTGGGTGGGGGCCTTATAACATCACTGATTTTTCTTGCTATATTGGGAGCTATCGCAGGGCTTGTGAGTCTAGCTGGAGCGCGGCTTGCAACACGTAGGCATCCTTACTACTATGTATAGTAAGATCGAAAGCGTTCAAGCCTCTTCTACAATCTCAGCCATTGAAGCAGCCCACTTTAGAAGACTTTCGTCCGCCCTAAAAGCCCCTATACATTGCAAGCCGAGTGGCAGACCATTGATAGCAGAACTGGCAGGTAAGGAAACCGCAGGCATACCTGCGTGCGTCCAGGGCAAATTCATCAGCGGGCTGCCGGTGCTGGTAATCCCTTGCGGTGCCGGGCCAGGAGCAGACGGACAAATCCACAGATCAATCCCAGTTTGAGTCATCAACGCCTCCAATTCGGCACGCAACTTCGCTGGACTGGCTCGTAATGCGGATAACTCTTCTGCTCCTACCTCTTGCCCTTCGCGAATCGCCGCTGCTGTGCGCGGTCGATACAGCGGCTCATACTGCTCGAACCAATCCCTATGTACCTGTGCCATTTCAGTGAAAACTAATCGCGAATGTCGCTGGTTGATGGCTTCGATATCTTCCATCGCGCTTACTCTTTGCACTGTATACCCTGCCTTTTCAAGAAGCATAAGCTGTTTCTCGAAGGAGGCCAGTCCCTCCGGTGATGCCTGTGCGAGGTAAGGACCATCAGGCACTCCAAGTACAGGCAGGGCACTCTGCATCCCTGTCTCGACCTTTTGCCAGTTCTGGCACAGCAGCGAAGCAGCCAGTTCCATACCTGCCACATCCTGTGTGAAAATTCCAACATGATCAAATGTTTCGGAACACAATATTCCACCTGTCATGGGGATACGCCCATAGCTTGATTTAAAACCAACAATACCACAAAAGCCAGCGGGACGAATTGTTGAACCAATTGTCTGCGTGCCAATCGCCACTGGACAGAAGCCAGCCGCAACAGCCGCAGCCGAACCACTGCTCGACCCACCCGGAGAATAATCAATGTTATGCGGGTTGCGAGTGGGTCCCGGCTCAAAGTAGGCAAACTCGGTAGTTACAGTTTTTCCTAAAATCAGCGCACCTGCTGAACGTAGCGTGCGAACCCAATCACTTTCAGGCCCGATAAATAACTCTGCCGGAAGTTGTGACCCGGCACGAGTCGGAAAGCCCTCAACGCGAAAAATATCTTTGATACCTACTGGAATGCCGTATAATGGTGGGCGACTGGCAGGATCAGGAAAGCGTCCTTGTAGAGTTTGTGCTTCAGCTAGCAAGCGTGCGCGGCGGTCTGCTTCAGGCAACAACGCCTGGATTTGTGGTTCTATAGCATCAATGAGGTCGCAGAGTTGATTGATGTAGGCGAATAGATCAAGCTCTCCAGTACATAGCGCGGCAGCCGTTTCTACGAGGGATGCTGGAAACATTCGTTCGGCTCCTTTCGGTTGGGAAAGCAAGTTCGCAACTGGATAATGTATTCTAGCACCGAAGGGTAAAGAAAAGCGAAAAAAAGCCTGACACTTGCAAGAGGCCAGGCTCAAGAAGTTGAGTTGTAGAAACTATTCGATCGTTACCGACTGCATCACATCCCCGACGCGAATGTTTCGTACCACGTCCATTCCGGCAACCGTGTCGCCAAAAATGGTGTAATTAGGTGGGAGTCCAGACTGATCTTCCAGGCAGATGAAGAACTGACTGCCGTTCGTGTTTGGGCCGGCATTGGCCATTGCCACTGTACCAGCTTTATATGAACGCTTTACTGCTTCATCCTGGAATTTATAACCAGGACCTCCAGAGCCTGTACCTGTGGGATCACCACCCTGAATAACGAAACGCGGCACAACACGATGGAATGTCACACCGTCATAATAACCGTCGCGCGCTAAAGCCACAAAGTTATTGACGGTCATAGGCGCTTCAGCCGGATTCAATTCCAGGTGGATATCGCCCTTGTTGGTCTTAATCACGACATGATATGTCCTGTTCGTCTCTATCTGCATTGGAGGAGGCGCACTATAGCGCTTTGCTGGCATAAAAGTTCCTTTCTTTGCTGTGAATTCTGCTACGACACCGGAACTATAATCACATGAAGGATTTGGTCCGGTTTGATATTCTTAGTAGACTGATCATCGCCAGGGCCTTGAATCTTTTGGGCAACATCCATACCCAGGACAACACGTCCAAACAGATTATATGATTTTGGCAGCGAAGTATCGTCTCCGGTACAGATGAAGAACTGGCTGCCGTTCGTATTCGGGCCCGAGTTTGCCATCGCTACACAACCCTTTGTATAGCTACCTCTTACCGGTTCGTCATTGAATGAGTAGCCGGGGCCACCAGTACCATTGCCCTTGGGATCGCCAGTTTGGATAATGTGGAGCCCGGAACCAGTCTGAATAACGCGGTGGAAAACCAACCCATCATAGAATTGCGCGTCTGCCAGGTACACAAAGTTGTTCACTGTATTCGGCGCATATTGCGGATCAAGTTCCAACACGATTAAGCCGCGATTGGTATTAATACCTGCGCAATAAAACTTTGTGGGATCCGTGACATTAATGGGGGGGGCTTTGTAGGTATGCTGAATTTTACTGAATTCCGCCGGGCTGGGAGCAGGCGCTGTATCCGTAAGTTGTTTAACGACCTTTAAACAAGGCGACGGGTTTAGTAACGTAAGATTTGGTGTAGGTGTAGGCTTCACTACTACAGCTTTTGGTTTTGGTGGTGCAAACGGTCCTACATGGAAATAGTAGAGTGCAAAGATGCTTGATGCGATCACCAGTAAGGACAAGCCGATAGCCCAGGGATAGCGTGCCAATCCACGGGCAGGAGGTTTGTATCCTGGCCCACGTTGTGGTTGTTTCGGCGCCTTAACCTCCAGGGGCGGCATTGGTGTTGCATGCGCTTTTGCAACTTTTTCTGCTCGCTTCGTAGCGTCACGTTTTGTTGTTTTTGGCATAGAGTTCTATAATAACTCCTTTTGTATCAATTAATATCAAGAAAGCCCCCAGCCAGCCAATCACGCACACGACGACTGAAGTCGCTCCTAAATTAGGAGATGATATAGTGGGTGGCCAACGAATACCATCTTTCCGTGCCTATAATAACCCCCTCGTGTGATTGGGTCAAGTCCTGAAATCTCATTCTCTCGTAAAAAGCTCGTAATAGAAACACATTTTACAAAATTTTTACGCGGATAAGCCTGTGGATAAGTTCGGGGATAACCTGGGATAACTCACCTGTTGCTGTGGATAAGTAGGGGATAAGTGACGTTATGTCATGCTGCTACTCACGCTTTGTGCATGAGTATGAGATAGGTCTATCCACATATCCACAGAGAACATACCTCGCTTGCTATTTGATTTCAATGGAAAGATTCGCTAAACTACTGAGACGCACAACATTTGAAGAGCCACAGAGATTTTTTGCCCACACATTCAGGTGCCGAGCGCAAAGAATCGAACTTATGTGCTATAATCCGCCTAGTAGGGACATGATCTATTGAATCCCGTAGGCATAAAGCGAGTGAACGAGACCGTGGAGAAGCTTTTACCGCAGAACATAGAGGCCGAATGCGGAGCCCTTGGCAGCATCATTATCGACCCGGAGGCCATCGTCCAGGTGTCAGATTTTCTGCATGCCGATGATTTCTATCGCGATGCCCACCGCACTATCTATGAAGTGATTCTCCAGTTATATGAAGAACACGAGCCGGCGGACTTTATTACTATCTGCGATGAGCTGGAGCGAAGAAATAAGCTCGAAGAGGTCGGGGGTGCCAGCTACATTACTTCGCTTATCAACCAGGTTCCCACAAGCGGCAACGTCGAATTCTATGCACGCATCGTCGAACGCACGGCGATTTTACGGCGCTTGATTCATGCGGCTGGACAGATTGCTGCTATCGCTTATGAAGAGGGTGATGCCGACATTGCACTGGACAAAGCCGAGCAGTTGATTTTCAATATCAGCCAGCGACACGCCCGCTCGGACTTCGCACACATGCGCGATATTCTTGCCGAGTATATGAACAAATTAGATCAATTGCACGAGCGCCGTGGCACTATTGTTGGAGTACCAACTGGATTCACTGATCTCGATCGCTTGACCGGTGGTCTGCAAAAGTCTGATCTGATTGTGCTTGCATCCCGCCCTGGCATCGGTAAAACTAGCCTCTCATTAAGTTTAGCCCATAACACCGCCTTAAAATATCAGAACTCCATCGCGGTATTCAGTTTGGAAATGAGCAAGGACCAGTTAGCCCAGCGTCTCCTCTCAATGGATGCAGGCATAGATCAGCAGCGCCTGCGCACAGGCAGGATCGAGGAAGATGAGTGGGATCGTATCGTATACGCGATGGACACACTATCAGAGGCCAACATCTGGATCGATGATACTGCGGGTATCTCGACGATGGAGATGCGCAGTAAGGCGCGCCGTTTGCATGCTCAGCATAACATTGATCTGATTATTGTCGATTATTTGCAGTTGATGCAGGCGACAATTGGCGGTAGACGCAACGAGAACCGCGTGCAGGAGATCTCCGAGATCAGTCGTAGCCTGAAGGGGTTAGCAAGGGAATTGAATATTCCGGTGTTGGCATTAGCGCAGCTATCACGAGCAGTGGAGAGCAGGCAGTCAAAGGTGCCCCAGCTATCTGACCTACGTGAAAGTGGCTGCCTTACCGGTGAGACTCTCGTTTACCTACCTGATACTGGTATTTACAAGCCGATTGAACAATTAGTGGGTCAAGCCGGATTCCAGGTACTCGCGTTGAATACTGAGTCGTGGAAACTGGAGCCTTGTCAGGTAAGCTGGGCTTTTGCTACTGGATGTAAAGCGATCTATCGCATCACTACTCGTTTAGGGCGTACTGTCCGCGCTACAGCAAATCACAAGTTCCTCACGGTACATGGGTGGCAGCGGCTCGGAGAGTTATCTTTAGAGACTCGCATTGCTTTACCACGTCGATTACCTGGCCCTACGCAAGTAACAATAAGCGAAGACGAACTGGCACTCCTTGGCCATCTCATCGGAGATGGTTGCACCTTACCCAGTCATGCGATTCAATTTACTACGTATGAATTGGAACTGGCTGAAATGGTTGCAAGTTTAGCAACCACCGTTTTTGGTGGCACTATAGCACCTCGTATAAGTAAAGAGCGAGGTTGGTATCAAGTTTATCTACCTCCAGGCTTTCATCTTACACACAGGGTTCACAATCCTATAGTTTCATGGTTGAGTAAGATGGGGATATTCGGCTTACGCTCATACGAAAAACGTGTGCCTGATGTGGTTTTTGCTCAACCAACGACAGGTATTGCACGTTTTCTCCGCCATCTCTGGTCTACTGATGGCTGTATTAATTTGAGTCAGGGGCAGAGGCATTATACTAATATTTATTATGCTTCGAGTAGTAAAGAATTAGTTCGGCAAGTGCAATCTCTGTTACTACGTCTAGATATCAATGCCACATTATCAAGACATCCACAGGTAGGCAAGGGGAGAGATCAGTATCATGTTTCTGTCACGGGCAAGCATGATGTTGAGCAGTTTATCACTCAGATCGGTACCCTGAGTCAATACAAAATGGCCCACCAAAATGCAATCGTAGATTACCATGCTCCACGATTAGCTAACACGAACCGTGATGTGTTACCGCGTGAAATATGGCGAATGTACGCAGTTCCAGCTATGCAGACTGCCAGTATTACAACCCGCCAGATGCAAGCGTCTCTTGGCAACGCCTACTGTGGTACAGGTCTTTATAAGCAAAATCTGAGTCGTGAGCGTGCTGCTCGCCTCGCACAGGTTGTTAACTCTGAGCAACTGGCAAGATTAGCGCAGAGTGATGTGTACTGGGACGAGATCATTTCAATAGAACCAGATGGAGAAGCAGAGGTCTATGATCTCACGGTAGATAAACTGCATAACTTTGTCGCAGGTGATATTGTAGTGCATAACAGTATCGAGCAAGACAGTGACATCGTCATGTTTATTTATAGAGACGACCTATATAACCCGGAATCAGAACGAAAAAATATCGCAGATATCATTATCGCAAAACATCGCAATGGGCCGGTTGGTGAAATCAGCCTCTATTTTCAAGCCAGCCAGACCCGCTTTCGTGACCTTGAACTCAACCCATCAGCGGAATAATTGGATGAATTGGAATGAAACTATTTGCAGGATTCCCATCCGGGAACAATCCATATGTGCCGGTGCCGGATGTATTTTTTACGGTGCTGTTACCTGAGATCGAGGATACTTCTGAACTGAAAGTGACTTTGCACCTCTTCTGGTTGCTGGCGCAAAAACAGGGCGACCCACGCTGCGTTAGCGAGCGTGAATTGGTGGCTGACAGGGTCTTGCTTCACAGTCTCAAGCGTAAGGGCGATCCTCGACCGGTCGAAGAACGCCTACACCAGGGATTAGAACAGGCGGTTGCGCGAGGTACTATTTTGCAGATACACTTAAAAGTATTGAACGAAGCTGGCGACGAAGAAGAGCTTGTTGACTGGTTTTTCTTCAATACAGCTCGCAGTCGTAAAATTGTGAAAGAGCTACAAGGAGGTGAGTTGGTTCCTGCCAGTATGCTCAATATCGGACAGGAACAGAAAGAACCGGAGAACGAGAGGAGACTTTCAGCAGGTCATTACACAGCATCGCGTAAATATGATGCGCCTCAACATTTACAAGTACATGTTGAACGTCCTAATATCTTTGTATTATATGAGCAAAATATCGGGTTACTCTCACCACTGCTAGCAGATGAATTGAAAGATGCTGCCGACATGTATCCGGCAGAATGGATTGAAGCCGCGTTCCGCGAAGCAGTGCAGCACAATAAGCGAAATTGGAGCTACATCCGCGCCATTTTGAGGCGCTGGGAAACGGAAGGCAGACAAGCATGGAACGCCTGAATGATATATTGGGGAGAACACCACAGCATCGTCAACAGGATACGGAACAACAGAACAGCAGGGTGTCACGGTCACAGCATCCTGGAGTGCCGTCTTCGCGCTACCCTTTGCGCGAACAGACAGCTCACCTGGGGACTGGTTCGCGTTCCGCCCAATCGCATTACCAGCACAAGATACCGTCACGTATTCGTAGCGAGCAGGGCCAATCTTCGCCTCAGAGACCTCGCCTGGCCTATTCCAGGCAACAGTCAGAAACAAATCTGCCTGGTAGAGCAACGACATATCAATCGCGCCCCCAACGCCATGTGGACCTCGATAGTCATTTTCAATATGAGGATTTTGCGCATGATCGTGAACGTAGCTGGGGAGCACCAGGGGCCGCTTCCGCCGATTCGGCTGATTCTTACTCGACAATGGCAGAAGCTGATGTACGCGAGGAATGGGAAGACGATACAGGAGATATGCGTTATGGTGATTGGGAAAATGATGGAATCGAGTCATACTCGCAATTCAGGCCGCAAGAACACGCTGTGGCTGCAAACGGTAGGCATCCGGTGAGTCAGGCACAAGTGGGAAACTCTCAAATATATCCCAGGAACAATCGATCATTTGTCACACGAGATTTACATATGACTCCCGATGGAGATTCCAGGCCACAGATGCCTCGTAATCCTGGTGATTTTTACATTCAGTCAAGGCAACTTCCGCCGCCTCAACCTTCGTCACAGGAAGTGCAGCGCCCTATTCGTATGACCCAACCGCTCAAACCGCAATCGACTGTTCGCGCCAATCAGGATATTTCACTAGAAGGTCCTCACGTACATATTCCCGCACCACAACTAGCCAGGCATGAACAAGCGCCCTTGTATACACTTGTAAATCCCTGCCCTACCTGCAAAGGCGCAGGCTATTTACGCGCTGATGTCCCCTATGGACATCCCAGTTTTGGTAAACCCATCGCCTGTGAATGTAAAGAGGCTGAACGCAAAGCGAAGCGGCGTCGTCAATTGCAAGAAATGTCTAATCTCGGCGCATTTTATGACAAGAGTTTTAGAAACTTTAATACACGTGTGCCTGGCATTCAAGAAGCTTTTAGCTGTGCATGTGAGTTTGCTCAAAACCCCAATGGTTGGCTTCTCCTCATAGGACCAAACGGCTGCGGAAAGACACACCTGGCCGCGGCAATCGCTAACCAAAGCCTTGAAGACGGTGCGCTTGTACTCTTCGCGACAGTTCCAGACCTGCTCGATCATCTGCGCGCTGCCTTTGCGCCCACTTCAAGCGAGGTCTACGATCAACTCTTTGCCCGCATGCGCGAGGCAGAAGTGCTCGTTCTCGATGACCTGGGAGCTCAGCAGAGTTCCCCCTGGGCTAACGAGAAACTCTTTCAACTACTTAATTACCGCTACAATTCTCGCTTCCCAACGGTCATCACTGCCAACTCCAGGGGATTGCAGGGAATCGATGAACGCATTCGCTCACGTTTAACGGACGCGAGCCTGGTAACTACAGTCATTTTGGACCGGGCAAAGGACTACCGCCCGAACAACCCCAGAAGAGTCTAATGATTTTAGCAGACTTTCCTTGAGAGTGCTAAATTAGTACCTGTAATTCTTGCTTTTGCATCTTGCAGGTGCTATCATTATGGTACGTGGCCTTGCAAAAGCAAGAATCCTCTGCACATTTAGTCTCTGCCGATAGTCTAACTCATCCAGGTATAATAAGGAAGAGAGACAGATCGTTTCGGATATTAAAAGGAGTAAAGATGGGTAGCATTTTTAACCCAAATGATCCAAAGTGGATCAAAGAAACACGCGAAGTAATGGAGCCAAAGGGGATCATCGTTCCCAATGTTATCGAGTCGACACCTCGTGGCGAGCGTGGTATGGATATCTATTCGCGCCTGCTAAAGGAACGCATCATCTTCATTGGCACACCGATCGATGATCATGTTGCCAACCTCACTGTAGCTCAATTGCTCTTCCTCCAAAGTGAAGATGCAACCAAGGATATCAATTTGTACATCAACTCTCCTGGGGGAGTGATCTATGCTGGACTGGCTATCTACGATACTATGCAATGGGTCAAGCCTGATGTTTCAACAGTGTGTGTGGGCATGGCAATGAGCATGGGCGCCGTACTGCTGGCCGCTGGCGCCAAAGGCAAGCGCTTCTGCCTCCCTAACTCTACTGTGCTGATTCACCAGCCCCTTGGCGGGGCGGAAGGTCAGGCTGCAGACATCGAAATCACTGCTCGTGAGATCTTACGCCTGCGCAGCAGCATTTATGATATCCTCGCGAATCATACCGGCCAGACGCGAGAACGTATCATGCAGGATGCAGACCGTAACTACTTCCTCACCGCTCCACAGTCGGTTGAGTATGGTCTGGTAGATGAGGTACTTTCTCACGAAGATGCCAGCTCGCGGTAAATGTCAGTAATTAAGTTCAGGATGGCTTTCAGGATGGCGTAGCCGCCTGAAAGCCATCCTGAACTTAATTCTACTAGCTATGTCGCAACCCAAAGGGAGAACACTTGCCAAACAATCCAATACAATCCCTCAAAGGACGTGTCATTCGCTGCATCCTGTTTGACCTTGGTAGTACACTCTGGTTTCGTGGCGATAGTGATGGATGGGAGCAATTAGAGACTTCCGCCAACAAGCGCGCTGTAGCATTACTTCGTGAGCATGTAGCTTCCCAACTCCCCGCCAATTTAGATGATCTCACGCTTGGATCGCAACTGCGCAATGCCTTCCATCAATATATACGAACCTTAGTCCGTCGCAATCCAGAAATTGAGCCTCAAGGTGCCTCTGTTGCTATGGAAGTATTACTTCAATGGGGCATCAAGGGGATCGATATTGCTTTAGGCGACGCCATTTTTGAGGCGTTGCGTGTACGTATTCCAGAATCTCGCCCGCTTTTCGAGGATACCCTTTCTACGCTGGCGGTGCTACAACAACGCGGCTTTATCTTAGGCGTGGTCACCAATCGTGTCTGGGGTGGCAAGCCTTTTCAGGAAGATCTGCACACGCTCGGTCTGCATAATTACTTCGACCTGTCTACGATAGCTGTCTCAGGCGATCTAGGGGTGCGTAAGCCGAACCCTACGATCTTCCTTCATGCGCTCAATGCTCTCAATGTAGCGCCGCAAGAAACAGTGATGGTGGGAGATTCGTTACTCACCGATATCGTAGGAGCGCAACGGCTCGGCATCTTTGCTATCTGGAAACCTGAACCGAGAGTTCACGAACGTATCAATGCTCATTTACTTACTACCAGTAGATCTACCGATGTATACGGTGTGCAACAAACAAGACTTGACCCTGAGATAGCGCCAGAAAAGCTGTCCGCGTCCAGGCCACTCCCTGATATGCATATTACAGATGATGATAATATGCTTGCGCAAGTGCGGCGTGGCCATTCCCTGGAGAAGTATCTCAGTGGCGAAATAGTACCTGACTTGATCATTAAGCATTCGTTTGAATTGCTAAATCTACTCACGGAGGTAGGTGTACAGTGACACCGCGCTTGCGTAAATGGCTGTTTGAGACACTGTATAAAAACAAGTACCTTTATCGCTTCGCCAGTACCGTCCCTTTTGCAGGTCAATGGCGTGTTTGGCAGCGCCTGGTGCTGTCACGCTTGCATGGCCATGATGTACTGGAACTAGGTTGTGGGTTGGGCGACTTATTGGCAGATATGAGTGAAGCAGGTTATGCTTGTCTTGCTGTTGAACATTCTCCTCAAATGGCCCAAGCGGCTCGCGAAACACTTCAACGCCGTAGCCTTAGTAAAAAAGCCAGTGTAATCCAGGGTTCATCCCAGCAATTACCGTTTTCAAATGCCTCGTTTGACACCGTCGTGAGCACGTTTCCTTCCGAATATATCTATGATCCAGATACTATTGCCGAGGTTGAGCGCGTCTTGCGTCCTGGGGGACGCTTGATCGTTGTGGAGGGCGCAAATCTCTTGCCAATTGGCTTCCTACAGCCTTTTTTAGTGTTTATACAGATACTGGTGTATGGTCCAGCATCCGTCTTCGGTCCGCGCAAACAATGTAATCTGGATCAAGAAATTGCTCGTTATGGTGGAGCTACACGTCGCGAAAAGAGCGTATTGCAAAGTGCCAAGGAGACGCGGACAGGAATTATAACTGAAGTTTTATCTGATGCCTGGTTTGGCCAATATATCCCCCTGGAGCAGCACGGATTGTGCCGTCGTTCGGAGCGGGTGCGAAACCGCAGGTGGGAAGTATATATTACTATGGGGGAAAAGCAATGATCAGCTTTTATCTGCGCTTTTCTGAAAGTTCTTGCTGAAGGCTGTTCCAGCATGTATCACAATAGCCAGTCGCAACAAGGTCAAGTGTCAAACCATGAAATTGATATTGCTCTTGTAATTGTTCGTTCAAATTGCCTAACAACGTATTATCGAGATGAATAATGGCTCGACATTTCCGACAAACAAGGTGATGGTGAGCTTTTCCTGCCGCCTCCTCGTAGTGCGGTTGTTCTCCTGGTAGGTGATTTTCCCGTACTAGTCCCAATTCTCTTAATAATTCCAGAGTGCGGTAGATAGTCGAGAGGCTAACATAGGGATTGCGCTTTTGGACGCGTTCCGTAATCTGATCAATACTCAGGTGTTCTTCCGCTTCTTGAATTACGCTCAAAATCATGTAACGTTGAGGTGTTAGTCGATAACCTCGCTTACGCAGCATTTCGTTGCTTGAATTCACATAATGATGCATCTTCAGCCTCTATTCATTGCTATCATTGCATAACCATATCCTAGCATTGCTTTGTTAGGCCGTCAACTTATACAACAACCAGTCATTTCGACGTTGATTTCTCATAGAGAAGGAACCTTACTTAGTGACTTGCAGTTGTTCGCAGATCGGATACAATAGTTACACAGGGTCAAAATGACCCGAGAGGGTAGAATTCTATGGTTCGCTGGGAACATCGATACCTTTTAGGCACAATGGTATTTACTATCGCAGGCGATGTTGTTCGTGATTTTGATGAAGAATACGAGGCGTGGAGCTGGTTGGAGCAGGAAGGTTGGGGCCTGGTTGCCATTGAACCACCCGATCCGGTACGCCCCGGCGCCTGTAAGTACTACTTCAAACGCCAGTACCTGCAATCGCCAACGAGGATAACCGCAGCTCAATCTGTGCCTGCTCATACACAAAAAGGAAAAAGATAAATGACTGTTCCAGGCTTCTGGCGTTCCTCACTCGATCCAGAGAGAGTCATGAATGTGCGGATGACTCACTGGCAAGAACATATTCAGCAACAGCGCGAAGATCATGTGACTGTTGAAGAACCTTTCGAAGTGCGTCTCAACCATCGAAGCCTGGCTGTCATTATGCGCACCCCCGGACATGATCGCGAGTTAGCGATGGGCTTTCTTTTCACGGAGAGAGTCATTTACCAGGCAGACGATGTACATGTCATCGAAGATGCTATAGATGCCGATGGTTTGCCGCTTGCAAACGTCGTCAATGTGTTTTTGCGCTCCCGTGAGCGGCAGGACACATTGACCCAATCAGATAATTACAAGGATTACTCGACCTTTGAGCGTCATTTCGCTGTCTCTGCAAGTTGTGGATTGTGTGGCAAAAACAGCATTGCTGACTTGATGCTCACTGTCCATCCATTGGAGGTGAAAGATCTCCGCTTTTCTGCTTCCTGCATCTATGAACTAACCAGACAGTTACGTATAGGGCAGGATGTCTTTACTCATACAGGAGGCCTGCACGCAGCAGGACTGTTCACTTCAACTGGTGAACTCTGTCTTCTACGTGAAGATATAGGTCGCCATAACGCCGTGGATAAAATCATTGGGCATGGTCTCTTACACAATACTCTCCCCTATTCCAGGCATATTCTGCTGGTCAGTGGACGTACCTCCTACGAGATTATTCAGAAAGCATTGCTTGCCCGTATTCCTTGTATCGCAGCCATCTCTGCCCCATCAAGCCTGGCCATCGAGTTGGCTAATCAAAGTGGAATTACATTGATAGGGTTTTTACGGGATCATTCCATGAATGTGTATACGCACCCTCAACGAATTGTTTAGATACGATCTTACTAGACTGACTCTTCGGGAACATCACCTAAAAGTGAAAAGACTTGCTGCATGAACTTGTTGTATGTCGCGTGATCAGTGATTATTCCTGTCAGATTAAAATATTCTTTTGGTTTTTAGAAAATTGGATCGTGACGCTTTCCACTTGCGACTCACTGATTCCTCCTGTATAATCTGCCTATGCAGAACGATACAATTGCAGCAATTGGCACACCACCAGGCTATGGTGGCATCGGCGTGATCCGTGTGAGTGGCCCTGAAGCATTTACCCAGGTGCTACCACTCCTGCAGCGACCGGACAGGCAGACCGGTCTACCACCGTCGCACCTGCTCACCTACGGGCATATTGTTGATCCAACCACACACGAGATGCTGGACGAAGTGCTAGTCGCGTTTATGCGTGCGCCCCATACCTACACTCGTGAGGATGTCGTTGAGATCCAGGGGCATGGTGGACCGCTAGTTCTTCAGCGCATTTTACGCCTGGTGCTGGCGCAAGGAGCTCGTACAGCCAACCCAGGAGAGTTCACGCTGCGTGCATTCATGAACGGGCGGTTGGATCTCGCACAGGCTGAGGCTGTTATGGACCTGATCAGTGCACAGACCGAAGCCGGTCAACGCTTGGCGATGCAGCAACTTCGTGGACGTATCTCTGAGCAAGTTCAGGTCACTCGTCATGCTGTGCTAGGTATTATTGCCCGTATCGAAGCTAGTATTGACTTTCCCGAAGAAGATGTACCGACTCCCCAGCTTGAAGAACTACGGCCACTCATTGAATTAGCACAGCAAGAAGTTGATGCTTTGCTTGCAGGCTCCGAGCAGGGAAGGCTCTACCGGCAAGGGGTACGTACCGCCATTATCGGCCGGACAAATGTAGGCAAATCCAGTCTACTCAACGCATTATTACGCACAGACCGTGCCATTGTCACACCTATTGCCGGAACAACACGTGATACTGTGGAGGAGGTAGCCAATCTGCGAGGTATTCCGCTTCATCTTATCGATACTGCTGGCATTACGCCGAGCAACGATCCTGTCGAGCAAATTGGCGTGCAGCGCAGCAGAGCAGCTGCTGAAAGCGCAGACGTAGTCTTACTCGTATTTGACGGCTCTGAGCATTTAACTGAACAGGACTTACATGTTTCGGAAGAGCTACGAACAATGGGTTTTGGTGAAAAAAATAGCACCGGCTATGAACATGCTGAAGATGAGATCCTATCCAATTATAGCAGGGCAATGATTGTAGTAGTAAATAAAGCTGATTGTCCACAACTGGTAGAGGTCAGTGAGTTGCAAACCATGTGGTCTGGCGTCCCACTGGTAACAACATCTACACTCACAGGAGTAGGATTGCCAGCTCTGGAAGAGACAATTGCAGACCTTGTATTGGCTGGTAGGACATTGTATGGTGAAAGCGCTCTGATTACCAGTGCCCGGCACCAGGAAGCTTTACGCCGTGCCACTGAGAATCTTCGCACTTCCTTAATTTCACTTGAACAAGCATTACCGCTGGATTTTGTCTCCATCGATCTACGGTCTGCCTATGATGCGCTTGGGGAGGTAACTGGAGAAACGGCAAGTGACGATTTGCTGGATAGAATTTTCAGCGAGTTCTGTATCGGGAAGTAAATACCAGGCAGGAAGTGATTTGTCGAGGGTAGCATTAGGGTAAAAGTCTAAAATTCGATTTTTGTAATTTTACAAAAATCCTGCCCCAAAACCCCTTGACATAGAATGGGTCCTGTGCCATAATAACTCTGTCGCCAACAATGAGTGGGTAAGTAACTTCTATTAAGCAAACCTCCTAAAAGGTTTCTCCTTAGAAAATTTGAACTCAGGATCTTTGTCCTTGTTTAAGAAGCGATTTAGTTCCTGGCGTTCTATATCTGTCTTCAAAAAGCGACGAAGAAGCGGGCAAGACTTGCTTCTGGTAGTACCTTGACAATTGAAGAGTGGAAAGCAGAACAGCAACTGGGTGGACGCGAACGCGCACACAGCAGTTCCTGTCAATGAGGCTCTTTCTCTGTAGAGAGGGAGAGCATACATCTGCGAACAGCCAAGTGCAAACAATGATAGCTTGGCCTGGATCGCGACTCAAATGCCGATGTTTATTGCCAGCCGTACGCGCACAGCGCGTGTGGTGGTGATAGAGGCAACGGATGGCGAGTTTGATCCTGGCTCAGGATAAACGCTGGCGGCGTGCCTAACACATGCAAGTCGAACGCCTGTCTTCTCGCAAGAGAGGAGGGGAGTGGCGGACGGGTGAGTAACACATGGGTGACCTACCCCGCAGTG
>JBKPAZ010000140.1:0-4184 GCA_046726655.1 Chloroflexota bacterium
AAATGATAGAATGTGTTTGTCAATGAAGGAAAATCCCCCCGTCATGTATGCGGGAAGTGTCAGAAGGAGAACGCGGGTTCGAAACATCAGGGAGAACGATGAGGTCGGAAGCCCGCGCGGGCTTCCGACCCTGTTGTGCCACTTACGGGTTCAGCAGCACCTTCACCATCACCACGCCATAGTCAAAGGAAGCACCACTAACATGGACCAGTTCGACGATCCCTTCTTGTGCGCCACCAGGCAGGCCCGACGTGTATGCCACATCTAGGGAGAACTTCGAAGGAGGCGAGCTGCCGTCAGGAGCCATGGCAAAGTTGTTCCCGAGCTGGATAGGACGGAATTGTAGCCGCTGATCGAAGCCTCGCCTTTCAACAAGCCCGACAGCTTAAAGAGCTGGGTTGGCTTTGCACTGGTGATGTTGTTGAAGACATAGACATCCAGGCGCGCATCTGGACCCGTGTGACGTACCGTGACCAATGCCTGGAGTGACGTGGTATTCATGATGTTGGCAAAGCTGACGCGCTCCACTTTCGTAACGCCTGGTTGTGTACCGAGAATCTTATCCCAATAGGCAGGGTAGCTCACCCCGCTAGGGCCATTTTGTGGACCCGGATTCACTCCTGGTGGAGAGGTGGGAGTGACATCAGTGCCCGGCGTTGTTGGCGCCGGTGTGACCTGGCCTGCTGGTGCGGTGGGCGTCGGGGTCACCTGGCCTGCAGGACGCTGTAGCAATCCTGGGATCAAGAGGACACCGAGGCTTAACATGAGCGCGAGCGCCACGATCACAGCACCAATCACCATCCAGCGATTACGCGGTGGGCGTGGAGGCCGCTGCGGAGGTTGCGGGAAAGTCTGCGCGGGAGACACGCTTGCTTCTTGTCTCCTATCCAGCATCTGTAGTGATGAAGGAGCAGGAGGCCCCAAACCCTGCTCTTTTTCGATATCATGTTGGGTACTCATTGGTTTGCTCCTTTGCATAAACTACCTTTTTGCAATGCTTTTTTGACATCTTTCGCGCTCCTCTTTCCCCAGTGAAGCAGCACGTCACACTCACATGCATTTATTGGGCCTGGTACAGACCAGGAGGCAACAAAGAGAAAGCGTGATGTCGTTGTGAAAATGCACCGCGTTGCTGTGATGGAGCTGTGAGATTTGTATTTTATGCTCTTAGTGGGAGAATGTCAAAGCGAGCAAGAAGAGAGTCGATAGCAGAAGAAAGATGAGGTGAACACATATGACAAAAGATTGTCTGCATTGTCGTCTTCAGTTCCCTGATACCACCAATTTTTGCCCCAACTGTGGCAGGCCAACAGAAAGCGGCTTCAGAATTCGTCCAATGCAAGAATCCGAATTGGACCGCCTCCGCAGGGAGATAAAGGAAAAAGATGATCTGATACGACTACTGATCTTGACCCGGCCTATACGGGGCCACGCAAACGCCGCCGCAGGACGCTCGACTGGTCGACGCGGTATCTACGGCAGCAATGGGAGGCGGGCGAGATCAACAAAGCTGACCTCTGGGAGGAGTTGAAGGCTCAGTGCTACTCTGGATTGAGCCACGGTATCACGTCACGCGTGTGGCCACAGTCGGGGAATTCTTCTCCTTCTCCCTACCATTCGTCTTCCCTCCTTTGTGGTCTACAACCAACATCGGCAGCCTGGTGGCACCAAGGATGCGCTCAGTGACGCTGCCAAGCGCCCAGCGTTGTAGACCACCCCGCCCATGTGTTGTCAGGGCCAGTATATCACATCCGCCGAACACGCTGGTCCCTGCGTCCACTCTCCCCATTTCTGCTACCTTGATGAGCGCATCTGCCACATCGGCATTCGCTGCGACGGACCAGGTGACCGCGAGATGGAGATCTCCTGCCAGGCTGGCTCGGAGTGTGTCAGCTGTCTTACACAGATAGTTGATGGCTTCCTCCAGAGCCTGGTCTCTCTGCAGCGGGTCCAGACGCTCTCGACCGTTCAGGACAGCCCCAATTCCTGGTCGTTGTACCACCCGCGTGAGATGCAAGGAACCTTGTGCGGGAGCGGCCAGTGCTGCAACCAGGTAGGCCGTAGGCAAGAGCGCCGCTTCAGCCAGCGAGGAACCGTCGAGTGCGATGGTCGCGGCAACGGCATGCAGAGGGCGGGTCGGATCCGGATAGGGGCAAGAGGGAACAATTCCTCCATCCCGCAAGACGAGCACGGGCACAGGACTGTGCCGTATGATTTTCTGGGCCACACTGCCCAACATCCAGCGCTTGAACCCCATATATCCATGGCTACACATGACGATCAGATCAACCGGTGGAGTATCAAGCGAGTGTGATCCAGCAGCAGCCAGAATGAGCTGTGCTGGCTGACCATGGCACACCTCCGTGATCGTCTTCACCCCGGCCAGTTCCTCCGAAGCCGCAAGGCGATTCAGGTAGTCGGCTGCTTGAACCCGGTCCGCATCGAGGGTTTCTTGCCGCCTGATTGACTTCCTCGTCTGCCACGCGAACGCACCCGGGAGAGGGACGGCACGCAGCACCGTGATGCAACCACCAGAGGCACGTGCGAGACGTGCGGCGATGGGTAGAGCATGCTCTGCGCGAGGCGAACCGTCCAGGGGGACAAGTATATGCTGAAACATAGTGAGGCTCCCTTCTGCTTTTTTCTTTACCACAGCTGTTCACAATAATGACCTGATTCAACGTTATCCTCCCATCTATAAGTATCCATCTTCAGCATTACAGCAGCATCACGAAAACCAGATGCCACCTCACGAGTAGCTCACAATCTGCTTACCCACGATGATCCGATGCAATAGGAGGACAACCATTTCCCCGACTGGCATGGTCGCCTGTCTTTGCAGCGATCCGGTCGACGTGGATACACCTGGGATTAGCTCATGTTGGGGACGAGGAATGGATGCTGTGACTCGTTTGTGACAAGGCCGTGGATGGCTATAATGTTTTTATAACATCTTGGTGTTATACTCTCATACAGGATATCAGATAGGACAATGATTTCTGCTTGTAGATGTACTACGAGCTACTTTGAAAGGAACAACTTCTATGGCAAAACAAATCCTCAACGCTATCTGATGAGAGGGGGTGGTAATCAGCAGAGTAAATGACAGGAGCGCTCGTGTCCATGGAGAAGCGGGCCGAGCGAAACGAACGTTTTGTTCAGGAGAAGTGCATTGTGAATGGTTGAGTCGCACATACATTGTAAAACACGTTCAACGTTGAAAGAAGGAGAACCAACATGTCAATGATTTGGCGAGACCCGCGTGAAGCACTGATGCCACTTCGCGAGGCGGTGAACCGCTTGTTTGAGGAGAGCTTTATCTGGCCTGGACGCCTGGAGGTATTCACGGGCCGAACCTTCCCCGTCGATGTCTATGAAACGAAGGATCAGCAGGGATACGTCATTGAGGCATCACTGCCAGGAGCGAAGCCGGAGGACATTTCGATCTCGGCGATGGGTGATACCCTGACCATCCGCTATGCAACCAAGGGTGAGGAGAAGGTGGAGAAGCCGAGTTATGTGCGGCGTGAGCGCTACGAAGGCGAGATGACCCGCACGATTGCGCTGCCCACCCAGATCCAGCCTGAGAAGGTTCAGGCTACCTACGAACATGGAGTCCTGACACTTCAAGTTCCTAAATCTGAAGCGGTGAAGCCGAAGCAGATCGAAGTGAAAGTGAAGGAATGAGCAGGGGCACGCTGAGCCATAGCGATGACGGGAGTATGATCCCTTGCCTCTATAGGACGAGACTTATTCATCTCATGTTGTAGCTTGTCGGGCTATGACAGCGAGTTGTCGAGGTTAGGACTATTTGGTCCTAACCTCTCTCTTTCATACCTTCTTGTGCTTCAGCCGTGATTACTATATTCAGCGCCTGCTTTTTGTTGTTGTCAATGAAAGGACCTCGAAGTTTATGGAGACAAGTGGAGCAAGAGGACCATCCGCTGATCCTCCCTCCGGCAGAGTAACCCCTACCACCATCTTTCGCTACAAGCAGCGCCATCCCCTCGATGCCATCTTCGCGCCCAAGAGCATTGCAGTCATAGGGGCGACGGAAAAAGCTGGGAGCGTCGGGCGTACTCTCCTCTGGAACCTGATCAGCAATCCATTTGGGGGAACGGTTTTTCCTGTCAATCCTCAGCGTGCCAGTGTTCTGGGCATTCAAGCTTACCCCAACCTCGCTG
>JBKPAZ010000141.1:0-3928 GCA_046726655.1 Chloroflexota bacterium
ATCCAGTACTATGATCGTTCCCAAATAATGCTCGTCCCCTCACTCTGGCAGGAGCCATTTGGGTTCGTTGTCGCGGAGGCTATGGCCCGAGGATAACCCGTGATTGCGTCCAATGTTGGCGGTCCAGCAGAGATCATCACACACGAGAAAAACGGTCTCCTGGTTGAAGCAGGAGATGAGCGAGCATTGGCATTGGCTATAAGGCAATTAATAAACAATCCAGACGAACGCAAACGTTTCGGGCAAGCAGCGCGCTCAACGGTGCAGGAAAGATTTGTGATTGAAGAGAATGTCAGACGAGTCGAGCAGCATTTAGAGCGAGCTATGAACAGTGTCATCCTGAGCGAAGCGAAGGATCTGAATTCTTCCAGGAGGAACTATGCAAGGGAATAGATATCCCGGTCAACTTCCTAATCAACCCGGGCCAAGAACCTGGCTATGGCTTTTGATTATTATAGTAAGTGCTTTAATTGTTGGCGTATTAGTGTTTGCAATCTTCTATTTTGGAGTCTTTAATAATTCCGGACGTGGAATCGGGGCAGCGACTTCAACAAGTATTCCTACGACTGCAAATAATAATACCCCTCGTCCCAGCGGCCCTTGCATGATGAATAGTCCCTACGGCTTCACGACGATAAATGCAGACCAACAGCTTGTAGGCTATTACAAGCAACTCAATGTTTGTTGGGTGCGCTATCAATACCACTGGAATAAAATCGAGACAAAGCCAGGCGTCTACGATTGGACCCTGGTCGATACCGCAATCTCAACAATGAATGCAGCAGGTATTCATGTTGATTTTGCAATCCAATCTGCCCCACAATGGGACCTGGTACAATCTTGTTTTGGTGTCCCTTACCTGACTGGACCCACACAGATGGCTCAGTTTGCTACTGTTATCGCAACACGTTATGATGGCAAACATGGGCACGGTAAGATCGACTCTTTTGAAATTGGTAATGAGGAATACGACCAGCATTTTACCGGGAGCTCAGCCACTAGTGAACAATGCCGTCAAGCCAGCAACTACGGTCCTGTTCTCAAGGCCGGTTATGAAGCCATTAAGGCAGTAGATCCGACTGTTACGGTAGGGATGTTTGGCCAGTGGTTAAGGAATATAGACCACATTAACACTTTCTTCAACGACCTGTTTGCAGGTGGTTATGGTCCATATATGGATTACATGAACTTTCACTTTTATAACGGCGGCCGGGATCCCTCTCAATCGTATGGCAGTGTACCTTCGTTCAACCTCTGGTGGCAAACCATCCATCAAATCGCCACAAAATACGGCTATGCGAACAAACCAATCTGGGTAACTGAAGTGGGCTGGCCAACGCATCCTACTATTCATCCAGAACAACCAGTTGCCCCTGATGTACAGGCACAGTACCTGCAATATGTCATGGATCAGGCTTCCCAGTCGAACGTGGTTCAAAAAGTTTTCTGGTTTACAATTAACTACGGGAACCAGGGAGATAATATCTATCCACTGAGCGGACCTTTACCAGCCTTCAGCACGTATCAGTCAATTGTACAGCAAAAACCTACCTGGGATTGAAAGGTGGGCCAGCTCACGTCTTCTTACCAGATGTGAGGGATAAAACGAGAGGTGACCTGGGCCAGATAGGCGTCATAGCCTGGCAGTTCTTCCCACAACAGGCGTTCCTCCAATACCGCGCGCCTGACGACCAGGCCAATGAGCACCAGCGCAAGCACGAGTCCGAACGCTGATCCCAGCAAGAGGGGCATTCCGACAAAGAACAGGTGGAAGCCAGCGTACATCGGATGACGCACGTACCGGTATGGCCCGCTGGACACCACCACCTGTCCTCGCTCCTCCTGGATGCGCACGGTCGGCGTCAAATACGCGTTTTCCCGAAAGGCCAGGTACATACAAGCGAACGAGCCGATCAGGGCCAGCATTCCCACCACCTGGAGCCAGAACGGGACCTGCGACCAGTGAAAGCGTACCGCGTCGAGCGGCATCACGACCAGCCAGACCAGGGAGACTGCACACAGTAGGAGGAATATGGTGTCCCGTTTTGGATTGGGCTTGAACACGCTCATGCGCTCCTCCAACAAAGCAGGATGGTGCTTGGCGAGCCGCCGAACGGTCACGACCACGAAGCTGTAGAACAGGAGCAAAAAGATCCACCCGGCGAGCCAGGCGAGAGTACCAGCCGCCAGAAACAGAACCAGGGGGAACAGCAGCACCTGGATCACCGCCCCCACCAGGGCTTTTGCTGTGAGAATCCTAGACATAGCAAAACCTCAAATTTTGATAGCATAAAATATATTTTTACTAACCTAAAATAACAATATCATACTACGAAAAAGATTGTCAAGCGGGGAAAACCAGGAAAGGTGCCTGTGAGACCCGAACATGCCTTGTTCCACGCGAAGGATCAGAGAGCGCAGTACCTGTGTGTTCTTTCCCCTCTCTATTTTTAGGGAGGAAGCGTATTTTGTCTATTCCTTCCAAAATTCTTTTTCAGGTCTCTTGACAATATATTCTTCTTTATGGTAATTACTTTTTAGTATTATAAAAAATATCGTTTTGACCAGTGAAATGAAAGGGGATCGTGACATGTCACCGGAACTGCGTACCTTGCCGATTCGCGCCATTGACTGCTTGAAACTCTGCTACAAACTGCGTGAGCGCGGCGAGCCTATTGCTACCTCGACGATGCGGGACCGCTTGCAGTCTTTGGAACCGACAGGGCAACTCTCTGTTTAATGAGCTTGATTTTCGTGACCTGACCTTCGACTTGTCCATTACTCATGGGAAGAGTTAATCCGGCTTGGACGGCGGCTTTCTCCTGCTCGACACCCTGGGCAAAACTCTCAAGTTCGGGCAGCCCACTCTCGTGAACCTGGGAGAGCCAAGCATCCAAGCGCTCTCCTTCGCGATGCCGCATCATGTGAAGGAAGTCCTGCACGAGCTGATAGGTGGTATTGAGAGACGCATGTGCCAGACGAAAAGCCGCCAGATCTTCTCGTTGGATCTCGTCCAAATGCTTTGGATGACGCATGAACAGCCAGACCGCCGTTGTCGAGGTGTAATGAGGCAGACGAGCTGTCCCCGCCGACGTCACTATCTCCTTGGTTTTCAGCGTCTCCAGGAAGCGATAGACCATGCGCTCAGAGCCGCGATATCCCTGGAACCTGACTTCCCGCCACAGCTGGCGGCCACTATGCTCGCCTTCGCGGCCCGCGTTTGAGCACATAGGGGGCGTACGGATCAAACGCGCTGCGATATTTGCGTCGTGGTCTGGTATCGGGAGCCACCCCGATGTTCCGCCACTCCCGCACGGTTCGCGCTTTCATGCCAAGACGAAGAGCAATCTCTGGCGACGTCAGTCCTCGCTCACAGAAGGCGAGCACGAGGCACGATAGCGCTTTTGTCGCTCTGCACGCCGTGTGGCAATGATCTGCTTCACGCTTTCCTCTTGCGCGGGCCGCCATTCTTCGATAGGCAGGAGGCGGTCTCCTCGCCCCTCCATCGCAGCTTCTGCTTCTGGGCTGGCCGTTTTCATCTCGAGGAGGACACGTGCGAGGAGCGGCTGGACGGATTCCGACAGGTTTTTTGCCACATGGCAGCGATCAGCTACCTGAATGGCTTGAGGAGCGCCGGCAGCTACCGCGCTGGCGTACTCACTGCTGCGATCGCGGCTCACATGGGTGATTTCGGGATGCGTTTGCATCCAGGCCGCGGCGGTTTCCTTTTGACGGTCAGGCAAGAGATCAACTATTTGGTGCCGTTGCAGATCCACTAGCACGGTGCCAAAGGTTTTGCCACGGCGGAACGAGAGTCGTCTAGACCCAGATGCACCACCTTGTCGGTTGTCTTTGTGGCAAGCTTCATGACGCGACGCAAGATACTCGTCCGCGAGGTCTCGATCCTCAGACGAGACCCCAGGCGTGC
>JBKPAZ010000142.1:0-16253 GCA_046726655.1 Chloroflexota bacterium
CTACAAAGGTAGGGTTACTCTGCAAGAGCCACTGGAAGAGGGCCTGCGCCTCGCCACTATCATCTCCAAACTTGCGGAATCGCTGCGTATACAACGTCCAGAATATATGGAGGAGCCGGAAAATACCCTCTACGATAAGCTCATTGCGCGCACGGAAGGTCTGGCTGCGAATATACGCAAAGTTTTTTCAGTTGATCAGCGCGACGCATACGTTTATTACATTGAACAGGTAGCAAAGCTCGGACGCCGTGGACCCCAGTTGGAAGTATATGCGGCGCCATTAGATGTGAATACCTGGCTAAGAGAGCATTTATTCAGCAAGTCGAATGTTATCTGTACCTCAGCAACACTGGCAACGGTTAGCCCTAATCCAGTTGACCCGGAGGACAGAGGGCCAAACTTCGCGTATTTTCGACGCCGCGTCGGCCTCGACAATACGGAATACCCCAATATACTCGAACGCATTTTGCCCCATACCTTCGATTATGAAAGCAACGCCATGCTCTACTTGCCGCGTCACCTACCTGAGCCTGTCTATGGACCAGATTCACATGACTATACGAACAAAATAGCAGAAGAAATGATGCGCCTTGTGGAAGCCTCCCTGGGCCGCGCATTTCTGCTCTTTTCCAGCAAACGTATGCTTGATGCCGTTTACAATATATTTTTAGACCGTTTGCCTACGTATCTGGATTTCCGCTTGTTACGCCAGGGAGAAATCAATCGTATTGAATTAGTGCGCGAGTTTCGCGAAAGCGAAGGCGCTGTTCTCTTCGGCCTGAAGAGCTTTTGGGAAGGGGTTGATATCGCTGGAGAGTCCTTATCGCTGGTCGTCATCGATAAGATGCCCTTTGACCCGCCTGATGATCCTGTCCACGAGGCACGAGTGGCAAGGATGAAAGCCAACGGAGAGAACTGGTTTGGCAATTACGTTCTCCCCCAGGCGGTATTGAGACTGAAGCAGGGCCTGGGCCGTTTGCTACGCACCCACGAGGATCGTGGGGTAATGGCAATCCTTGACACGCGCCTGCATACGAAAAACTATGGCAAGCTTGTAATCAATGCCTTGCCGCCAGCGCGTAGAACAGCTGATCTGAAAGATGTACAACGTTTCTTTGAAGCAGACGAGGATACGCCTTTTTAAAACGGAGCTATATACAATTTAATCAAAATACCGTTATTGCTCGTTTTGCTATTATAAAACCTATTATCACTTCATGAGGAAGGTTAAAGAACATGTTCCCGTGGAACAATACAAAGAGCAAGTTCCTGATCATAGCTCTTGTAGTGCTGGTTTGCAGTGCTCTTGTCGCCGTATTTGCCTATCGAGCAGCTACTACAGTAAATGTAAAACCAACACTGACAGCTACTACCCCAGCTAAAACTCCCTTTACAACACCATCTATTGGCATTACACCCACACCCACTCCAACGCCTACTCCACTGCCTTTAGGGCCAGTACTTGGCGTTGAGAGCAATCTTCTAACATCTTATTCTGACATCCCCTGGGTGCGTTTTGGCTATCCAACCTGTGGTACTAATACATTAAGTGGCAGTGCATTGAAGAATTGGATAGCCATCAGGCATAGTCAGGGAGTTCGTATACTCATCACAACTTGCCAGTCAAACGGTCCTTCCCTTTATGATACGACAACACTTCAGGATATTGCTGAAAGTAGAGCCGATGCTGTGCAATGTGGTAATGAGCAGATCAAGCCTGGTCAGTTCACCACCTACGTCCCACCGGCGAATTTTGCTAAGTACTTTGATCTCTGTGAAAGCATCATGCATGCTGCATACCCAAATATGCCTGTCCTACTTGGCTCTCTTGATCCTCAGGTTGGCGGTATCGACTTCCAGGGTTTGGCAAACCAGGTCAAATACCTCAACGCAATGCAGACTGCGATGAATAACATCGTACACCCCGGAGGTCACTGGAGCTGGCGTTCACAAACCCTGGGCCTCATCGACAGTTGGCATAACGGCTATCCAAACCAGTACACCAATAGCCTTTATGAATTACTGGTGTACTGGGCACAGCAGTTCAATGTCAACCTGAACAACGGCGGCTTAGCAAAACATATCTGGGTGGTAGAAGGCACTGGCTGCTACATAGGATGTGGCATCAATGCTAACAGCCCCTATCAAGTAGCAGTCTCTCATATCCTAACGCTTATCACTGATGTCCAGACTGCTCTGCGCTATAAAATACCTTTCTTTTACTTTAGTGGCAGAGATTTCTTCTTTACTGTAGGTGGAAGTGTTGCACCATTTGGCATTGACAATATAGATGGCCATCCCAAGCCACTCCGTCAGGACCTTCCCATGGGAGCGCGTTCTCTGACAATGTCCTGCTCTGGTGGGCAGGCTGTTGTCATCGATCAAGAGCAATTGTTGGCCAAACTCTACCAGGGTTGCAAGCTTCCAGGTAACTATCTCAGCATACTGACGCGTTAAGTAGTAACAAAACAACGTGTCAATTCAGATAAGAATGAGTGAATACGCAGACTTGGGTGCTTCTTATAGATATGTTACAATATGCACAGCGCTCGTGCATAACCGAAAAGAAGCGGAGAAAGAACCATGAAGACACTGCACTGGACCTCACGCGATTTAGAACTATTACCGGACGACGGTAGTCGATACGAAATTATTGATGGAGAATTGTACGTGGCAAAACAACCAGATTGGCAGCATCAGTTAGTTGGCTTTCGATTAGGCTTTCTCCTTCAAGTTTGGAACGAACAATCGCAAGCTGGCCTTGTCAATCTTACACCAGGGATCATTTTTGCTGACGATGCTAACGTTGTACCTGATGTGATTTGGATTAGCCAAGAGCGGTTAAAAACCGCATTGCACAAAGATGGAAAACTACACAACGCGCCTGAGTTAGTGGTTGAAGTGCTTTCACCAGGCGCAGAAAATGAACGGCGAGATCGAGAAGTCAAGGTCAAACTGTACTCACGCCGTAACGTGAAAGAATATTGGGTTGTGAATTGGCAAGAGCGAACCCTCGAAGTCTATCGAAGAGAAGACGCAGTATTAACGCTCGAAAAGACACTTGAGGAAACCGACATACTACAAACTCCACTCCTACCAGGATTTACTTGTAAAGTAAGTCAACTGTTTACTAGCCTCTAAAGAAACAAAACACCCAGGTTCTTGTGTTAGGTAACATAAACCTGGGTATCTTTTTTGCCTATCTGACACCCAAGAAGCGATCTGCCACACCCTCGAAACGGTCACTCCCCAAGATGCCCCCGGCTGCGAGGGGTAGACAAAGTCATTCAATAGGGCTAGAATGGAAGGTGCATTCCGACAAATGACGGGCAATGTCCGTTTCTTCAGTAAGTGCAATCTTTTGTGATTGCCCTAGATAACAGGGGAGATCGCGCATGAGCAAGATTAAAATGCGCTGCACCACCTGCGGCAAGTGGTTTCAGTCGGCAAATGCTAAAGAAGTAACTTGCCCCGATTGCGTGCAGAAGGCCAGAAAAGAGAAGTTGGCTGCTAAGACCGCACAGTCCTCTTCTTCGATAAAACAAGGACAGGTACAGGGTACAATGAATCCCACAAGACCATCACCTCCCTCGCCACCTAAACCAAAACCAGCAACCGGTGGCACAAGCCATTGGATTGATACGGTCGAAGGCGTAAAAGTAAGCGAACCAGAGAAGCCAAAACCCAAATTGCCTTCCTCCCCTGCTCCACGAGATACGAGAGGTGGAACGGCAACGGAAGAAGTTGGCAGCCGTGGCCCTGGCGGATACCGTGAAGAGCGTGGCCCCGATACCTATCGTGAAGGACCCAACCGGGGCCCTGCTGGCTATCGACCTGCTGGACCGGGTATCTCTGGTGGCATAGGGCAACGACCACGACAACCAATGGAAGGTGGTTTTGGCCGCGGGCCGCGACCAGCAATGGGCGGCGAAGCTCGTCCTGAACGCTACCGTCCTGACGCTAAAAAGGGGGGCAAACCCCCAAAGGCCAAAACGCCTAGGCCTCCAACTCCGCCCAAACCCAAGCGGGAGAAGATTCCGCCTCCTGCGCCCTTTACACCAACACCTGAGCAGATTGCGCAGGTTGAGGCTCGCTACATCGAACTGGCGGTACCTGCCGAATTTGATGGGATTCGTACGCAGATTGCGCAAGAGATGGGAATCCCCAAGAAAGCCGTCAAGAAAATCGTCAAGGATTTGCGTGAACGTCAGAGCATTCCAAGCTGGTGGGAACTTCAAACCTATAAGGGGAGCAGCGAAGAACTGGAGAAAATCAAAGCATTGTATGTACCCCACCTGCCCCTGCCACCTATTGGCGTGCATAAAACGATCGCCGAAGAGCTTTCGCTCAATCCTGGGGATATCTATCAGGCCATCAAAGCGATTCGCCTGGAAATGAATTTACCTCAGTATAACGATCCCGCTCTGCATGGCCTGGAACCAATTACTGGCGACAAGAAACGTCCCGCCACTCCAGAACAGGAGAAAAAAGAGTCTCAAGAAAACAAAATCGAAGCTTCTGCCACAACACTAGAGACTCCAGGCGAATCCACAAAAGATGAGGCGCCAGTAGTAGAGACTCCAGGCGAATCCACCGAAGCTGAAGTGACAATTGCGCAGGCACCTGTTGAATCAGTAGAAGTTGCCACTTCCTCCACGGTCGATAGGAGTAATGCGCATGAATAACAATTTTAGTTAGAGGAAGTCGTATGCAGGAGAACTGCCTGTTCTGCAAGATTGCAGCTGGCCAGATACCCAGTAAAATCGTGTATCAAGACCAGGATGTAGTGGCGTTTGTGGACATCAACCCACAAGCGCCCCACCATGTCCTGCTTATTCCCCGCCATCACATCGCCTCGATGACCGATCTGACACTCGAGGATGGGCCTATACTTGCCAAGCTCTTCGTCACCGCACAAAAGTTGGCAAATACGATGGGCATTGATGAAAGTGGCTATCGTTTCCTGACCAACGTTGGTCCTGACTCCGGGCAAAGCGTCTTTCATTTCCACTTCCATTTGCTCGGAGGCCGCAGATTAGGCTGGCCGCCAGGATAAAATTGCAAGGTATTTTCCATGCGCATTGCGATTGACTATACAGCGGCCATCCGGCAGGGGGCGGGAATTGGCAACTATGTGCGTAGTTTAGTGGACGCCATGCTTGCCCAGGATGTCAGGAACCACTATACCTTACTCACCAGTGGGCGCCCCACACGGGAACATCCCTTTCCTAAAGCGGACAATGTTCGGGGACGTAGTATCATTATTCCCGACCGCTACCTCAACTTTCTCTGGTATCGTTGGCGATTACCTCTCCACGCAACTTTTTTTACGGGCCAGGCAGATATCTATCATGGCCCTGATTTTGTTCTGCCGCCTATCAATGGCAAGGTACGCAAGGTTGTCACCGTTCACGACCTCGCCTTCCTGGAACATCCTGAGTACGCCGTACCTCAACTGGCGGCTTTTCTCAAAAAGGTCGTTCCAGAAGCAGTAGCCGCTGCTGATGTTGTAGCCGCTGTTTCTCAGTCGACCAGCCAGACCCTGATTGAACACTTTAGGATACCTCCTGAGAAGATTACCATCATTCCCAATGGGATTCGATCATACTTTCGGCGTATTACTGACCCTATTTTGTTGGCAGCAACACGCCACAAATTTGGCTTGAAACACCCGCTTGTACTGGGTGTTGGCACGCTGGAACCGCGCAAGAATCATCTTGGTCTTATTAAAGCTTTTCACAAGGCCCAGAGCGCGGCGGGAAACAGATCGCGACCAGCAATGCTCGCTCTGGCAGGTGGTCCCGGCTGGCTCTACAATGAAACACAGCAACTTATTGCAAAGCTCAAGCTTGAGAACAAAATTCGTTTCTTGGGACGTGTGAGTGAACTTGAACTGATCACCCTCTATAGCATGGCGGACGTGTTCGCTTTTCCTTCTTTCTTTGAAGGCTTCGGCGTGCCCCCTATTGAGGCTATGGCCTGCGGCGCGCCCGTCATTACATCGAATACTTCATCCTTACCGGAGGTCGTGGGAGATGCAGCTTTACTGATCGATCCACACAATACAGGTGAACTCGCCAGGGCTATGCTACAAGTGCTTGAAAATGAACAACTCCGTGAGGAGCTACGCCAAAAAGGCTATGCGCGAGCGCAACACTTCACCTGGCCCAAATCGGCAAGCAAGATGCTCTCCGTATACCAAAGGCTCTACGATGGCGCAACAAACTTTACTGACGAGGTCCCTATAGTATGAATATTGGCGTTAATACATATTTCTTCAAATTTCCGTCAAGCGGCAGCGGCCAGTATCTCTTGCGCCTGTTACAAGCTTTGGCAGAGGTCGACCAGGAGAACCAGTACATCTTGCTGGGCCCGCATCCCATACCCGAAAAGATCGCAACCCTCATCAGCTTCCCCCACATGCTGGCGCCTGTGCCCGGTATTGCGACACGCAATGCGAGCATTGAAAATTTGATCTGGGAACAATTCACAGCTCCATCTGCCGCACGCAAAGCCGGAGTTGATCTCTTCCATATTCCCTACTTCGCACCACCCTTTTTCCCACACACGCCAGGCGTTATCACCATTCATGATGTTATCCCGCTGCGCCTGCCACAATATCGCACCGACCCCAAAATGAAAGCCTATTTGCAATTGATCACTCGCGCCGCTCACAAAGCCACGTTGATTATTACCATCTCACAACATGCCAAACACGATATGATTGACGCATTGAATGTACCTGCCGAACGCATTCGTGTGATCTACGAGGCCGCAGGAGACGAGTACCAACCAATTACCGATTCCGCAGTCCTCGCGGAGGTACGCGCACGCTATGGACTCAATCAACGCTACATCCTTTATCTTGGTGGACTCGACCAGCGCAAAAATGTGCCACAGCTCGTGCGGGCCTTTGCTCACCTCTATCAGCAACTGGGCGATCCCAACCTGCAATTGCTGATTGCCGGAAATCCTGACAAGCTAAGTGAGCCACTCTTTCCTGACCCGCGCCCGGTTGCCGCCGACCTGGGTATGACTGGCCAGATCGTCTACCGCTTCATTGAAGAGGAAGACAAACCCGCCATCTATAGTGGAGCAAGCGTCTTTGTCTTCCCATCCCTCTACGAGGGTTTCGGCCTGACGCCGTTGGAGGCCATGAGCTGCGGCGCCCCTGTAATCTGCTCAAACCGCACTTCGTTGCCAGAAGTAGTAGGAGATGCTGCCATTAGCCTCGACCCGGATAACATGCGCGAAATGGTTGAAGCCATGCGTAGCGTTCTGACAAATAGTGAGCTTAGGGCTGACTTACACACGCGCTCGCTGCAACGCGCCGCGCAATTTAACTGGCGCAAGACTGCGGCAGAAACAGTCACTGCCTACGAAGAAGCATATCTACGGAGCAAGAAAAAGTAACATGCGTGTATTAATGATTTCGAAAACCTTCGTCGCTAGCACCTCGCAACGCAAGCTTGAAGAACTGGCGAAATGCCCCGGTATCGAACTAACCCTAATGACACCAGCATACTGGCTAAGCGACGATGGCAGCAAGCAGGTTCTCGAACCACTCTACACCAACGGCTATCGCATGATTATTACGCCCATGGTCTTCAATGGACATTTCCATATCTATTACTATCCCCAACTAAAAAAGATCATGCGCGAAGCACGACCCGAAATTTTGCATATCGACGAGGAACCCTACAATTTCGCAACCTTCCAGGCCATGCGCCTGGCTCGTCAACACAAGATACCAGCGCTATTCGTTGCCTGGCAAAACATCTATCGCAGCTACCCGCCTCCTTTTCGCCAGGTTGAACTATACAATTATCGCCATGCTAACCTTGCCCTGGCTGGTAATCTCGACGTGGCTGAAGTATTAAAACGCAAAGGTTTCCGTGGCCCGGTACGCGTTCTCCCACTCAGTGTCGATCCAGATATCTACCGGCGCACTGAACCCCGCAGTCTACGAGCCACTGATTCACCTTTCACAATTGGCTATATCGGGCGGCTAGTCGAACCAAAGGGACTGACGCTGCTAGTCGAGGCATTGCCGGGCTTGCCTGAGTGCTGCCGTGTCGTTTTCATTGGCCATGGTCCCATGAAGAGCGAACTGGAAGAACTGGCGACACACCTGGGCGTAGCCAATCGTGTCATCTTCAAAGATGCGGTCCCCCCGCTGGATGTCCCGCGCCAAATGCAGCAAATGGACGTTTTCGTACTGCCATCATTGACCCGCCCAAACTGGATGGAGCAATTTGGCCGTGTGCTCATCGAGGCCATGGCCTGCGAAACACCAGTAATCGGCTCCAGTTCCGGCGAAATCCCACGCGTGATTGGCGATGCCGGGCTGATCTTCCCCGAAGGCAACGCCCAGGAACTGGCCACTCGTATCCGCCAGTTACTTGATGATCCAGAACTCTACAAACAGTTGGTCCATAAGGGAAAGCAGCGCGTTCTAGAGCACTATACACAGGAACGGATCGCGCAGCAAATCTATGAAGCCTATCAGGAAATGACTTCTCATCTTTCTTAAAAGGATTTTAGCCCTGTGAACGCAAAGCATCTCTTGAATGACATTACCTTCACCGAGAACGGGCCGATTGATGTAACTCAACTCAACAGGCTATATCAGTTAATTGGGTGGGATACTGATGGAAGACGTACAGAAATAGAGACGGCAGAGATGCTACGTGTGAGTTTCTACCATATAGCAGCCCAAACTTTTAATGGCTTGCTTGTTGGCTTTGCTCGCGTCTGCGGCGATCCTTACATCGTGCAGGTACTGGATGTTATTACCCATCCCGACTTTCGGCAGCGCGGAATAGCCACTCGATGTATGCAAGGAGTTATGGCACATCTGCAACGTTCACACTACGTCTCCGTAACATTAACAGATGGAAGTGGAATTGAAGGATTTTACCAGCGCTTTGGTTTCCAATTGATTAATCAGGAAACACCAGCACGGGTGTGGAAACGTGGAACAGAAATATAGAGAAGTTTCTAGCTAAACACCTTGGCGGAAGATATGAGGAGTAGCCCAGACCGATCAGCTTCCAACTTCTAGCCACCCCGGCAAATCTACAATCGAAGGCAAAATAGCATCGGGATGTATTCGTTCCAATAGCGGCGACTGTGCATTATGTTTGCCCGTGCAGACCAGCACTCCATGTAATCCTGCCCGTTGCGCTCCGCCAACATCGTTCTCAATATCGTCGCCAACCATCACCGCCTCGTGTGGCTGGACGCCAATTGTGAGCAACGCCTGCTCGAAAAAGGCGGGATTGGGCTTACCCAAAACCGTCGCGCGCTGACCCGTCGCCAGCTCCAATGCATAAACAAAGGGACCACTATCCAGTTGCAACCCCTCGCTCGTTCGCCAGTACAGATTCGTATGAGTTGCAAGCAGCACCGCTCCATCCATCAGCATGCGAAACGCATGATTCATGTTCTCATAAGTGAGCAATTCCTCAGCTCCGCCAATCACAATCATGTCAGCGTGCGATTCAACCAGTTCGATTCCCGCGAAATCTCTGGCAGTATCGCCCTTGGTTAGCAACCAACAACGCTTGCCCGGGTAATGCTGGCGAATATAGTTCGCAGTCGCAACCGGAGCAGTCACCACCCGCTCCTCGGCAAGCGGCAAACCAATTTCCTGCAGACGTTGCATCAGCGTCGCGCGCGAACTGGTAGTAGTATTGGTAACAAAGCAGGTCTGGTAACCCTGACGATCCAACCAGCGCAATGTTTCGACTGCGCCAGCAACAGGCTGCATGCTGACATGCAACACACCATCTATATCTAGCAGCACACCACGAAAAGATGCCATGTACAGCGTTCCTTCTAGTATTCTCTTGTGTTGAAATTGACCAGCTAGTAATGCCAGTATACCATGAGTCAGAAATTTGCCTCATAGGATAGTCTACCCATACAATGACCCAATTGCTACCATACACGTTTCTCTAAGATAGAGCTCAAGTTCAGAGGAGGTGACATGCTAAAATAGCCAATTCCAACATCCGCCACTGTCAGGCTGGACTTCCAGATAGCAATGTCGCGTATGGCAAAGAGATTGGACATAGTTGAATTACCCTGACTAAAGATTAATAGCAATGACATTCAACGCTGGATGATGTATAATAGCCGCGAGTAGTAGCCTTTCAGGAGGAGTCAATTGCATGAATGGTGACATGATAGGTCGTGTCATCAAAGGGCGTTACAAACTCATTGATGAGCTGGGGCGGGGCAGTTTCGCAACCGTCTATATTGCGCGCGACACGAAAAACAATCGCATCTACGCCGTGAAGGTCATGCACGTTGAATTCTCGGACGACGGTGAGTTACTGGCTCGTTTTCAACGCGAGGCACATATCCTCTTGCAGTTCAGTGATCCCCATATTGTGCGAATTTTTGATTATGGGGACGAGAGTGACATCCACTACATTGTAATGGATTACATCGATGGTCAGAACCTTAAGTACCATACCTTGACACACGGGCCAATGGATGCATTACGCGCCCTTAAATACGCCAGGCAAATTGCAGAAGGGTTAGACACAGCCTACAAGCATAGTGTTGTCCATCGTGACATCAAACCGCAAAATATCGTCATCAATAGTCAGGACGTAGTGAAGATCACTGATTTTGGTTTAGCGCGCAGCCGGGAAACTGTGACTCTCACACAATCCAATGTCTTTATGGGTACCGCTTACTACATCCCACCAGAACAAGCAGAAAGTGGGCGTTCAGCAGACACTCGCTCCGATCTTTACTCTGTCGCGGCTGTTTTATTCGAGATGCTCACCGGTCGTCCTCCTTTTGAGGGAGAAACTGCCGTAGACATTGTCGTAAAGCACATGAACGAAAAAGTTCCTTCGCTCTGCCGCATCCGACCCGACTTACCACTTGAGATGGATCAGTTCATGCTAAAGGCAATGGCGAAATCCCCGGAGGATCGTTATAGCACGCCACAAGAGTTTATTTCAGCAATCGCACAATTGCAACAACGCATTCAGGCTATGCAAGCTGAACGCCGCGAGCCTGCTGATCGCAACCCGGTAGTAGAAATTGGATATGAACAGCAACAAGCACAAGAAATGCGCGATGTTCAAGCGGTGGCAGCGCAGGGTATCCAGGAGGCTGAACGCCAGAGAGCGATTGCTGACGTACAGTTTGTAAAGCCGCCCTCAATACCGCAAAAGCAGGCACGTTTTTACGTTCTAGCGAGTAATCAGTATATTGAATTAACAGGAGAATTGATGGTCGTCGGGCGTCAGGACCCGGTGCTTGGCATCTTCCCGGAGATCAATTTGCCCGACAAGACAGTTGGGCGACGCCATGCTTATGTACGCAACCAGCAAGGACAATATACCGTCGAAGACCTCAATGCCCTGAATAAAACCCGATTAAATGGAGTAATCTTAACGCCGCACGAAGAGCGTACTCTCAAAGACGGCGACATTCTACGTTTCGGCAGTGTTGAGGTACGTTTTGAATTGCGATAAATGCAATTGTAGGGGTGCGGCATTCCGTGCCTACAGCATAAGCGGGCGCAACTACTACCAGCATTTGCGCTCCTACAATGGAGAGAGGTGAACGACATGAGAGAAATTCACAGTTTTGCAGGTAATGTTATCGTCGCATACCAGGCGCAACCGTTTTACAAAAATCCGTATTCCATAACGGTTGCCTCTCTGGTATCCAATCCGATTGTCATTGCGGTTGCCGCTCTGGTAGTAGCAGCCATTATCCTTGTCGCAGCGCTACTACTCTTCCGCAATAGCGGAAAGAAGAAAAAGGCAAATGCCGCTGCTTCATCGGATTGGCAGCGTCAGGGACAACAACCTCCACCAGCGGGGTGGAACCAGCCAGGAACAGCTATGCCTGCTCCAAATCCCTGGGGTCAACAAGGGCAACAACCCAACGTGTGGGGCGCTCCGCAACAACCAGGAGGGTGGGATGCACAGAACCCCGCTCAACAACAACCTCCGGGATGGGGAGCGCAATCTCCCGCTCCACAACAGCAAGCTCCTGGGTGGGGTCAAAGCCAGGCTCAACAGCAACCGGTCGCTGGGTGGGGCGCACAAACTCCCGCTCCACAACAGCAAGCTCCTGGGTGGGGCGCGCAATCTCCCGCTCCGCAACAACCTGCCGCGTGGGATATGCAAAGTCCAGCACAACAGCAAGCTCCTGGGTGGGGCGCGCAATCTCCCGCTCCACAACAACCTGCCGCGTGGGGAAATCAAGGTTCAGGAAGTGTAGGGGGGCAGCAACCCTGGGATATGCCTGCATCACCAGACCCGTGGGCACAACCGCAACAGGGAGCATCGCCATGGAACCAGCAGAGCAATCAACCTGCTCCCACAACATATGGTAGTGGAAGTGGCTCAGGTCAATCCTGGGCGCAGCCAGCACAGGTGGCCGATCAATGGGGTCAGCCTGCTCAACAAGGTGGCTGGTCTCCAGGCTTACAACAGCCGCCTGCTTCAACCCCCGCAGGTGCTAATGCTCAATGGCAGCAACAAGGACAAGGGCAGGGGCAACAAGGGTTTGGGGCCACCCCGTTTGAAAGTCCTGATAGTGACAGGACCATGCTGCGCAGTACCGGTGGCTCACAAGGAATCGGCATTGTGCGCATCGAAGAGGGCAAGGAGCCTGGGCGCGTCTATGAGGTACGTAAAGAATCCCTCAGTATCGGACGCAGCCGAGAAAGTGATATCTTCCTCGAAGACCTGGCAGTATCAAGGCTTCATGCATCCATCGTCAGTATAGGCAACAATAACTATGCACTTAGAGACGAGGGGAGTGCCAATGGCACCAAAGTCAATGGTCAGTCGGTGAACAAATACCAACCCTATCCCTTACAAGAAGGTGATAAGATCCAGCTTGGCCAAACGGTTTTGGTCTTTGCCAGACGTTGATTGCGCTATAGGGGTACACATACCAGGTTATGCCACAAGACCCCCTGATTGGTACCTTCCTCGGGAAATATAAAATCCTGGCCCCACTTGGCCAGGGAGGTATGGCCCGTGTCTACCGGGCACACCAGGAGAACCTTGACCGGGATGTTGCGGTTAAGGTTCTCCCATCGTGGTATGCAGCAGACCGCAATTTTGTCGATCGCTTTAACCTGGAAGCTCGGCTAATCGCCCGTCTCTCCCATCCCAACATTGTAACAATCCACGATTTTAGCGAGCAAGATGGTAATCTCTACATTGTAATGCAGTTGGTCGATGGCGGCACGTTGAAACATCTTCTGGATTCATTGCGAGACTCGTCAAATAGAGGAAATCAATATGGCCAGGATGGAACAGGCGCGATGGATATAGGGGAGGCTAACCGCATCTTCCAGCAGCTCGCCAGCGCACTGGCATATGCGCACGAAAAAGGCATCATTCACCGCGACATTAAACCTGTCAACGTCTTAATGGATCGCACAAAGCGGCCTATTCTCTCTGATTTCGGCATTGCAAAAGTACTTCTAGGCACCAGCGGCTTGACCCGCCCAGGAGCAGGAGTTGGAACCCCTGAATATATGTCACCTGAGCAGTGTAAAGGAGAGCCGGTAGACCGGCGAGCGGATATCTACGCTCTCGGCGTCATGTTATATGAGACTTTGACCGGGCGCACACCATTCATCGGAGATAACTACCCGGCCATCGCCCATAGCCACATTTACGAAGAACCACCAGACCCGCGCATTTTTAATCCACAGATTCCTTTGTCGATACGCGATGTTATCCTGACGGCGCTCCAAAAAATGCCGGCGTATCGCTATCAATATGCCAGTGATATGGCTAAATCCCTTGAACATGCGCTTCAGACACCCGATAGAGAAGGCGATTACCCCGCCTCGACACATCGGCCCGCCTCAATTGTTCATGCCCCTACATCGCCTTTGTACCTATGCCCCAATTGTGAACGCCCCAATAAACCAGATATATATTTCTGTACGCGTTGTGGCTCGATGCTCAACCGCTGCCCCAATTGTCATAATAAGAACAAGGCCAAAGATCGTTTCTGCATAAAATGCGGTTACACCCTGAAGGCACAATCATGAACCCGGCGAGTGATTAGCTTTGCAACGGCCTTCGCACCAGGGTGAAACGCACCTGGGCTGAGGTGCGAGGGGGTGTCTCCATTGTGCGTCGTAACATAAACTGCCCCCCAATATCACCCATGAGATTTCGAATAAGTGAGAGACCCAATCCTTCACTACCATCTTCTTCGAGTGGCTCAGACAAAGATAGGCCATTACCGGTATCGAGAACCTCGACAATGACCATTCCATCCTCTTCTCGTCCGCTGATCGTAACGATTCCCTCAGTCATCCCTGCCATTCCATGCTTAATAGCATTGGATACCATCTCATTCAGTACCAACGCGAGAATGGCTACTGCACGGGAAGGTATAACGACGGCACAGGGTTCGACCTCAAACGTGATGTGAGACTCTGGCGGACGCAAATTTGCATTTGCAACCCCAACGATCTTACGGGCTATATCATCGACCCGCGCTTCGCTGACATCCTCGTGTGATAGCAGATCATGGGTGGCCGCTAATCCTTGCACACGGTTCACACTCTCAGCCAGTATGTGACGTACTTCAGCCGACCTCGTACGCCGGCGCTGTAAGGAAAGTATGCTTGCCGCAGTCGCAAGGTTGTTCTTAACACGGTGATGAAGCTCTCGCAGCAAGATAGACTTGAGTTCAAGCCCACGACGAGTCTCTTCATATAAACGGGCATTGTCGATTGCGATCGCTGCCTCGTTCGCAAACGTTACGACGAGTTGCAATTGTTCCGGACTTAACTGGTGTCGATGACTGCTATAGATGCAAATACAACCAAGTATATTGCGTTTCACCTCCAGCGGTACACACAAAACAGAATGAATTTCAGACGAAATCGTTGGATCTTGACGGAAAAAACACTCTTCATCTTCATGTAAACAGTCAACGGCCATGGTGGGACGCCCGGCTTGTACCGCGCGCCCGGCGCAACATTGGCTAACAGGAATCTGCATACCCTGAACATCAGCGCCATCGAGTCCATAATGAGCCACAACGTGAAGATGTCGTTTTTCAGCGTCCAACTCGAAAATACACGAGCGTTCAGCTCCACTCAGTTGAACAGCCTGAGTTGTGATAATCTGTAGCACACGATCCAATTCAAGAATCGAGGTAATTATTCCGGTGACACGATGGATGGTGGAGAGTTCATGGACTTTGCGGCGCAACTGCTCGTCGGTCTGCTCATACAGTCTCCCATTTTCGCTATTGATTGCAATGATGCCTGCGACAACTTCAACAAAATCTATCTCCTCAATGCTAAAGTCTCGCGGACTGAGCGACTGGACACTGATGACACCTATCAAGCGTTCAACTGTGCCGAAGAAAATGATCGGCACAGATAGCAGTCCATGATACTCATAACCACAGGCACGCGCTTCAATAGCAAAATTTGCATCAGCAAGAGCATCATGAACAAGCAGGGGAGTACCTTTATCTGCTACCCAGCCACTATACCCCTCGCCCAGGTGAAGCATATAGTGCATCCCTCCCAGCGGGCGAGGACCATTTGTAGCGCGTAGAGTAAGCGTACGCTGCAATTCGTCATAATAGAAGATAGAGCAATAACCAGCCCCTAATTCCTCTGCCACCTTGCTGGCAGTGATTTCGAGAGTCTGATCTTGATCCATGGTAGAATTACTGATACTGTTTATGCGCTGTAAAGCCTGGAGACGATGTTCGAGATGCTCCTCCATTTGCTGGCGCTCAAGTAAAGCTTGATCGATTACTGCCTGGTATCCCCTGGTAAGAGCCGAGAGGCAGAGAGATTGCAGTTGATACAGGCGTGATGTGGCTTCTATCAAAAGATGATGACTTTTTTCTGCATCTTTGAACAGCACATTACACTCACGAGCCATTGCGTCAATATAGGATTGCAGGCCCTGAATACGCACCTCTAACTTACCGCCCTGTTCGGCAAGGGCACGACCAGACTGCTCAAAACGAGCAACGAGGGCCGGACGATCATTACTTATGAAAGCATTGAGGAGTAACCAGGCATCGCTACCTTCTTCTGGTCCAGAAAGTTCGCCTGACGCTTGTTGCAAAGAGGCTCGCAGCCTGGCAATATGTTGGGCCAGTATCTTCTCAACCTGCTCCACTTCGCTGCTGTGTATCACGTTTTTTTCCTACATGTACCCTACTGGCAGATGTACAGCGATGATAGAAGCAACTCTTTTGTCCAGAAC
>JBKPAZ010000143.1:0-4489 GCA_046726655.1 Chloroflexota bacterium
GATAGAGCATGGCATGTTGGCATATGCCGAACAACGGGCACGCGCTCTCAAGCTCAGCATTCCGATCACGGTGGAGCAGTCGCTGCTCTACGCGTTGGGCGCGGAGTTTCTCGCAAGGTGGGGCGAAGAGCGCCTGCGCCAGGCAGTTCCCATTCGTGCGTGGCTTGAGGAAGGCGCGCACATCTCTGCGGGCACCGATTACCCGGCGGGTTTGTATAACCCCATGTTGAACATCTGGGGTATGGTGACGCGCCGCACAAAGAAAGCTGATATCCAAGGGCCCTGAGTACGCGGTCGATCAATATACCGCCGTGCAGCTCTATACGGCTGCTGGCGCACAACTCATCGGTGAGAGTGACAGGCGCGGTACACTGCAAGCCGGGCGTCTGGCGGACCTGGCTGCTTTCCGCGCTGATCCAATCACCTGCCCGGTCGAGCAACTGCTGGGGCTGCGTCCCGTGTTCACGATGGTTGGGGGCCGCGCAGTCTACGACCATGAATCGATGTTTCGCGAGCAGGGCTGAGGCATCACACTCCAACCGGAAAATAGGATATACTGGAGGGGGTAAACAGAACATCGAATTCCTGGGAGCTGTCACGAGAGGTATTTCCTGATCGCGCAAGGTTGCCGCACATTTTGCTATTGTACGCCGGTTCGTGTAGCCACTCAGATACGTCATCGAATACGTAGTTTCTACGATAGACATCCGATGACAGTTGTGTACACTCTTAGCACAGCCGCCCGTCGATCTCTCAAAAGCGCGGTTTGCTCTTTTCACACGTGCCGGACTGCATCTGCACGGCGATACAAGAAGGAGTACTCTCATGCCCATCCTCGATCTTTCTATTGACGAACTACTGACCACGACACGCTCGGTGCGTAAGCGATTGGACCTCACACGCCCGGTGGAGCCTGAGGTGATCCGCGAGTGTCTGGAGCTTGCTCTACAGGCCCCCACAGCGAGCAATAGCCAGAGCTGGCACTTTGTCGTCGTGACCGACCCCGAACCTCGCCAGGCCCTGGCGACGCTCTATCGCAAAGGAGCAGAGCAGTATAGGGCGCGGATGGCCCCGGTGTTTCAACAGCGAGCGGCATCCGGTGAACAGGAAGCGGCAGCGGTTGCCAGGCTCACCGGCTCCGGGCAGTACCTGATTGATCACCTGCACGAAGTGCCCGTTCACGTGATTCCTTGTATGTGGGGTCGCACCGAGCACCTGCCTATCGTAGCTCAGGCAGGCCTCTGGGGTTCGATTATGCCCGCCGCCTGGAGTTTTATGCTGGCCGCACGGTCGCGTGGCCTGGGAACGAGCCTGACGAGCTTCCATCTCTTCTTTGAGCAAGAGGCTGCGCACGTGCTCGGCATCCCCTACGAACAGGTGACGCAGGCAGCGCTCATCCCGGTGGCCTATACGCTGGGTACGGATTTTAAGCCTGGCCCCCGCAAGCCGCTGGAGACGGTACTGCACTGGGACCGCTGGTGAACGCTTTGCGCATCATTAGGCGCAGCCATTAACCCGATACTCATCATCACAGTCATCTGGATTTTGCTCAGAAAGACTGGCCGGGAGTAACGGCCTGGTTTTCCTGCTGGGCTGGGTGCTTGACTTGGCGGTGATTCTCTGCCCCGCCAGGGTGTATCATGCAGTCTATACCCTGGCCGAGGCCTATGATCCCCAAGGCGAAAAGCACTTTCGCGATGTAGCCAGTGTTAGGGAAGGTGTGCACTAACGGCTGCAGTGCCTGGGCGGCGTCAGCCGCTGTCCGAACGGTGGTCACGCCATTGCCGTGCAGAACCGTGGCCGTCACGACGATAATAGCCCAGGTCACTACCTGCGAGAAAAACATAAATGAAGAAGAATTGGAAATTGAGCTCGATATGTGGCAGGAAAGTCGCTTGCAAGACCGTGGGCCAGTGTACCGACACGATGAAGACCGAGATGGGATAGGCCAGAAGAGACAGTGTCAACTATTTGAGGACGCGCGCGTAGGATTTGTATGATAGGAAAATCTTCAGCGTTAAGATGAGCGCTGTAAAAAACAGGGCGAAGACTGCAAATGGCAGAGGGAATAACAGGTTCGCCGCTGCCGCCATAACCCCGATATCAGCCCCGATGTTGATGGTATTGGCGATGAGCACCAGAACTACCACAACGTAAAGCACCGGTTTGCTAAAGTGCTCGCGCACGACGGCTGCGATCCCTTTCCCAGTGACGACCCCGATACGTGCACAGGCCTCCTGGACTCCAGCAAGGAGTGGGAACAGATACAGGGCGGTTCAGAGCTGTCCGTAGCCAAATTGCGCACCCGTCTGCGAGTAGGTGGCTATGCCGGAGGGATCATCGTCTGAAGCTCCGGTGATGATGCCAGGACCAAGGATCTTCAGGAATTTTTTCAAGGCGTTGAACATCGTTCTCATACTTTCTCGTTTCTTGGGAAGGCGCAGCAGTCACCCAAGCGTTCCGGGTTAGAACCTGGCTCGGGCAGAGCTATTCAACCCGGAACAAATGGTATGCTACATGGGTTTAGAGCATGGTGAATTGTGGGATGAGCACCTTGTCGATGACGTGCAAGATGCCGTTGTCCGCGATCACGTTCGCCTGAAGCACATGCCCACCATTGATCTTGATGCTTTCTCGCACAGAGGTGGTTACCGTGTCTGAAGTGATATAGTTCAGTGCGTCTCCGCCGGCAGCGGTTTCTTCCTCCCCCAGCGGTACCTCCGAGACGTCCGACCATACTCTGAGCCGCTGCCCCTCGAGCGTCTTGAGGAAGAGGCGATCGAGCAGGTCGTCCGCCGTATAATACCCCGGCACGATGTGATATTTGAGGACTCTGGCCAGCTTTCCGGGGTCCGCGAACAGGTTGGTCTGCTGCTCATCCGACAAGCTGTCAAAGGCGGCATCCGTAGGAATGAAGATGGTGAATGGCCCCGGCCCGCTGAGGGTCTCAACAAGACCAGCCACGGACTCCAGTCCTTTGACGTACTTGTTGTACGCGTGTTCGGCACGTGCTTTTTCGAAGATGTTTGCCATGGAATGTTTCTCCTTCTTTTTATCAAACGACATTTGCGAGGGTGCGGCCGTACGTCTCTATCCTCGGAACCATATCCTTAGGCCTGACATGTATCCGCACCAACTGCTCAGTGTACTGGAGAGCGCCTGATCATGTGATCACACATGGAACAGAGTTCGCTCTGCTCTAGAGCGCTCGAGTGCCTTGAAAGTCATCACTGCTAAGAGCCGCGTTCTTATCGGTAGCTATCTTGCCAACGAACTGCATTCTAGCTTCGCTCAGGCAAGATGCAAGGGGTGCGCTGCGCTCAGCAGTGATGCAAGATAGTACATTCACAGCTTAATCGGAGCGCGTGAAAAAAAGCGTGGGAAGAGGCGTGAAACTTTTTCTTAGTAAGCCATGTTTTCTCAAAGCCGAGAGTCAACAATTGGAAGTGGACAGTCATGTTTGCTAAGCCAGTAACAAACGTTCCTGGAGGTTTCGCGAGCTCAAAACCAACGCTTTGTCGGAAATGATCTCAAGGCCTTCTTTTCCCTCATGCGGGCACGTGTCTCAGGTGTCTCCAGCAGGCTGCGCTCCTTCAGTAGAAGATACAAACCCACGGCAAGGCCTAATAATACTCCGCCAATCAAGTAGGCACCGAGTACATCGCTGGCCCAGTGGTCTCCGAGGTACACGCGCGAGGGGCCGATCAGCACCACGAGCGCGGCCGAGGTAGTCAGGAGAGCGGTACGCCACCAATGCCTTCCCTCGAAGAGGATGACACCGAAGGAGAAGAGCAGTCCCCAGTAGGCGATGTAGGCCATCACATGGCCGCTCGGGAAGCTGTATCCTGCCGCTGCTTGAACGATATGTACGAGATTCGCCGTTGGGCGTGGCCGGCTGACCTGGACTTTCAGCAGGAGGTTGAGGAGCAGGCTGATCGCCGAAAGCCCACCAACCAGCACCGCCTCTAAGCGAAAACCCACTAGCCAGAAACAGATCACTGTCAGGAGAACGAGGGCAGGCAGGAGGAGTGAATTTCCTGGATAGCTGATGGCGAGCATCATGATGCGCAGCCATGGAGCCTGGTTCTGTTGAAATGAGCGCGTAATCGCTACATCCAGAGGCAAGATGGGGTGGACGTGGACGAACAATGCCAGCAGTCCAAACAACAGGAGCTGCAGCGCGTATACCTGGAGAAGGCATCCGACTACTTTCCTGCGGTGCTGTTGAGCTTCTGAAGTGCCTACCGCTCCTTGTTCAGTGCTTTCAGCTATGCTACGTGTCTGCTTCCTTTCGTTTTCATCTCTGCCAGCCTCATGCATTGTACGCTCCTTGTTCAACCCGTTTTCTCCAGTAGGAGAACCGGGATTCTCCGCCCGCGATCCACACTGCATGCAGTGTGGATCGCGAGCAGGAAATTGCTCAGTGGATGCTGTTCAGGCCAGGCTCGAAGCCAGGGAGCGTGATTCGAAGTACGCCACGATGTACATA
>JBKPAZ010000144.1:0-9478 GCA_046726655.1 Chloroflexota bacterium
GTCGCGCCAGTTGTAGGCCAGATGGGCAGGCCCCTTCGCCTGCAACAATTGCTGGGCAACCGGATCTTGAAGCAGGCCAACGTCTCCTTGCGAAGTAGGCATGATTGTCTCCTTTCGTTTTCTACTTGCAATTTGCAAGTAGGTCTACCCTCTTATTCCAACAGCGTGAGGGACAATCGGCAATGCTGGAAGAAGCTCCTGGACGAGTGGCGTTTCTCACTCGTTCTCTCACGCGAGATCGTGCAAAGAAGATTGATTTGCTTGCTATTGTAGCGAAAACGTGCAGAAATGCCTAGCTGATCTGTTCTTCAGTGTGTCACTCCTTTCTCTCACATTCTGCCAGATGCTCACGAGCGGCTTGGGTAGTGTCGAGCACAAAGAGCCGGTGGTACGGGGCTGGCGGACGGAAAAATGTATAGAGGTCCACTATGATCTCGGTGGCCAGCGCGGCGGCGCAGGCGGCATGAAAGACGGCCAACCCGGCATCATCGTTCATGATCAAGGGATACTCCGAGAGCGCTTTAGAACAGTATGAGCACCGTTTCGAGAGGCTCCTAATCCCTGCCCGAAGGCGCTGTTCGGTCATTGATCCCCATGCTGATCTGGTGCATGACATCCTTGCGTTGTTGTCTGACACCGGGTATTTTCAGCGGCCTGATGCCTATACCAAACTGTGGTATGTGGAATTTAATCACCCGGATCGCGCTATTCCGTTCAATGTGCTCAAACAGCCCCATCAGAGCGTGAAAACGATCGTCAGAAACCTGATCGAAGCATGTAAGCGTACCTGGCCGAGCTTGGCAGGCGGAGCAGCTCCGCAATTTGAAAATGTGTTGCAATATACTGCGGTTGTGCTCGCGGAAAACGGACTGCCCATTACTCATGCAGAAAAGGTACTCACCGACGGCGCGTACCGCGAAAGCCTGCTGCGTCAGTGCACAAACCAGCTAACCCTTGACTTTTTCCATAATCGCTTTGAGCGGTGGGATAAACGCGACCAGGCACATAATATTGAGTCAACCCTCAATAAGCTCTCGATCCTTACCTTTTCCGATCCGCTCCTGTATAGCCTTGGCCACCCGGAGAACCGGTTAGATTTTCGGGGCTTTATGGATCAGGGCATCTCCGTCCTCTTTAACCTGGGATCGCTGGACGGTGAAACCAGACGCTTACTCGGGAGTCTTATCATGGTGGGGTTTGAACAAGCGACCCTTTCTCGTGCGGACATCTCTGAAGAAGAGCGCCTTCACAATCACCTGCTGATTGATGAGTTTCCGCAATTCTCAAGCAGAAGCGAGGAGGCATTTACGACGTTCCTTTCCGAGATCTGTTCTCGCATAACGGGCCGCTCCATTTCGGGATGGCTTCCTTCATCTCTGGACAAAGCCCCCTCAGATGCGGCTTTGTCCAGAGACCACTTGTCAAGTGGGCTTTTCATGCCTCGTTGTCAATCTGAGCCGACGGGTCCTTGCCCTGCTAACAGCCGAGCACGGCCTGAATCTGCTTGGCTGCCGCAATCAGTTGCGTAGCCTGGCCCACCGTGAGCTGCTTGCCTGACTGGGCCTTGACATGGTTGATGAAGCTTGTCAGGTCCAGGCATGCCTGGGCGGTGTTATTGGCGGAGAGATCAGCCTGCACCATTTGTAACTGGCTGATATCTCTGAGGCCGGAGATGCAGGGCAGGGACAAACCCAGCCCCTACAGCATCTGAAATCCTATCGATAGATGTGGATCATCCAAACGGCAATAGCTATCTCAGCCATGGCAACCCCCATCCGAAACAGGCTGTACCAGAGAGGATCAGCAGTGGGCAATACATCAGTAATCTGCAAGAGGGTGACTGGGATCTGGAGGGCAGAGCTGGCAAAGGCAACCAACATGAGCCAGAAGACCCAGCGCCAATGGCGCACGACCCCAAGGATGAGCAGGGCGATCACAGCGAGAATGCCGACCAGAAACAGCGTCACCGGAACCGGATAGCGTTCAGCCGGAGAGGACGCGAGCGAGAGCGATTGCGCGTATCTCGCTGGATCAGCGAGATACACCACCCACGAATGAAGAAGGCGATCACGGCCATCTCCTAGCTCACTCCAATGGAATGATGCGTTGGTGTCTTCATTCGTGGGTGGTCTCCTTTCCCGGTTGCAAGCCGTCGAACACCAGTGTTGTCAGAACCTCAGGCAGCTCTTTCCAGCGTTCGGCGATCACCTCGTCACCGAGCAATTGGAGCGTCAGCAGGCCAAAGGCCATCCCGGCGATGGCCCGAACCGTGAGAGGCACATCGGTGCTCCGTACCTGCCCTGTGGCGCTCTGCGCCTGGAAGTAGTGTTCGGCAACGGTGAAGGTGGGCACCAGTACCTGCTGGTAATACAGCTCGCGCAATTCCTCATTGACCAGCATTTCCGGCAGGACCGCCTGGAAAACCTCCGCATTCGGCCACAAGAGGGAGATGCGCTGGCGCAGGTACGCGGTGAAAAAGGAGCGCAGATCCTGCTCGCTCTTCGGCACGAGTTGCTGCTCGCGTTCCGTTGACTCATTGAGACGATTGAGAATCCCTAACAGCACGTCCGTTTTGCTGGCAAAGTAGGTGTAGATCGTGCCATCGGCGATCCCAGCAACGCGAGCAATATCTTTGATGGTAGCCCGATGAAAGCCCTTTTCGGCAAAGACCTGGGTGGCTGCGTCGAGGATCTGCTTGCGCCGGGCAGCCGTCACCAGTTCTTGAATGGGATCAGGCGTCTTAGTCATAGCTGAATGCTCCTTTTGTACCTCGAAGGAATACTTGGCCGTGTCACTGACCGATCTCTTGACCGCATATATGCTTGAAGCGACTACTCACCTTCGTTCTCTTCTCTTTCCTTCATTGGAGCGAGACACCTATCCTGACAGCTTCGTTCCATTTTCCGATGCCTCACGCTCTCCAGCGTCTGTTTCTCATCTCAAGTGGACGAGGAGGTCAGGAGATGCGTCACGCGGGACAAGTTCTGGGCCGGGTGGCATGGAAGAGAGGAGGTGCCAATCACGCGATTCTGCCCATCGATGGAACCCGCGTCGCTGTAGCAAGTTCTGGAGGCAACAGATGAACCTCCAGAAGAGCACTCCTCATCCTTCATGATCGTCTGATCAAGATATTACCTATTTCTTGTTCAATAGCTATTTTTATAGCATTAAGAGTATCTTGAGATTCTCGTGCAATTTTCTTTTTTGCGATGACATTGAAGAATCTTGTCTTGACAGACTTCGTTGAATAATAATGCCGAAATTCCACTTTTGTCTCATGCTCATCAAGAGGAGTCAATCTCGTTTCAACAAGATAGTCTGGAAGCATGTTTGTGATCCCCATGGTATCTTCAGGTAGAGCCGTGACGATTCTTTCCATTGGAACCACTTCAATATCTTTCTCGACACACGTATTTTTCCCATCTTTGAGATAGCACATGTATGCCACCCCTTGCCCTCTCTGACGTTTCCCTGAAATGAGATCTACCCTCTTGACCCTCGGATGGTAGTCAGCTATTTTCGTCAAGTCTTGACTAAATTCCCAGACTGCTTGGAGAGGTGCATGAATAACGACCTCTTGTTTTGATTGAAAGGGAGGAAATTGCATCGTTCTGTTCCTTTCTCAAGAGAGATGCCACGAATGCCTGCGCTGATGGCGAGATTCTTCAGAGGCAGAGGCTCTCTTGTCTTGCTCTGTCGCAACTGAATGAATAATCATCTAGTTGAATATCCATTCACCACAATGATAGATCATTCAAGAAGATTTGTCAAGTCTGGGGAGTGAGACAGGGATTCACCAACGATAGGAGCTCTATGTTCGCGGCAAATTCAGAAAGCCAGAGCCAGCATTGCACCACATTCATTTTTCTGGCGCTTGGTTTTTAGGAGAAGCGCTCTCTACGTGAATTCTCGACCGGTGCTCTAGGGATCGTCCTCTGACAATCAGAAAACCGCATGCACGCAGCAAATCGATGGTTGGGCTTAAAAATACCGCTCAACATGAGCGGTATGTGTGCGGTATTTTTAATAATAGATAGAAAATCGTTGATTTATAGTGATAACCCGATAACTCGAAATCCCAGTAGTAACGGCACAGGCTCTACGCAGGCATCCCGGCTTCGACCCAGCGGCGGAATTTGGCGATCCGCGCCTCTGGCCACTCACCGTCGCACGGCATCGAGCCCTCTGTCAGTCGCTCAAGGATGTCCTGGGCATGCGTGCTGACGTCGTGGTAGTCCCAGAGGTCGAAGGCGAACACCATCGATTCTCTGTCGCTTTCACGGAACAATAGCCTGATGTCTCGTGCATAACTAGGCATACTGTCATCTACCGCCATGATTGAGCTCCTTTTTTAGCGTTTCTGGTCTGCTCCTAATACGGCTGGAAAGTGACCGGCAGTGATCTGATCACAAAGACGATCCCGGTATGAACCGTAATCGGGACACCCTCCACTCGTTGGAGACCCCTGAGTTGTTCCAGCATCATTGGTAGGGCAATCCTGGCTTCCAGACGAGCCAGTGGAGCGCCGACACAGAAGTGGATGCCGTGCCCAAAGGCCAGGTGGCGATTGGGCTCGCGCTCGATATCAAAACTATCTGGATCCGGGAATCGAGCCGGATCACGGTTGGCTGAGGCTGTCCAGGCCAGCACGACCTGGTTGGCCGGAATGTGCTGTCCTGCCAGCTCGACATCTGTTTTGGTCTGGCGGAAGAGAAACCAGACCGGCGGCAGATAGCGTAGTACTTCTTCGATCGCCGTAGGCATCAAGGCTGGCTCGCGGATCAACCGTTCCATCCTGTCGGGATAATCGGTCAAGCATACAATAGCATTGGTGATCAAGTTTTTGGTGGTCTCCTGCCCGGCTGCCAGCAGCAACATGCAGAAACTGAGCAGCTCAGGCTCACTCAATCGCTCGCCGTCCACTTCAGCCGTGCTCAGTGAGCTGATCAGGTCTTCTTGCGGTGCGCGACGGCGCTCCTCCAGCAACACCGAGAAGTAGTTAAACATCTCCTCACGCATGGTGCGTCCAGCCTCTTGACGGCTGATGGCGGGATCTGAACTATCAACGCGTGCCCATCGTTGAAAGATATTCCAATCTTCGGGTGGCACGCCGAGCAACTCCGCAATAATTTTGGCGGGTAATGGAAAGGCCATGTCTGATACTATATCCATCTTACCCTGAAGTCGTACCTCGTCCAGCAGTTCTTGCGTGATCTGGGTGATACGATCGGAAAGGCGGGCAACCGCTCGCGGGGTAAACGCCTGATTGACCAGGTTACGCAATTTACGGTGGTCGGGTGGATCTTTTGCGATCAGCGTATTGTTTAAAAAGCCGCCGGTAAAGTCATAAGCTTGCGAAGAGAAGCGAGAGTAATCGGTCAAAACCGCTAACACGTCTTCGTATCGAAAAACCTGCCACAGGTGCGTTCTCTCATCCTGGAAGACCGGATCATGTACGCGCATTTCCTCAAACCAGGAGTAGGTTTTCGGGATCTCTTCAAGCGCATAGGTACCATATAAAGCGAAAGATCGTGAACGAGGTCTCGGTTGTTGTTGCATTCAACATGCCTTTCTTTTCAATTGAGAGAATCTTTGCGATATACCGCATTTTGCGGGTGAAACAGTGCGATATGTCTTTCTATTTCCATTTACGATATATCGGATTGAAAGTTGCAATCAGGTTCATCAGATAAGAAGGCGAGGAAAAGTGTTTCGAACGAAGTTCGGCTCAGTGAAGACTAGCCGAACACTACCGGCAAAGCCTTCAGCCCGCGCAACGAGTAGTTTGGACGAAATTCGGGGGTTTCGACAGTCATCTTAAGATCAGGTAATCGCCTGATGATGGTATCAAAAGCAACCTGGCTTTCGATGCGAGCCAGAGTTGCTCCGATACAAAAGTGAATGCCATATCCGAAACCCAATGAGCGCACTGCCGGGCGGTTGATGTCTAGCTTTTCAGGGTCGGGAAACTTCTCGGGGTCGCGGTTAGCCGCTCCGATGAGTAAATAGATGCTGCTATCCTTGGGAATAGAAACTCCCCTGATCGTCGCTTCCTGCAAGGTGCGACGGCCAAGCGTATGCACCGGGCTTACGTAGCGTAGCAGTTCCTCTACAGCTGCAGGGATTTTGGATGGGTCGGCTCGCAGTTGTGCCATCTGCTCGGGGTTTTGCATCAGGTAATATAAACCGGAGGCGATAAGGTTGGCAGTGGTTTCGTGGCCCGCGAAAAGCAAAAAATTCGTGGCAATCACAATCTCATCCTCGCTCAGCATATCCCCGTTTTCTTCGGCCTGCACCATCTTCGAGAGCAAATCTTCGCCATGGCGCTTGCGCCGTTCCGCGATTAAGCCTTTCAGGTATGCAGTGACCTCGGCGAAGACTCCGGCCAGCCGTGGCCAAACCTGCGGCCCGGTGAAAAGGATCGTCGCTACAAATTCATTAATAGCTTCGGAACTGGCCTTGATATATGGTCGCCCACTTCTCGGAATGCCCAACAAATCCAGGATCACGTTAGAAGGTAAAGGATAGGCCAGGTCAGCCACGATATCCATACTGCCTTCCGCCAGCCGTTGATCAATCAACTCATCCACCAGCTTTTGAACGGTTGGTCGGAAAGCCTCTATCATGCGAGGGGTAAACGTTTTCATCATCAAGGTGCGCTGGCGCGTATGATCAGGAGGATCCATGCCTTGCAAGTTATACGCTAAAAAGGGAATGATCTGCTTGAGATACTGGCTTGACTCGTCCTCGCCCGTAAAACCGAGGATTTCTGGTGCATTCGACCAGATATCGGAGGAGAATCGCCGGTAGTCGGAGAAGACCAGGTTCACATCGTCATACCTGGTGAGCATGAAGCAATTGAACATTGGGTTCCAGTGTACTGGCTCGCTTTCTCTCAGGTACATATACACCGGGTAAGGGTTTTGAATGGTGACAAAAAAATTATCCAGCTCCAGGGTATTTTCAGTTGTCATCTCATCGTCCTTCAATGTTTGCAAGGTCGTTACCACGATATTGCGAGAGAACTCGAATATCACTATAGCACCAGCATCGTTTCTTGTACAATGCATCAATGGCAATGCTGCAGAGCTGACGCATAATAATGTTCACCGCAGCAAACTCAATGCATTCATGCAGGAGGTCAACGATTTTCTGAGCCAGGAGCAACGTGAGAGGTGGTCGGTGTCAGGGGGATGATCTGAGGATCTGCTTATCTTGACCTTCATGATTGCATCCTTCACTCACTTTCGATTTCGCTGAGACGGACTGGCTGGTGTTCGGCCAGGGACTTACCCGCTGCCAGTGCCATGACCACCGGCACTCGTCCATCAAGCCCGGTGACGGGAACAGGGGTATCATGGAGCACGGCGTCTACGAAGGCCGTCATCTCAGAGACGAAGCTCTCGGTATAGCGCTCCACTAAGAAGCGGAGCGGCAGATCACGCCGGACACTATGACCATCGCTGATGATGGCGGTATCCGGGTAATTGTTTCCCACGGAGATCGCTCCTGCGCTGCCCAGCAATTCCACTCGCTGGTCATAGCCATAGGCGGCCTTACGGCTGTTGCTGATCGTACCGATGACGCCATTGATAAATTTCAGCAGGATGACTGCGGTATCCACGTCGCCTGCGATACCGATAGCTGGATCAACCAGGACATCCCCCAGGGCGAAGACCTCATCGACTTCGCTCCCAATCAAGAAACGGGCCATGTCGAAGTCATGGATCGTCATATCGAGGAAGATGCCGCCGGAGACGCGAATATATTCAATTGACGGTGGTGCAGGATCATAGCTGAAGAGGTGGAGCAAGTGCGGTCGACCGATCTCTTCTTGTTCGACAGCCTGTCGCACGCGGCGATAATTGCTGTCAAAACGCCGGTTGAAGCCGATCTGAAGCTTCACGCCAGCGCTTTCAACGGCATCCAGCGCCCGGTCGATTGACGTGAGGTCGAGCGCAATCGGTTTCTCGCAGAAAATGTGCTTGCCTGCCTGCGCCGCCTCTTCGATGATCCGAGCATGGGTGTCAGTGGATGAACAGATCGCTACCGCCTGAATATCTGGATGATCCAACACTGCATGGTAATCTTGCTCGAAGTAGGGAATAGCATAGCTCTCTGCGCACTCTCTCGCTGCCTCCACGAACTCATCCGCCACCATGAGTAGATCGGCTGATGTGATGCGTGAGGTGAGATGCTCGGCATGCAGGCGTCCGATGCGTCCAGCACCGATCAAGCCGATCTTCAACGAATGTGCAAGCATGGGGCTCCTCCTTTCCTTGTGCGCTACAGCCCGATGGCGCTAAGAAAAGCCCGGTTACGCTGGGCGCTTGCTTTAGGACTACCCATGCCAGGGAGGATATCCTGCTCTACAACAATCCATCCATGATAGTTACGCGTGCGTAGCCATTCGACGACTGCCCCAAAAGGTACACTTCCATGACCCAGTTCACAAAATACCCCGTGTTGGACTGCTGTCAAATAATCCCAGCCTTCTGTGCGTGCCTGCTGAGCAATATGCGGCTGACAATCCTTGAAATGCACGTGCAAGATACGTTCACCGAAACGATTGAGACCATCCTTGACGACCTGGCCATCGATGCCACCGGAGCCATAGAGATAGTGACCCGTATCGAACACCAGCCCCAGCAGTTCAGGGTCGGTCATATCAAGGAAATGGGCGATTTCTTCTGGCGTCTCGACGTACCCGCCGCAATGATGATGGAAAGCCATCGCGAGTCCGGTCACGTCACGCACAGCACGAGCAATGCCCTCGGCACCCTCGGCAAATGTTTTCCACTCGGACGGGCTCAGGCTCATCTCAGCCGTGACGCGGCCGGCGTATTGCGTGCGCAGCGGGTCGGTGCCGTTAGCATCAGCCAGGATGACAAGTGGTAATTGACCACCTGCCCCGGTGCGGGCCACCGCGCTTAGTAAGCGTGCTACTTTTAATGCATCAGCCTCGCCACCGGCGTGTTTGTCCTGGTATCTCAGAGCCACCGGCACGAACGCGCCAACCATTGCCAGTTTGCGTCTCTCCAGTTCTTCTTTGAGAGCAGTCGGCTCGGTGGGCATATAGCCCCAGTCGCCAAGCTCGGTGCCTACATAGCCGGTGTCGCGCAGTTCATCGAGCATCTGCCCGTAAGCGATCCCACCCTCCATCCCTTCGAACTCAAGCGCTCCCCATGAACAGGGCGCGTTGGCAACACGAATATCCATCATTCTGCTCCTCTCATCTTTTTGCCTGAGGAATTGAACCCCGGACATGCATGCGGCCGACGGCAGACAGCTTTCGTGCGCCTCGACTGGCTACCTGCCGTCTTGCCGGCTAAAACTTGCGCGACCACTCCCGGGGCCAGCGCTCGACTACCACCTTCTTCTGTGTGTAGAACTCAATGGCGTCCCGTCCCTGGGCATGCATATCGCCGAAGAAGCTTTCCTTCCAGCCAGAGAATGGGAAGAAAGCCATCGGGGCAGC
>JBKPAZ010000145.1:0-7488 GCA_046726655.1 Chloroflexota bacterium
GAATGAAATAACAGAAGATTTTGAGGCAGGAGTACTAGCCCAGTTGGATAGCCTCTACCGCACTGCACTGCGCCTGACGCATAACCAGCAAGAAGCCGAAGACCTGGTCCAGGAAACTATGCTGAAGGCATTTCGTTTCGCTAAGAGCTATACGCCCGGCACGAATCTACGCGCCTGGCTCTTTCGGATTTTGAACACGTCTGCAATCAATCGTTATCGCAAGCAAGCTACACGTCCCACAACCACTCCATTACCCGAGGGTGAGGATTTTTATCTTTATAATCAGATTCGAGATATAAGTGGACAAGAACTGAGCGCAGCAGCAGAGGAAGAGGTATTGAGCAAGTACCTGGATGAAGATGTATACAACGCGTTGAACGCCCTGCCACTGAATTTCCGCATGCCTGTCATCCTGGCTGATATCGAGGGCCTATCCTACAAAGAGATTGCCGAAGCGCTACAAATTCCGATTGGCACCGTGATGAGCCGTATCTCTCGCGCACGCCGTCAACTACAACACTTGTTATGGCAATACGCAAAAGATAAGGGATACCTTCCCGTGCAAGCGTCAGAGAACAGGAGTGAGAAAGGAGCCTAAGCTCTGAAAAATTAAAAAATTAAGAAAGGCAGTCTGGAGCATTTCCAGGCTGCCTTTCTGATGATGCTAATAGTTTGTCAGCCTTTAAGTGACGTGTGAAATGTAGGGGCACCCCTGGCGGGTGCCCGGCTCAGCTACAACGACAACTACTCACCGCCACCCGCAACGCCTTCGACACCCTCAGGAAGATGTGTTTCGCCAAAGCCATGCTCAATAGCTTCGAGTTCAGCCTCAGTGCCTTGAACGATCGGTCCCTTGAACCAATGACGCGCACTGACTAGCCACCAGATCGTGACAATCACGATCACGCCCAGCACTGCTACAGAGGCATAGTTGAAGTTATTGATTGTAATGGGATAAGCTGCGGGTAACATAAACAGCACCGAGATGAAGGCAACCCATATCACAGCGATCCAGCCAATCGGCTTGCTCCAGGCTCCCAGATGCCATGGTCCAGTCTTGAAGTCAGGTGCAAACTGGCGCAGGAAAATTGGTATCACATACGCAATATAGAGGCCAATGACGGCAATGGAGGTAATCGCCAGGTAGGCGGTATAGTTGAACACCGTGGGAATAGCCAGGACAAAGGCTGCTACCGCTGCCAGGATGATGGCATTACGCGGCGTGCGACCCTTATTCAAACTGTGCCATAGATTGTGTCCAGGCACAGCGCCGTCACGCGAGAAGGCATAGAACATACGTGAGTTCGACGTGACCGAGGACATACTGCAGAAAAACTGCGCTACAAATATCACGAAGAATAAAAGGGTTCCCAGGACAAAACTGAGACGGCTTTCCAGAATGTACAGCACTGGATTGACAAAGCTAAAAGATGCAGCCAGGTCAGGGGTAGCAGCCGACAAGCCCATCAGCAGAGCGTAGCCGGCAAAGAACGAGACAACGACCGACATGACCACACCCCAGGGTGCTCGCGTCTCAGCGCCTACGGTTTCTTCAGTCATATGAGCGGACGCATCGTAGCCTGTGTAGGTGTACTGCGCCAGCAAAAGGCCTATGAAGAAAGCGTACCAGATAGGGAAGCCTGTTGCGTTGAAAGCTGGATTCACTGAGAAAAGCGTGCCAGCGCTATTGAGCCCATGAACGGCTGAACCCGTAACTTGAGTGGCGCAGCATACTCCAGCGGGCTGAGGATTGAACTGCTGCGCTGCAAGCGTCGCACCTACGACACCTACGACAATCAGAACCACGCCCACAATGTGCCACCAGACACTGATATCATTTAGGAGAGCCACAAGGCGCACGCCAAATATATTGAGCATAGCAACCACAGCCAGGATGATGGCATAGATCAACAGGGTCGTCCATTGTGTTGCAGGATCGGCAAAACCTGCTACCGCGGGAATGCCAGGGAACCAGGCATGCAGCAACACGTCAAGGGTAATGGAAGCGCCATAAGCGATACCGGCGGTGATCGCGACCTGGCCGATCAGGTTAAACCAGCCGGTATACCAGCCCCAGGCAGGCCCACCACGCCCTCGAAAGCCGAGCTTGGAAGACCAGTAATAGAGACCGCCGGCCGTCGGGTACGCGGAGGCCAGTTCAGCCATGCCCAGCGCGACGATGACCACAAAGATAGTTACGAGCGGCCAGCCAATTGAGGCGGCAGGATAGCCCACTGTGTACGGAATCAGGTAAAAGAGGGTAACACATCCACTCAGGATTGAAATGATAGTGAACGAAATTGCGAAGTTGGAGAATCCTCCCATAGCGCGAAAGAGTTCCTGCGCATAGCCCATACCATGCAGGCGCTTCATATCATGCGCTATGAGTTCATCTTTGGACGAAGGTTTCGAGACACTCAAGAGACACCTCCTAATAAAAAAATGAAATGAGGTTACAAACACATGAGTACTACATTTACGTGAAACGATAATGTCCAGCTACGAAATGTTTAAGGTTGTTCATCCTCCCTTCTCTATAGGGTAATCAACTTCAATGTAAAAAGGATACCCTTCTTTATAGATATCAATATCCCTATTGTGTATTATGTTGAGCTTCCCGTCAAGCCCTCATATTCACTTTGGGGGCGATAGTCACCTACAGCAAAAGGTGGTAAACCCAGTACTCCTTCCCGACCAACTCTCTGCAACCGGGATCAAGACCGGTGGTGGTCGCAGTTATCCAAGGGTGGGGGAACGTCGATGGCGGGATTCCCGTCGAAGAAGCCGGCAGGCTTGAGGTAAAAGCCCAGCATATCAACGGGCATAACGGGCCAGTCCTCCGGTCGAACCACGTGATTGGAGCCAAAGGTATACCAGGTGACGACATCGGTCGCCACCAGCGGGCGGTTCTGCTGTACGTAGGCTGGCAATCCATCTCCCCCCCGCTGCTGGTTGGGGTAGTTGCCAGCTGCATAACGTTCGCGTTCATCGTAGGCGGTGACCCAGAGGTGGTTGCGCACGAACCCGCCGCGCTCCCACTGGGGCGAGCCCTCGTGGAAGAAAGGGAAAGTATTGCTCCCAGGTATAAGCTTGTAGGCGACGGAACCGCCCACCCCGTTGCGCCTGGCTGGATTGACGATCTTCCAGTAGCGGGCCGTGCGGGGTTCGATGACGCGCTGCGCCTGGCTTTCGGTGGTGAGCAGCGTTTCACGCGCAACCCAGGCATTCCCACGCGGATTCTCAGGGCCCCAGGGTAGCGGCTCGCAGTTGACCTCATAGACCGAGTTCTCCTGGCCGTCTAGCATCCAGTCGATGCGCACGTTAAAGTAGTGCTGGTGGTTTGGCCCGTATAGGCCCGGGGCAACCAGCGTCCCCGAGACCGGTTGCTCGAAAGGCGCGATGGCTGCCGGTGCGATGATGCCGGTGAGCTTCACCTCAAACTGGAGAGATCCGTCCTGGTACAAGTACCAGTAATAGCCATACTCATAGTTCCCGACAGTGGCAATCATGGAAATCACCAGTCGCCGGGAGCGGCGCACCTCAGCCCTCGTGGAGCCGTCCTCGTTATATTCGAGGTGTTTCCACAGCAGAGAAAAGTCCTCCTCATGCATGCATATGGCATGTACGATGGGGTTCGGTTGCCCCTCGGGGTCGTTGACGCAGGCGTCGAAGTAGTGGATGACACCTAAACAGTCACATCCCAACTTCAGGCTGTTCGCGAGTACTCCGATTCCGACCTCACCTGTGTCGAATACATTCTTAAAGTTGTGTGTCGGGCTGGGGTCCCCATACGGAACGTACATTTCTGAAAGAGCAGTGCGGTAGATGATAGGGCGCCACCTCCCCTGGTCGAAGTACTCCACCAGGTAGAGCACCAGCCCCTCGCGTGGAGTGAAACCCACGCGGAAACGCCATTTCTGCCAGCTGACCTGGTGACCATTGACCTGGAAACTGACCCCCTCAGGCTGCATAATCTCGATGGGCTTGAGGTCGGTGCGCAATCCCTGTGGGAAATAAGGCACATTTTCGGGATCGGTGATGCCCGCCGGGGTATAATTCCCTGAATGCGTGGGCAGTGGAACCACGCCATAATCGTCAATCCGCACGGTCATGCGGTCAAGTTCGATGGTCACGATCAACCCTTCCAGCGGGCGGGCATAGTAGTTGTCTTCCGGCCCCCGACTCACAGTTGCCTGCAGGCGGATGAGCCGTCCCCGGTCCGCCGCATCCTCCGGACCCCAGTTCCCGGCGGTCCAGGGAAAGAGGACGACGGAGCCAGGGTCAGTGATGCCTCGTTTCGCAAGCGCCTGCTGGAAGGCGCTATCGTCGTACGCCGCCTGCATGGCGGCAAAGACCTCCGGGTAGGTGAGGGCGGGTTGGACGTCGCCTCGCTCCCGCCAGGCGGTGACTTTTCCATCTGTCAGGGAGAGCTGCGCCTCGATGGTGAGCCGCCGCTCGTGGTCCCGGATGACCACGTCCACCGCGCGCTGTACCGGTTGCCCCGGCGACCAGGCCAACACGGCCCTTTTATCCGGCTCATGTGGGCTATAAGCCATGATGCGCATCCTGGGCGTGATTCGCCCAGATGCTTGCAGAATGGATGTGGTGCTTTGGATCTCTTCCGGCGTGAGCGGGTCAAGCGGATGTGACGCGCCCGTCTCGGTCGCCCAATCAGTGGTCATATCAATGTACTCCTCGGTTATAGGCCCTGGCGCTATCCGTGTACGAACCACTTGAAAACCGGATACGCATGCTGCCTCAGATGAGACAGTGAGCAACCCCTACATGAGCCAACATTACCCGCAGGATCCGCATTTGTCAATATAGCGAATTGCCTCACCCAAAATCTTACTTTGGCAATTACATTGCCTCATGCTAAGAATTTCATGTGAGTTTGGCGATCCAGGCAGCAGAGCGCCGCCCGAAAGCCTTGTTTGTGTGGAAAATGTGCATTAAGCTCATGCATTTGTATTCACTATGTCCATACTGTTGGACACAACACTAGCTAATATTTCCTATAAAGCAGTGTAATCTCTCGCGTATCGAGTGTATATGCTGTACACTCTCATGGGTGCTCAAATCGTAATGTATGATTCTAGACGATAACCTGAAGACACGGTTGCAGGACACAAGAAGCTGAAAGCATTGATAGAGGAGTAAAGGGAGGCATAGTATGCAAGTTCAACAGAAGCCCCAGTCGCTGCAGGAAGCAGTCGAGCAGCAAAAGAGGAAAGGAGAGGCCCTTCTTTCGGAAACGTACGTGGTGCAGACCATGCCAGCTGTGCTGGGGATGCGTGACATGACCATCACCGCCATCATGGCGCTCTTCCTGCTCACCAACGCGGTCGCCGGTGCCGCGGGAGGCCCCGTCTCCCTGTTTTACCTGGGCCTGGGAGCAGTCGTCTTCTTCGCACCCTGTGTTGTGGCCGCCATACAACTGGGCGTGCTGCTCCCGAATGAGGGGTCGCTCTTAAACTGGACAACCCGGTCCATCAACCGTTTCATGGGCTTCTTTATCGGCCTGTGTTTCTGGCTTACGGGGGTTCTCGCGGTGACGACCGCAGGAGGCGCCTTCGTCACGACGTTGCAAGGACTGAAGACCACCTGGCTCGCCCTGCCCTGGCAGCAAGGGGTAGTGATCCTCGCCCTTACCGCTCTGGCTGCGCTAATCGGGCTGCAGCGCATGCGGACAGTCCAGAATTTCATGAACATGGCCTTTTTCTTGACCATTGCGGCGGTCCTGCTGGTAGGTGCGGCTGGAGTGGTCTGGGTACTTACGGGGCATCCATCCGCGACGAACTTCGCCAGTACCTCCGGCTGGGCTCCTACTCCGGATACCTTCTTTCTCTTCGCGATCATCACGCTTAACTTCATCGGAGCAAGTGGGCCCTTGAACCTGGCGGGGGAACTGCGCGGCAGGGGGACGAAAGAGATGACGAATACTATCCGGCGGCACCTCCTGGTAGGCGCCCCGGTCGTTGTGCTCCTGTATATCATTGTGACCACGAGCACGCTCGTAGTCCGGGGATCAAGCGTCGGGCCATTCGATGGGTTCACCGCTGTGCAGCAGGCCTTCGGGAAAATCCCGGCAGACATCGCCGTGCTCTTTTACCTCATATATCTCATAGCCGCCATGCTCTTTTACACCTATGCCTCGGCAAGGCTGATAATGGTGGCTGGCATCGACGAGTTCATCCCGTCGCGCTTTTCACGGCTCAACAAGAACCGTGCTCCGAGTGTCGCCACCATTTTCCACGCCATCGCTGTGACGATCGCGGTCGTGATCGTCTACATGGTCGTTCCATCTCTGACAACTTTCGGCGGGAGCGCCACGAACACGACCACGGAATTTTATACGGTGGTGGCGGCAGCATGCACACTCATCTGGACGATCGCCACGGTCTTTTTCTTCGTCGATCTGGTCTTTCTTTACCGGCGGGATCCGCACACCTTCCGCGCCAGGCGCCAGTTTCCTCTGTGGGTAATCTGGCTTAGCGTGGTGGTGGGAGGAGCGGCCTGCCTGGTGACCGTGATCGCGATTCTCGTGTACCCGTGGATCCCACTCATTGACAACGGGCACTGGTGGTTCCTCGTAGGGGGTCTCACGCTTGGATTACTTGTTCTCGCGATTATTGTAAGTATGGTCGCGAGCGGCGAGGCGAGCTTCGAACAGATGTCGGATATTCCGTGACCAGGGCCGAGTGGGTATTGAGTAGTCTTGCGCTCTCTCACCCGTTTCTTTACGGTTTCCACAGCTGAACGGTATTAAGAGTTTCATTCATCCTTGACAGTTGAGTTCGAACCCGGTAGACTTGAATTATGCAGTTCACGCTGGTTTTGCAATTGTACCCATCGGCGGTGCAGTGCTCCGCCCTCTTAGAGACCTTGCACGCCTTAAATGCGGTTGCCGGGGAGATCGAACTGATCGCCTCTGCCTGCCAGGACTACATCGCTGGAGGTCGGTGTAGTCTACATTGAGCGCGCCGCCGGCTCGCTGGCCAGCGGCGCGCTCATGTGATGACATGGCAGGCCGCGAGCCTTATGTTTTATCGTCTTAATTCAATTCGATTTGAAAGGCAGGTAGGTTCATATGGAATCGACACCATCGTCGTCAACTTCTTCACCAGACGGGACACAGGCGCAGCGACTCGGACACCATCCCAATCTTACCACCTGGGACGCCATTGCGCAGAGCCTTGGTCTCGGACCCATCTTCTCCAGCGCTTTCGTCGCCTTCCTGATCGCGGGCGCAGCCGGTGGCGCGGCTCCCCTCTCGACTCTGATCGGGACTATCGGAGTGCTGGCACTGGGCTGGGTCATCGCTCTGTACGCTCGTCGAGGCGGAGGAGCTGGGGCAATCTACGATTACCTCAGGAGGCTCATTCCCGCCTTCGGCCTGTTCGCAGCCGGTATCTACTTTTTCGGCGCGCTCATCCTGGATTCGGCCGGCTTTTTGGTGATTGGTTTATTGGCAGCACAGGTTTTCGC
>JBKPAZ010000146.1:0-40526 GCA_046726655.1 Chloroflexota bacterium
TGAGCACCACGGAGGAAACCCGCATCGAGCGTGACTCGATGGGTGAGATGCAAGTACCGGCACATGCCTATTACGGCGCAAGTACCCACCGCGCCGTACTCAATTTTCCGATCAGCGATTTGCGCTTCCCGCGCCAGTTTATTCGCGCACTTGGACAGATCAAACTGGCTGCAGCTCAGGTAAATGAAAGCCTGTGTACCGTTGATCCGCAGATTGCCGGAGCGATTGTACAAGCCTCGCAAGAAGTAATAGACGGCAAGCTTGACAGTCACTTTGTCCTCGATATTTTTCAAACAGGTTCCGGCACCTCGACTAATATGAATGCGAACGAGGTCATAGCCAACCGCGCCAGCGAACTCCTGGGGGGTTCTCGCGGCTCGCGCAAAGTGCATCCTAACGATCATGTGAACTTCGGGCAATCGTCGAACGACGTGATTCCCACGGCTATTCACCTCTCGGCGTTGGTCAGTATCGAACACGATTTGATACCGGCGTTGCAAGGCCTGCAACAAGCCCTGGAGCAAAAGGCTGAAGAGTTCATGCCGGTTATCAAGACAGGACGTACGCACCTGCAAGATGCCACACCGATTCGCCTGGGTCAGGAATTTCTTGGTTACGCGGGTCAGATCGAGCGCGGCATTGCTCGCATGCGCCATGCTCAAAGCGAACTTTCGGAGGTCGCCCTTGGTGGTACTGCCGTCGGCACAGGCGTCAATACCCATCCGGAGTTCGCTGGACGAGTGTGCCAGCGTCTTTCAGAAATGAACGGCGTTACTGTGCGCGAGACGAGCAACCACTTCCAGGCTCAGAGCACTCTCGACAGCATCGTCGAGGCCAGCGGTGCGCTAAATACCCTGGCAGTCAGCCTCATGAAAATTGCCAACGACATTCGCTGGCTGGGTTCCGGCCCACGCGCAGGTATTGGCGAGATCGATTTACCTGCCGTGCAGCCTGGAAGTTCGATTATGCCCGGCAAGGTTAATCCTGTGATTGCAGAGTCTGTCGCTATGGTCTGCGCGCAGGTAATGGGCAACCACACCACGATCACCATTGCCGGACTGTCCGGCAATTTTGAGATCAACGTCATGATGCCTGTCAGCGCCTACAACCTCTTGCAGTCGATCAGTTTGCTGGCCTCAGTCACGCGGAACTTCACGGAGCAGTGCATCAAGGGTATCAAGGCCACAACCAGGGGACCGGAGATGGTCGAGCGTGGGCTGGCGATCTGCACAGCCCTGGCGCCGATCATCGGCTATGATGCAGCCGCCAACATCTCGAAAGAAGCCTACAGAACAGGCAAGACTGTGCGCGAAGTGGCACGCGAAAAGACAAATCTTTCGGAAGAGGAACTTGACCGCATTCTCGATCCGGCGAGTATGACAAAACCAGGATTAGAAAGTGGTCCTGCAGGCGGATAATCCCGTACGGGCCAGATTATGGCATTTAACAAACCAATCCGGTCCTCCGTACGGGCCGATTGATCGGCCCTCTCTATCACATCCAGATACGCCAACGTTCAGGGATAGCTACACCGGAGCTATCAGAAAGCCCGGCATAGTTTGGCCACACACTGGCACCAGGTTCAAGCGCTTTGCAAGCAATGGCGATTGCTCCAGACCATGTCTCATCAATGCTCAATGCTTCCATCTCTTCCCTGGCGAAGAAACGGGCATCATCAATCTCCGTCAGGTTAGGCCTTAATTCGCTAATAGGCGAGAGTAATTTCGCACGGAACATGAAAAAATAATTATGTTCGCCGTCGTCCATTACCCAGATACGCACCCCCATCAGTCCATCTATTTCTACGCGCAGGGAAGTCTCCTCGAACGTTTCACGCGCGGCAGCCTGGTCTGGCAATTCCCCAGTATTGACACGCCCTGCTGGCAGTAAGTATCTGCCCCTGGTAACGCCACGGATGTTGCGCACAAGCAGCACTCGATTGTCATGCACGACAATCGCCCCTGCGCCAATACTGAGTGGGCGCCTGGGGCGAGCGCGTTCGGTGGTTATGTCGGCCTGTGACATGGGTCTACTCCTGCAAAATCTCCTATGTGAGGCAATTCGCCGATCTGCTTCACATAGGAGATGATAGCTTCGATCACAAGTTCAGTTGGTTAATAGATTACTGGTGAGATGCTGCTGATTGTGTTTGCGTCTGCTGTGCAGGCACTGCCTTCTCCACCGCCAGCAGAGATTTCACCGCCGCATCCGAAAGTGTCTTGTTTGTCTGTGGATCAAACACTACATCGTCTCGCTTACAATAATAGAGACGATCCCAATTTGCCATAGCCTCATCCCAGGCAGGTAGATATTGCTGCGATTGTCTATCACCTTTGACGATACGCAGGAAAGCAACTAAAGAAAGTACCAGAGCTATAACAATACCGGCTAGTACAATCACAACCAGTACAACTTGTACGGCTTGAGGCCAGGTTCCGTAACCGCCCACTGTGGCAAATGTCAGGATGATAAATGAGCCCACAAAAACAATAAAGAAACCCACAATTATGGACTTCATCATTCCGACTTTGGATACAGGCAGTGGCGGTGGTGCGAATCGTTGTTCAATCCCGGATTCATAAGCCACTGACAGTCGCTTTACTTGATCCGTTTGCTGGCATACTGGGCAGGGTGGTGGTGATACCTTTTGTTGGGAAGATACCATAAGTGAAACAACCTCCTTGCTCGAATAGATGATGAGCGAAAATATGTAGTAAGCAAAGCATATCACGTTGTTACCCATTCGACAATGCTGTACCTCTGCTTCTATTATAAATTATAAATGGCTTCATTTCAGAAATCAAAACCCCTTTTTCAGAAGAGTAGGCATGTTTGACACACGCCTCCCTGGTCGTTACACTACTACAAGCAGGCAAAACATAGAGAGGACGAGGCATGACAACATCTACGGCAATCACCATCCTGGGACTTGGGCCGGGTCGCTGGGAAGATCTTACACTACAGGCGCGAGCGCTATTGGAGCAGGCAGCATCAGGCAACACAACGGCCTACTTTCGCACACTCATACATCCTACCGTGGAACCCCTCAAGCAGGAAATACCCAACCTATGCATAGCATCCTTCGACTCTTTCTACGATGAGTCAACCAGTTGGGACACACTCTACCAGCGCATTGCGCAGGAAATATGCACGCTGGCTGAGCAACACCCCCCTGTGCTTTATGCCGTACCAGGGCATCCACTTATCGGCGAGGCTTCTGTACAACTCGTGCTGCAACGGGCGCGAGAGCGCAGCCTGGGTGCCAGCATTGTGGCAGGCCTCTCCTTTCTGGAACCAGTATGCGCAGCCCTGGAACTTGATCCTCTCACTGCAGGCATGCAGATTATGGATGCGACCACCCTTGCAGCGCTCAGGGCGGATGAGATTGCAGGGAAAATCATTCCCACTATTCCCCTCTTGCTGCCTCAGATCTATAATCGGCGACTGGCAAGCGCAGTGAAATTGGCATTGAGCGAATGTTATCCTGATGAATGGCCAGTGAAGCTGGTGCGAGCTGCTCGTGTCGATGCTAGCGAAATCGTTATTGAGATGCCTCTTTATGAAATTGATCGTAACAGTCATGCCAACCACCTTAGCACGCTGTATGTTCCGCCGCTTGATGAATTGGATGCTTTACGGCTTCCCGAAACGTTACGTTACATTACGATGCGCCTGCGCCGTGATCCCGATGGTTGCCCGTGGGATCGCGAACAAACACACCAGTCATTGACGCACTACGTAATCGAAGAGACCTATGAGGTTGTTGAAGCGCTGGAGGAGAACAATTTGGAGAAATTGGCCGAGGAGCTCGGCGACCTGTTGCTCCAGGTCTTCCTGCATGCTGAAATCGCGCGCCAGGATGGCGATTTTAACATCGGCGATGTGTTCGAGCACGTGAGCGCGAAGCTGATTCGCCGCCATCCTCACGTCTTCGGCCAGGTCGAAGTAGCAAACGCGGGGCAAGTCATACAGAATTGGGAGGAGATCAAACGACAGGAGCGGATTGCGGCTGGTAAGGATGTGCAGTCGGAGAGCATACTTGACAATGTGCCTCTCGCAGCACCCGCCTTGATTGTCGCGCAGGAATACCAGAAGCGTGCCGCTAAAATCGGCTTCGATTATGATAATTTGCAAGCAGTGCTGGCGAAATTGACTGAAGAGCTACAGGAGTTGCAAGCAGCAGCCACGCCAGAACATAGACGCGAAGAGATGGGCGATGTGCTGTTCATGGTCGCAAGAGCTGCTCGCGAATTGAACATTGATGCAGAAGAGGCATTGCGCTTCGCCAATCGCAAGTTTCGACAGCGTTTCCAGGCAATGGAGCACATTACCCGCCAAGAGGGCAGAACATTTTCATCGTACACCCTCGATGAGTGGATTACGTTGTGGAAACGTGTAAAGGGTTAACTGCATACGTTATAGTATTCCCTCCCACTCATGTTTGGGATCGCGCATCATCAACTCGGATATCGCTTGATATGGGTCCAATCCCTCAAAGAGCACCAGGCTGAGTTGGTAGGTGATGGGCATTTCAACCTGGTAGCGTTCCGCCAATTTGAGTGCAGCCTTTATAGTATAGACGCCTTCGGCTACAGAATGCGTTGAGGATAGGATTTGCTCCAGTCTTTCCCCCGCGCCGATGCGTTGACCTAATTGATGATTGCGGCTCAGGGGACTGGCGCAGGTAGCAATCAAATCGCCGATACCTGCGAGTCCGGCAAAGGTCAGAGGATGAGCGCCAGCAGCGAGGCCCAGGCGCGAAAGCTCAGCCAGCCCGCGTGTTATAAAGGCGGCTTTGGCATTATCTCCCATATTCATGCCATCATTGATACCCGCACAAATTGCAATAATGTTCTTGAGCGCCCCACCGAGTTCGACTCCCACGACATCATGTGCTGTGTAGACGCGATAGATAGAGGTAGTAAGCAGGATACGTGCGTGTACGGCCACCTCCTGATCATAGGCCGCTACGACAGCCGCAGTCGGCTTTCCCTCCGCTATTTCGCGCGAAATATTAGGGCCACTTAGCGCGGCAACGCGATTACCCGCGTTGGGTAGTTCTTCACGGATGATTTCGGTCATCCGTTTGAGGCTGCTGATTTCTATACCTTTGCTGGCATTCACAAATATGGTGTTGTTGTTCACAAAGGGGCCAAGTAAACGTACATTCTCACGCATACGCTGTGATGGTGTCACCAGCAGAAGCATGTCTCTCCCCTCGACAGCTTCCTTCACATCGGAGGTCACATGCAGCATATCGGGGAAGTGAATGCCGGGTAGAAACAGTGTATTTTCACGATGTTGCAGCATTTCAACAGCTCGCTCGGGTTTATACTCCCATAGGATTGTCTCAGTACCGTTGTTCGCCAGCAAAAGGGCCAGGGTGGTACCCCAGGCCCCGCTGCCAATCACTCCAACTGATGCCATCGCATCGTCTCCTATGTGTCTCTCTGTTCTATTCTTCCTCGGCTGGACTCTGATGCTGCTTCTGTGGCTCTATCAGATCATCCTCATATACAGAGGGTTTCAGGATACCTACATAGGGCAGGTTGCGGTAACGCTGAGCGTAGTCCAGGCCGTAGCCAACCACAAATTGATCTGGTATTTGAAAGCCAGTGTAATCTAGTTTAACAGGTTTAATGCGCTCCCGTCTTTTATCCAGGAGCGTGCAGACGCGCAAGCTGAGAGGTTTACGTTGCCGTATTACATCCATGAGATAATGCAATGTCAGTCCACTATCAATGATATCTTCCACAATCAACAGGTTCTTATGCTGTACAGGCCCCTCCAGGTCTTTGAGAATCCGCACCACGCCGCTAGATTGAGTAGCATTGCCATAGCTGGAAATTGCCATGTAGTCAATCTCTAGTGGCAGGCTGATTGCTCGCGCTAAATCGGCGATGAATGGAACCGCCCCTTTCAGCGTACCCAACAACAGCAAATTTTTGCCCGTGTAATCGGCCGTAATTTGCTTCCCTAACTCTGCGACCTTCGCCTGTATCTCCTCGCCAGTTAAGAGTATCTCCTGGATGTCCTCGTGCATATCCACCTCTTGCGTATAATAAATGCTGTTCTTCATGCTTGCTCCTTCATGATAGATAAACGCACTATCTGTCGTGTCTTACTGGTAACTCGCGCCCTTTCATCCAGGCATATACCGGCTAGCCAGGTGCAATGGGACGCTGTAAAAAATATTGGGGTTGATCCACGATCAGTACGCGCTACATGCTTATCTACAAATATATCCTGCATTTTCTTCTCGTGCTGCATACCTAACGGCTGCATTCGATCACCCGCTCTCCTCGTGCGCACCTCTAAAAATGAGCCAGCTACGTCAGCATCGACATATACAGCATGACGAGTAGAGGGGAGTAATCGCCACACTTCCGACCAATCTTCCAGGCGTAGAGCATCTCTAACTTCTGCCATTAACTCAGCAGGCACTGGCTCTGCCGTGGCTATCCATTGTGTCCCCGGAACCTTCATGCGCCCCGGAATTGGCAACACCGCAGTTTCTGTATTCTGCTGATCCCACGTTGCTATATCACGAGAAGAAGTATTACCATGTAGACGTTCAAACGTGATCTCATGAAAACTGCGAACCACGCGCAATTGGTGAGGCAGATCCAGCGTTCGTTCTTGCCTATCATCATACCCTAAAAGTTGTTCAATGAGAGTGTAGTGACGGATTTCTAGTGGTGATTGACCCTCATATAGACGGGCCGTGACACGCCGTAACAGGTGCCGTTGCAAACTTAAGGGCAGCGATAAAAGTGCTTCGATGCTTAATTTGATAACATCGTCCTGTTCTGAGATTACTACAGCAGGCCAGCAGGCATCTATCTGCGCCTCCAGCCATTCGACATCCACCCGAATTACCCCGGCATTGCGTAAAAGTGTGCTGTGAATGCCCGGATTGAGGGACTCCAATAAAGGTAGGAGCTCGTGACGTATACGGTTCCGTACAAACCTTGGGTCAGCGTTGCTCAGATCCTCTAGCGGCTCAATGCCGTGCTCCTGGCAATAGGTAACTGTCTGCGCATGCCGTACTTCCAGGAGAGGCCGAATAATGCCTTGTTGACGCGGCAACATGCCTACCATACCTGTTAAGCCGCTTCCACGCAGCAAGTGCAGCAGCAGCGTCTCCACCTGGTCATCTGCGTGATGAGCGACAGCTATTGGTTGCCCATGCGCCACTTCACGCAAAAAGCAATAGCGCGCGCTGCGTCCAGCATCTTCTAATGAGCGCCTCTCTGTGTGTGCCAGTACCGGTACATCGATTTCGCCAATGGTACATGGCAGACCCCACGATTCGACGATACCTGCAACGGTGGCAGCATCCCGGTCGCTTGCTTCGCCCCGCAGCTTATGATTGAGATGGGCCGCGTGCAAATGCACCCTATGATAACGTTTGCCCGCCCCACAAAGCTGGTTCAGCAGGTGAAGCAGGCAGAGCGAATCGGCTCCCCCCGAAACCGCGACAATGACTTCGCCACCAGGGGGGAGGAGCTGGTGTTTATCGATAAAGGTTGTAACAATGGTCTCTAGCATCTCAAAGTCTACAATGTGTATATTGTATCATACCCTGAGCGCTTGCTGATGAGTGAAAATAACATCTGTTCTTTCTCTTCCCGCCTCTCATGTACGTTTTTTGCTTGCTCTCATAAAGAATCTATCTGCACGCATCCTCACACCCTCAACTTCTGGATAATTCCCCTCTGATATGATACGATATAGTCAATTATACAAAGCAAACGACCTCTTCATGGTTATTGGACGGACGGGCATCTTTAGTTCGGAAAAGTGCAGGGAAGCATACATAAACTATGACAATTCACAAAGTAATTACGTCAGAAAATCCTATTCTACGACAGAAAGCAAAAAAGGTTCATCGTTTCGACCCATCCATCTCAAAGTTGATCGAAGACATGTTTGAGACGATGCGTGCAGCGCATGGTGTAGGGTTGGCAGCCCCTCAAATCGCGCAATCAATTCGCGTTTTCGTTGCCGAGTACGAAGACCGCAAAGTCGCGATGGTCAATCCTGAGATCATCAAAGCCGAGGGAGAGGAACTCGGCACCGAGGGATGTTTAAGTATTCCCGGCTACGTCGGCGATAATATCCGGCGTGCAACCAGCGTGGTTGTGAAAGGTCAGGATGCGCGGGGTAAGGCGATCCGCGTTCGCGCCGAAGGCTGGCTTGCGCGTATTCTCCAGCATGAGATCGATCACCTGGATGGCATCCTCTTCCTGGATCGCCTGGATCGCCCTGAAGATTTGCGCGAAGTCACAGAAGCCGAGTACGAGCAAGCCGAAGCAGAAGCGTTGATAGAATAAAAACCGTAGGAAAGCAAGATAGCCCTGCACGCGCGTGCAGGGCTATCTTGCTTTCCTACGGAATTACTTTTGTTGACGTCTGATCATAGGGAGCTTATATTTACCAAGGCTGCGTTCACAGCCCTGGCACACGTAAAACCCCTCTTCTTCGCGATACGTTAAAGAGCTTATAGTGGAATGCAGGTAGCAAATGCCACAGCGCGTACCGTCTTGCTGACTCGCAATCTGGCGATCCTGCGCGAACAACTCACGTAGGGATGCGATCAAGCTGTTGATGTCGAACGAACCCGAGTAACTGCGGCTGGTGCTAATCACTGGTAGCGCACCAGTTTGATTGGTTGCACGCATTTCGCGACGACTTACAAACGAACTACCGTTACCCGACATTCCAGAACCCGAACCCGATGTATAGTTACTGCCCAAGGGATAGGCCTCCCGATCATACATAGCTGTTAGCCAGGGATGGATATATAACACTTCACTTATTATAGCACATTGCCCTGAATTTTAATACCCTTTGAGGAGGTGCTTCTCAGGCTCTTTCAGGCAAGTCTCATCAGGCAAGGAGAGAGAAGCAATTTAGGGCGTTTGTGATATACTCACAAGAAAAAGAGATGGTACTAAACAGAAAGTATAGAATAGCTATATGCCTTACCTTTCCATCCAACAAGCCTCGGAAGAACTCCGTTCCGGCATCATAACCCCGACCGAGCTTCTAGCCGAAACGCTGGAGCGTATAGACCGGCTTGACAGCGACATCCAGGCCTTCGTCACAGTTATGCGCGACCAGGCATACGATGAGGCGGAGAAGGCTGAGAACGAGCAGCGTACAGGTCTTTTTCGTAGTCCGCTCCATGGCGTTCCTATTGCCATCAAAGATATTATTGCTGTCAAGGACGTACGTATGACGGCAGGCTCGAAAGTTCTCACAGATTACATTCCGCAAGAGGACGCGACCGTGGTCGAGCAATTGCGCAGGGCCGGAGCTGTAATTGCCGGCAAAACCAATACACACGAGTTCGCCTATGGAACATATACACCCCCTACACGTAATCCATGGGACTTGACACGTATCGCTGGTGGCTCCAGCGGAGGTTCGGCAGCAGCAGTGGCTGCAGGTATGTGTCCTGGTGCCATTGGCAGCGATACGGGCGGTTCGATCCGTATCCCTTCAGCATGCTGTGGCGTGACTGGACTCAAGCCAACATATGGACGTGTAAGCACCTATGGCGTCATCCCTCTTAGCTGGTCACTCGATCACGTTGGCCCGATAGGGCGGAACGCCGAAGACTGTGCTATTCTCTTTGATGCTATTGCCAGGTATGACCCACGTGATCCCAATAGTGTTTCTGGCCCTCCTGGTAAGGCTAGCACAACACTCATTGGGGGAGCAGAGGGACGCGGCCCGGTTTCACTACAAGGAATCAGAATTGGCATACCTTCAGAATCGTTTGTAGCCCCACTTGATCCTGAAATACGCGCTGCCTGGCACGCGGCTCTGCTCGTACTGCAAGAGGAAGGAGTCGAGGTTGTAGATGTTGAGTTGCAGCGACCTACGATAGATATGTACCGTACCATCCAGAGACCCGAGGCCTCTTTGGCTCATATGGAAAGAGGATGGTTGACCGAACGATTAGACGATTATGGCGAGAAAACGCGTTCGCACTTACTACAGGGTCAGACTATTCCAGCCGTGGATTACCTGCGCGCACAACAGCAACGGCGTGCTTTTTCGAGCAACTTGCGGTCCATCATGCAAGGAATCAATGCATTAGTTCTCCCTACAATACCCATACCTGCGATTCCGATCGTACAGGCAGATACAGATATTCTCATCGATGGCGTCACTGAAAATGCAACAGTTGCACTGTTAAGGTTGACGATGCCTTTTAACCTTGCGGGCTTGCCAGCTATCTCATTGCCTTGTGGTTTTTCGGCTGGTGGTTTACCTATCGGCTTGCAGATCGCAGGTAAGCCATTCGAGGAATCCATGATCTTGCGCATCGCCCACGCCTATCAGCAATTGACAGATTGGCACCGCAGAGAGATAAACATGCACTCATGAACAGAAACGGATATAGAACCTACTTGCAATTGCCCCATGGACACATAGGTCTCCCCGCTTTCCTTCCAGACGCCACGCTGGGCGTCGTGCGTAATGTAGATAGCGTTGATCTCGAACAATGTGGTATCGAGGCTGTTGTCATGAACACTTTTCACCTGATGCAGCGCCCTGGCTCCTCCACGATAACAGCGCTGGGTGGATTGCATAGTATGACTGGCTGGTCGCGCCCTATCATCACGGATTCAGGTGGCTTCCAGGCATATTCCTTGATCCGGCAAAACGCTGCATTTGGTTCTATCAACGACAAGGGGATTACCTTCCAACCTGAGGGATCTGACCGCAAGTTTCATCTCACCCCAGAAAAGAGCGTGCAGTTACAACTCAGTTACGGAGCTGATATCCTCGTCTGCCTCGACGACTGTACCCATGTAGACGATCCGTTTAAGACCCAGCAAGAGTCGGTCAAGAGAACCATTGAGTGGGCAAAGCGCTGCAAGGACGAGTTTCAGCACCTTATGCAGCAAAAACGTCTCCCTCAGGAAAAAAGGCCGTTGCTATTTGGCGTAATTCAGGGCGGAGGTTACCATGAGTTACGCAAGCAGTGCGCCGATGCATTGCTTGAGATTGGTTTCGATGGATTTGGCTTTGGGGGCTGGCCTCTGGATAGCAAAGGCCAACTACTCACCGGTATCATCACGTATACCCGAGAACTCGTGCCGCAGGAACTTCCGATGCATGCCCTGGGTGTGGGCCATCCCGCTAATGTTGTGGAATGCGCCAGAATGGGTTACGATATCTTTGATAGTGCTATGCCCACACGGGATGCACGGCACGCACGCCTCTACGTTTTTACAACGCCAGATTCGTTGCCTGTACCCGGTTCAACAGAAAAGTGGTTTTCATACCTCTACGTCAATGACGACAAGGCTATCAAGAACGATGGACCGGTTTCTCGATACTGCGACTGTCTATGCTGTTCGCGCTACCCGGTGGCATATCTCCACCACCTCTTCAAAATCAATGACAGTCTTTTTCTGAGACTTGCGACGATACACAATCTCAGATTCATGGTCCAATTTACTGAACGTTTGAGAGCAGAACAGCATGAATGATGGGGAACACCAGCAGATAGAGCGGCTCATTGAGGCTATTCTGACCAGTTCTAAATATAAGAACATTGGTATTGATTTCATCAGATACATTGGCGCGCAAGAACTTACCACCAGGGACAATCTCAAGGCAGCCATCAAAGCCACTAAGAGTAAATTGCATCAAGTTGCCGGAGCGTATCAAGAAAGTACCCCCCGTTATCCACTATGGTTCAATGAACTCAGACAAACATCCCGCTCTGGGAACAGGGAGCATTTTCTTGATACGTGTAAATGGATCATGGGTCAACACTCCTCTACTAAAGAGCGCCTGCCGGTGCTTGAGCAGTTCTATAGCACGATACTGGCCGATCTTCCTCCTATCAACTCGGTTATTGACATTGCCTGTGGACTACATCCGCTTGCTATTCCCTGGATGCTGCTGGGTAAGCATACGCAGTATTATGCATATGACATCTATGAGGATATGATAGGTTTCTTAAACGACTGTATGACTCTCATGCCCGTGCAAGGCAATGGAAAAACTTGCAATGTAATACAATATTGCCCCGCACAAAAGGTCGACGTTGCCTTTATTCTCAAGGCCATTCCTTGTCTGGAACAGGTAAACAAAGCGGCGGGACTGCGACTCCTAGAGACAATCAATGCTGACCATCTCGTCGTCTCATTTCCTGCTCACAGCCTCGGCGGCAAACAGAAAGGCATGCTGACGAACTATGAGGCCAGGTTTTATCAACTGGTTAGGCACAAACCCTGGTCAATCCAGCGTTTTGCCTTTCCAGGCGAACTGGTGTTTCTGGTAACGAGGTAATCTGTCGTTGATCTTCAAACATCTCCGCAATGACAATAACTCGCAAATGATGTAATATAGCAGAGGACTCATAATGTGTACATCTTGCGAAAACCAAAATAGGAATAGATATGAGCATCAACCTGCTTCTCGGACGCGTCATCAAAGGCCGCTACAAACTGATTGACGAACGGGGCAGTGGCAGTTTCGGCGAAGTGTATATCGCACGCGACCTGCAAAGTAACTATCTCTACGCAGCAAAGGTCATGCACGTTGACCATGCATTTGATAGCGAACTGGTAGAACGCTTCAAACGAGAAGCATACATCCTGCAAAACTTGAATAACCCCCATATCGTCAGAATCGTCGATTACGGCAACGATGACAATACCTATTTCATCATCATGAACCATATCGATGGCCAAAACCTCAAATATTACATAACTACCTACGGCCCAATGGAACCACTGCGCGCATTAAATTATATTCTGCAAGTTGCCGAGGGACTGGATGCCGCTTACAAAAGAGGCGTGGTCCACCGTGATATCAAGCCCCAGAACATTCTCATCAGTAATAAAGGGGTTGTGAAGATCGTCGATTTCGGCTTATCACGTAGTAAAGATTCGCCGACGATTACACAGTCAGATAAATTTATGGGGACAGCATACTATACCGCTCCGGAGCAGGTCATGAGTGGTCATACAGCAGATATCCGCTCCGACCTCTACTCACTGGCAGTTGTCCTGTTCGAAACACTTGCCGGCTATCCTCCTTATACTGGAAATATAGTTGTAGACATCATCCTGAAGCACCAATCTGAAGAAATACCTTCGATTTGCCGCCTCCACCAGGGTTTGCCCCCTGAAATGGATGCTTTCTTACAAAAAGCGATGGCTAAACTACCCGATGCTCGTTACCAGACACCGCGCGAGTTTATCGCTGCTCTTGAACAGGTACAACAGCGTATCCGCGGACCTATGCCTGCATTACCCCAGGCAAGGCTTGTCATTATCTCCACCGGGCAAACATTCGTATTGAGCGGGACAAAGCTGATTGTTGGTCGCGAAGATCCAAAACACGAGATCCACCCTGATATTCAAATCGATGACCCAACGATGACACTCGGTCGCAAGCACGCGCGTATCATGAACGCGCGGGGAACGTGGACAGTTGAGGACCACAACTCGCGCAATAAGACGCGCTTAAACGGCGAAGTTTTACTTCCATACGAACCAAAGCCACTCAAGGACGGCGACATCCTACACTTCGGTAGAGTCGGAGCGCGTTTTGAGTTGCGTTAATGAAGAGGGATATCAGCATGCGAGAGGAATAATCAGGCCCTTTTCGGCGTTTTACATGTTGACAAACTTGTGTATATTCATGTACTCTCTAGTAAGAGAAACGTTCGCATAAATTCTGGCTTAGCCAGTCTCAGAGGAGGTGCAAGATATGGAAAAGCACGCCTATTCAGCATTTGTGCTTGTATGCACCTTGTCTACCCGCGTCGGGGGTAACGAACGAACGCTGCCTGGCCAGGACACCAGAAGAGGATTCAACAAGAAATTACCTGGCAGCAGCTAAAAAGGCAGAACCTGGCTCACTCCCTCCGCACGGTAGACATCATATGATTGATTGTTCGAACCGTGTTTTTTATTCTCCTGGAGGGAAAGCATTGATTGAGGACCCGGAGACACTTACCGGCGTGGTATTGAACGGCGCGCACGGCATTTACGACGTTCATACCGATATCGGCGTTCTGCGCTGCACTTTGCGAGGAAAACTCAAAAAAGCCTTTGCCCAGGCTCAGTCGGCAAAATCAGTAAGCAAGGCCCGTCTGCGTTACGACAACATGCTCACATTGCCGAAGGATCAACGCATTGAGCATCGCGACACTAGCACCAATTCATTACCTGTACGGCTGTCGGTTGGAGACTACGTAAAGTTGCGCCAACTCGACGAAAGCACCGGCATGATCGAGGAGATTCTGCCACGCCAGAGCGCTCTGTCGCGCAAGGATGCAGGTTCAACTTCCAAAAAAGCCATCCAGCAAACCATGCTTGCCAATCTCGACCAGGTCGTGCTGGTCTTTGCCACGGCCCAACCGGAACCGCATTTTGGTATGCTCGACCGTTACCTGGCAATCTGTGAGTCAGCAGAGATTCGCCCGATCATCTGCCTCAATAAGGTTGACCTGCTACACGAAGAGCGTGTGGATGAAGCAACAGCCCTCTATAACCGTCTGGGCTATACCGTGTTATGGACAAGTACGAAGACCGGCGAAGGTATCGAAACCTTGCGTTCTCTGTTAAGGGAACATACTACGCTCTTCAGCGGACCTTCAGGGGTGGGCAAGTCGTCTCTGGTGAATGCCATCGAACCTGGTATGGCCATCAAGACCGGTCTGATAAGCGATGCCACAGGTAAGGGAAAACACACCACAACTGGCTCGCAACTCTATCCGTTGTCGGGCGGAGGTTGGCTTGCCGATTCCGCGGGTATTCGCGCCTTAGCGGCCTGGAATATAGACCCTGAAGACCTGGCATGGTGCTTTGTCGAGTTTCGTCCCTACCTTGGCGAATGCCTCTATTCCGACTGCCAGCATATAGAGGAAGAAGGCTGCGCAATTCGTCAGGCGGCTGAGGATGGAGTGATTGATGAACGACGCTATATCAGCTATGTGCGGATTGCCACAGGTGAAGAAAGATAGAGTATAGTAGGGGCGGGGCTTGCCCCGCCCTGTTAACCTCGCCGATTTCTCACTGTGCCGTCACCTCAAAAACAGCGCTGAAAGTCTTGGTCCCCCCTGGCAACGAAATCACCACCTGTACCTGCCAGGGGCCACTCATTGAAAACTGCACACTGGCGAGATACATTCCATTCCCCTGGGATTGTGCTGCTACCTGGTCTATTCCCATGTCCATCGCCTCCATGTTACTCTCTAGCCATACATGGGCATTGGTGACGGGCTGTTTTGAGGCATTCGACAACACTTGTATCGAGAGGGTAGCAGCTTGCGTGATCAGAGGCGGGTTTGGGTTGACCTGCAAGCTCACTTGATAGGGTCCAGCTTGCGTGGTCTGTAACTGCGCAGTGGGATGTTGAGGGATGATGGAGGTAAGAAGTGTGCCAATCCAGGTTATGAGAATAAGGAAAACGATGCCAAGCCCAATTGCCAGCAGACCGCGCTTCATTTTTTACTCGCTGACATACCAGGTACCCTGACAAATACCTTACCATCTTCAATTTTTGTATCCAGGCGCGGCAATTGAGTCAAGTAGCGAATCGGCGATGAGTTCTCTGGCTTGCCATATTCAGTGAAGAGACCGCCATGGCAGGGACAATGAAATTTATGATCTGAGTTTTGCCATTGCACAATACAGCCCATATGGGTACAGGCCGCGGACATGGCTATGACCGGCCCCTCCTTGACTGATTCGCCGTTATCACCATCGTTGCGTATGACATAGCCAACAATGGAGTCGGTCGCGAAGCGGATCGCATTGTCTCCAAGTTCTGCAAGCGTTGTGACGAAAAGCCAGGTAGATGCTACATCTTGCGGCACAATGGGAGTTGGCCATGTTGGTACTTTCACTTCTTTTGTTGTCTGCGTTGCCTGCTCTACCATATGTTCGATACCGGCACCTAACGTCAGTGAAGCCGCAACGGCAGCGGCTCCGCCGGCCAGTAAGGCACGACGCGAGACATGTTGTTTCTTCTGCGGCTTCTTAGAGATAAAAGGGAGATGCCGTATCTTCTGAGGTTGCTCTAGCTCTTGTTCAAGCCTGGTCTGCAACTCAGCGGCAAATTCAGGCCGTGGCGTGACTTCATCAGGCGAGGCGGAGCGAAAGAGCGCGGCCATACGATAGATGCGAGCCTTGTCGGGTGTCAACTCACTCGGAGGATGAGCTGCACGACCGGCCTGAAGCTCTTCTATAAAATGTTCCAGCTCCAGATAGTCTTCAAATCGTTCCTGGTCTTTATCCTGATGGATATCACCTGACATAGTGTTGTGTCTCCAGATAGGCGCCTTCAGGCACCACTTTCACGTTTTCCCCTATGATCTTGTTCCACTAACAAGGTGTTCGAGTTCAGCAGCGCGTTTGAGTGCGCGAAACTGTAATACTTTGACATTCGCTTCTGTTAAACACATATGATTGGCTGTATCTCGTATCGAGAGATTGAGCAGAAAACGGCAGGTCAGCACTTCTCGATAATGTTCAGGCAATGCCTGAAGGATACGCTGCACCTGCTCTGTCGGTGTGCTGCTCATGACAATCGGCTCTTCGTCAGCCGGGCCTTCCCATCCAGCCTCAAACAATTCTTCAAGCGAACTTGTCGAAATACGATAATGCACTCGCCAGTAGTCTGCGATGGTTGTGCGAGCAACCTGAAACAACCACTTTTGCATGCTTTGTGCGCCACGCTCGGTATCGACGCCGCGCACGGCTTTCATAAATATCTGTGACGTCAGGTCCTCGGCCTCTTCGCGATTCCCCACTTTGCTATAGACGTAGCGATAGATCAGACCAAGGTTCTCCTGATAAAACGTCTGAAACTCCTGCACGTTAGCCCCTCCCGAGAACCCAGGATTCCTGGCCCCCCGAGAATCCTGCATCCCAGCATCATTCTGCCTTGCAAGATTCGTTCTCGCTTGTTTTCCGCGCAGTGAACCCACAGCGTACTCCCTGCTAAGACGGTTTGATTACGTTCATGATATGTCCACTCGCCTTGATTACATGTAAGACTCATACATAAACGCGGGACGAGAAATGTCCTAGCAGGTATTACTACGGTGACAGGTTACACTATGAACTTTGATTCAAAACATTCCAGCTCATGAATAATGAACTCTTATGGCTTCCAATGTCTCTATTATATACTTGTGTGTACTCTTTTACTAGTAACTGGCACGACGATCACTGTTACAGGAACAAGCTTCAGTCCATCCAGCATTCTCCCGTTTGCGTCTTCCCCTACCCTGGAGTATAATAAACATACAACGTAAACGAAACCAGGCAGGCCCTACGAGGTACCTGTTTCCAGGTTTTTCGCGTTGATACTAGGAGTTGTGAGCATACGTATGATCCTATCGGGTTCATCAATCATGTGCGTCCACTTCTTCCGGGGCTAACGAGCTTTTTGCCTGTCAAATACTTGTAGAGGCATTCCCGATTTGCGGATGCCCAAAACGAAAAGGCGAGATGGTCGGGTACCGCTAAGAAAGGGATGCTCCTATTGTCCGAGTGTTTATTTGGGCCCCCGCAAGGGATACCCCTACAGCCCCCGCCTCCTGCCTCAAGAATTGAGGAGCGTTATGTATAAAGGCCAATCAGGTATGTGGTCCTGGCTACTGCACCGCATAGCCGGGCTGGGTATCCTCTTGTTCCTACTCGTCCATATCGTGGACATCTCGCTGCTTGGGTTCGGACCCAAGGTCTATAACGAAGGCATTGCGCTGTTCGGTTTAACTGTCGTACGCATCATATCTTTGGGACTGATTGCTGGTGTGCTATACCATTCCTTTAACGGTGTGCGTATCATGCTGATTGACTTCTGGCCTAAGGGTGCGCGCTACCAGGGCGCTATGTTCGCAGCAGTGATGGTACTCACCATTCTCTGCTTCCTTCCCATGGCCTACTTTGTAATTGCACCGGCCTTTGGTATAAATGCAGGTAATACGGCCTCTGGTATGTAGAAACTTGTAGATTGGAGTTCTGTTATGCATGTTTCGACGGGTTATGGTTCTCGCCCATCAGGCGGTGGTTTCGAAACTTTTTCCTGGTATTTCTTCCGTATCTCAGGTGTCGCGCTCATATTTCTTGTCATTATTCACCTGTTCTTTAATCATGTGTCAACCGATGTTTCCTGTACCAGTTATCAATTGGTCTCGATCCGCTACGAGAATCCTTTCTGGCGTCTTTACGACTGGCTGCTGCTCACGTTAGCTCTTTTGCACGGCATGAATGGCCTGCGTGTGGTCGTTGATGATTATGTGCGTACACGAGGATGGCGTCTCACTTTGCAATCTACCGTTGGCATCTTAACATTGGTCTTTTTTCTGCTAGGCACGATTACACTGATAACATTCCATCCTGTTGTTGGGAGTCTCGGTCCCAATTGCATCAAATGATGGACCAGAATAGTTGAGGATACAGATATGTATTATAAATTCGATGTGGTGATCGTCGGTGCAGGTGGCGCCGGACTGATGGCCGCAATGCAACTCCCAATGGCCAGCGTTGCGGTGCTGAGCAAAGTCTATCCCACGCGCTCCCATACGGGCGCAGCGCAAGGAGGCGTAGCCGCCGCGCTTGGCAACCAGGAAGAAGATCATTGGAAGTGGCACATGTACGATACCGTTAAGGGCGGTGACTACCTGGTTGACCAGCCCGCGGCGGAGATTCTGGCGCGGGAAGCTATCGATGCTGTTTACGAACTGGAGCATCGCGGCTTGCCTTTCAATCGCACCGAAGATGGACGCATTGACCAGCGCCGCTTTGGTGGGCATACACGCAACTACGGCGAAGCGCCTGTGCGCCGAGCTTGCTATGCTGCTGACCGTACGGGGCACATGATCCTTCAAACCATGTACCAGAACGCCATCAAGAACCAGGTACGCTTCTTCAATGAATTCCTGGTGCTGGACCTGTTGTTGAATGATGGACAGGCATGTGGTGTTGTCGCGCTCGAAATTCGCACAGGTGAGATTCACACGTTCCATGCTAAAGCAGTGCTTTTCGCTACCGGTGGGTATGGACGTGCCTGGCGTGTCACCAGCAATGCTTTTGCCTGCATGGGCGACGGTATGGCCATTGCCTATCGCAGGGGCATCCCATTGCAAGACATGGAGATGTACCAGTTTCACCCTACAGGTATCTATAGAGTAGGCGTGCTTTTGAGCGAGGCAGCTCGTGGCGAAGGAGGCAAACTACTGAACGGTAAGGGTGAGTACTTCATGGAACGCTACATGCCTACGCTCAAAGACCTGGCGCCGCGTGATATCGTGTCACGCTGTATGATTCAGGAGATCAAAGAGGGGCGCGGCGTAGACGGCAAAGACTATCTCTACCTGGATGTACGGCACCTGGGGGAGAAAGTCATTACCGAAAAGCTGCCGGACATTACCGACTTCGCGCGTAACTATCTCGGTGTTGAGCCGATTACAGAGCCAGTGCCGGTACAGCCTACAGCGCACTACGCCATGGGTGGTATCCCGACCGATGTGGATGCTCGTGTCGTCATCGATCCTCAATGGACGCCGCTGCCAGGTTTCTACGCTGCTGGTGAGGTAGCCTGCGTCTCCGTACATGGTGCAAACCGTCTAGGCACAAATTCGCTGGTGGACCTGATCGTCTTTGGCCGTCGTGCCGGTAAACACATGGCAAAATTCATTACCGAGAATAGCCATGCATCATTGCCCCCGCAACCAGAAGATTTTGCGCATAAGCTGGTAGATGGCTTGTATACCTCCACTGGCGGCGAATCGGCAGCCCGCGCGCGCAGTACCCTGCAAAATGAGATGGATGAGCAAGTATTTGTTGAACGTAGCGACCAGAGTTTACGCCATGCGCTCGATACGCTCGATGGTTTGCAGGACGCTTACCAGCGGATTCAGTTACAGGACAAGGGCAAGACCTTTAACACAGAAATGGTCGAGGCAATTGAACTTGGTTTCTTGCTTGACTGCGCCGAGGCTACTATTCATGGCGCACTGGCACGCACCGAGAGCCGGGGCGCGCATTATCGCACCGACTACCAGCAGCGCGATGACGCAAACTGGCTCAAGCATACCCTTGCATACAAGGGCACCAAAGCTCACGATGTGCGACTAGACTACAAGGATGTAGAGCTGATCGACGACCCGATATTCAAGCCCAAGGAACGGAAATACTAAGTAAGGAGAGTAATAATGAACATTTTAATGCGAATTAAGCGCTACAACCCTGAAAAGAATAGTAAACCGTACTGGGACGAGTTTCGTGTTGAGGCTGATCCAATCGATCGCTTGCTGGATGCATTAAACACCGTTAAATGGACGATGGATGGGACGCTGACTTATCGGCGTTCCTGCGCTCACGGCGTTTGTGGTTCGGATGCAATGCGTATCAATGGGCTTAATCGCCTGGCCTGCAAGGTACTGATACGCGACGTTGGCAACAAAGTGACGATTGAGCCAATGTTGGGCTTTCCAGTCATCAAGGACCTCGTTGTAGATATGGACCCGTTCTTCGAAAAATACAGGTCGATCAAACCCTATCTGATTACATACGATTCTGAGCCAGGAACCGAGCGTTTGCAAAGTCCCACCGAGCGTGCCCGTTATGATGAAGGCACAAAGTGTATCCTGTGCGGCGCATGCACAGGTTCATGCCCATCGGTGTGGGGTAATCCCGACTGGGTTGGGCCAGCCTCGATTGTGAATGCGCACCGCTTCATCTTCGACAGTCGCGATCAGGGAGGTGCTGAACGCCTTGGCATCCTGGGACAACGTAGCGGCGTGTGGCGTTGCCGCACGATTTTCAACTGCGCCGATGCCTGCCCGCGTGATATCCCTGTGACCGACTTGATCGAGCAAGTAAAACGAGCAATTGTGTATAACGATACTGGTGGAGAATAATTCCCACATGACCTCCACGGAAATATGGCAACATCGAGCAATCATCACAAATGGCATTCGCATGCATTATGTGACACAGGGCGAGGGACCATTAATCGTGTTGCTGCATGGTTTCCCTGAATTCTGGTATTCCTGGCGCCATCAGATCCCTTTCCTTGCTGAGCATGGTTATACCGTCGTTGCGCCTGATCTGCGCGGCTATAACGATACCGCTAAACCGCGCAAAGGGTACGATATCCCTACACTACTTCGTGATATCGAGGGTCTGATCAAAGGTCTGGGGTACCAGAAAGCGGTTATTGTTGGGCACGACTGGGGCGGCGTGCTGGCATGGGCATTTGCTATCAACTATCCCGAAATGACTGAGCGCTTGATTGTCATGAATGCCCCCCATCCGGCTGCGATGATGCGCGAGATGCGCACGCTCAAGCAGTTGCGCAAAAGCTGGTACGTATTCGCTTTCCAGATACCATGGCTTCCCGAATATATGCTAGGGCGCAATCATGCGAACGAGATTGGGAGGATGCTCCGGGGAGCCGCCGTGCAAAAGTCTGCTTTTCCATACGAGGAAACGGCGAAATATCAAGATGCCATGAGTAAACCTGGAGCGATAAAAGCTGCATTAAGCTATTATCGCCAGCTTTTCTGGCGCCTGTCTTTTTCTTTCAAGAGTTATGGGATACGAATTGATGTGCCAACGCTGCTAATCTGGGGAGAGCAGGACATCGCCCTTAGCATCGAACTAACCACCGGCCTTGAACGATGGGTGAATGATATCGAGATCAAACGTATCCCTGACAGCGGCCATTGGGTGCAGCAGGAACAACCCGATAAGGTCAACCAGTATGTATTGGAGTTTTTACAGACAGGGTAAACAAAGCAACCGCAAGGTACGCCCTTACTATACCGCTAGCCCGCAAGACGATTCACTCGTAGTATAGTAGGGGCGTACCCTCGCGGTCGCCCTCGGGGGGCTGGGGCGCGGGCTGAGCAAACGAAAAGGGCCGAATCGTTGCTGCATTCCGGGGGGAAAGGATATGCAGCCCGCTCAATGAAGAGCGCGATCCGACCCTCTGGTAGCCTAAAGTGCTACCAAATTGAAGAAGATGTCTTTTCTAGTAAACCCTGGACACTTCAGCCCTCATTGGTAAGGGACGCGTCACAGCTTGCAGTTGTGGCTCTTGCATTACTTGTTCCAACCAGAGATTGCCACACGTCTTGCACATACCATGAGACGCTTCATATATCTTTGGTACCGGTAGGGAAGATATTCGCTCTCCGATGTTATCCATCAACCGTAAACACCAGGCGCACTGCCGTTGCATATTCATGTCTTCCTTGTTTGTAAGCTATCGAGATAGATCAACCTTTTATACCTGAGGTCTAGCCCCCTATGATCCCGCTGTAGGAGTCAGAGCACAGCCAGGAAATGCAATATTCTCCAGGGTAGCAGAGAATGACTGTGGATTGTCAATCTCGGAAGCAGAGATAGCAGTTGCCTGATATCTACAATTGTAGACATACCACGATCCCTGGAAGTTACCTTGCTTATCCACAGTTACAACGTGCCGTATGGTGAATGTCCTTCCAGCCAAAGTAGCGAAAGTAGCAACCAATAATACTTTGTGGCCAGCCTCAAAGTTGTGCCCACATATAACCAGGCGGAATTGAGCAATATCAGTAGACGTTAAACATATCTTTATATAAGTTCTTGTTGGCGTCACTGAAGATGTAGGGCCCTCTGTAGCTGTCAGGTTAAGATCGGATGTCGGTGTCGAATGAGGTATCACCACCACTGTCGTATTGCCTGAACTATGACTTATGCCTCCTTGAACCGATCCTGAGATCCATGACTTGCCAGACAAATTAGCAAACACCAGCATTGCCACTGTAAAAAGTATTGCCAGACCAAATGCAACAGGCAAACTGATTAATCGCACAGCCGACCTTCTAGGACGTTGCCGATTATTAGCCCCGCGCAGATAAGACTGGGCAGGAGCTTGCTTGCTTGCTTCCCTTTGCACTCGCGCATATGTATCAGCTACCGACAGCTCTGGATAGTGCTGATACGACTGCATTTGCCCTAGTACATCGAGTGTAGTGCTAACCTGCTTCAGTTCGCTAAGCTTGTGACAACAACGCGGACATTTTTCTACATCGATGTGTCGACTAATGCTTACATGATCCTCCAACTTCTGCTCACGAAGGTAAGCAAGTAATATACTGTCTTTAGGATGCTCATTGACATCTTTTTTCAGTGTCCGCTGTGTATTACTTGCCATATGCTATTTATTACCTCTTGGAATAACCCGTATTGAGTCTTCACATTTGGGTGCTTTCAAAGATGGTATCTTCTTTCCATACACCTTGCGAAATTTCTCCACGCTGCGAGCCACACATTTACGAACAGCTTCCGGACTCATGTCCATTACCTGGCCAATCTCTTGATAAGTGAAGCCACTGCCATAATGGAGCTGTAACGCTGCTGCGTCTTTCGGCTTCATCGCACCTAATGCTTGCTGAACCAGAATACGGGTCTCCGCCTGATCTTCAGGGCCAGCAACTGCCAGGCTTTCGTCAAAGTTTTCGCCGCTTTCCAGTCGCACAAACTGTTTCAGGCGTTTCCGGTTGAGATATCGCAGCCCGTAATTCGTGGCAATACGATAGATCCAGGCGTCCAGAGCAAGATCTCCAGACGTCTTATCTATTTCTTTATACACTTGAACAAAAGTATCTTGTGCAAGGTCAAGAGCCACTTCTCGGTCACCTACGAGGCGATGCAAATACCCTGTGATGGGTTGTTGTAACCGATCGATCAAAGAACGAAAGGCCTGTGCATCTCGCTCCCGCAGACGCTCTACCCCCTGAACGTCTGTCACCATTTTGGCCTTTTGAGCAATCTTGCCCGCTTTCTATGTGATGTGCCTCTACTCATATAATCATCGAGGATGTTTAAACCGGACACTTTTTGTGGTAATTTGTGATCAAACGACCTTTAAGGCCTGAAAAACCTGGGGCGAATTAAAAGTCGAGGGTGCAGGGAGCGAAGCCTCCTGCCGGGGCGTGGAGCATCCCCACAAGAATAGGACGTTTAAATTGTCCCGTGAAAAATTCCGGCCTTGTTTATGAAACGCTTAACGTAATGGAGTGGTAGCCTGATGACCCATTCGGCAATGGAGGCTCTACATTGGGATCCTGGACATTCCCTTCCAGGTCTATTGCGCGTGCAACCACACTATAGCTACCAGCCTTTGGTGGCTGCCACGCCAGTTCCCACAGTACCCAGGTCAGACCCGACAGAGGTTGTTTCAGGATGGCTCTTTGCCAACTTTGGCCGGCGTCGGTGCTCACATCGACTTCACTTATGCCTTTATTTCCAGAAAAGGCAACACCCGCAATATACGTGGTGCGCTTGGCGCCTACAGTCGAGCCGTCCAATGGGGTATCGATACGGGCAGTCATCCGCACAGGCGCGGCATCACTCCATCCGCGCTGCTGCCAGTAACCCTGGAAATCGTAGTTGACAACTTCAATACGTGTAAGCCATTTACAGTGTTTCATCCCATAGATGCCGGGTACCAGCATGCGCACGGGAAAACCATGGCCCTGGGGCAATGTGACGCCATTCATACGTACCGCAAGCAAGGTTGTCGGTTCAAGCGCTTTTGTAAGGTGAATGCTGTCGGTGTAGTCATCAGCCGCGTGGAACACTATCTTTGTAGCCCCTGCTTTTACTCCAGCGCGTTGTAGGAGGTCCATCAACGGAATACCCTCCCATAGCGCATTACTCATGTATTGGCCGCCAACCTCGTTGCTGATGCACATCAGCGACTCGTACTGCTGCTTCATCCGTTGTGCAAGCAATTCTTGATAGCTCAGCGTAATGGGGTTATCGACTTGTCCATCCACGGTCAAGCGCCAGGAATTGCCATTGACGGTCGGATCAGAGAAGAGATTTTTGGAGACGATATAGAACTGATCGTTCGAAGTAATCTCTGGTGACAGGAATGGAGCCGGTTGTATCTCTCCATAGTTTGGCGTGGGTGGTGGCACAATTTTACTTTTAAAATGTGCCAACAACTGATCCACCGGTATCTTCGATGCGCTGACCCCTGCTGTAATGAAGCGCCAGGCAACGATGCCTGCTAAGACGATGCCGGTTGCAATTGCGCCATCCCTCAATAAGGTCCGCCGTGAAATGCCGCCATGTAACTGCTCTTGCTCATCCAATGAGCGACTATCGCTTCGCACCGCATGTTGCCTGGACATTTGCCCGGCGATCCAGCGTTGGAAAAACACGAAGAGTAAGCCAAATACGATACCGGTGATAGCAAGGCTGAGCAATCCGTTGCTGAAACCAGTAGTGAGATCAGCACCGAAAATTCCTGCTCCGCTGAGTGGCAAGAGGATGACTCCTGCGAAAAGCCAGAGAATCAGCGCAAGTAGCAGTCCATCAAACCATTGCAAACTCCGCTTCTGTCTATTGGCAAACCAGTTATAAAGCGCCCCACTGAGCGCAAATACAAGGCATTGACCCACAACAATCCCATAGAACAGGTAATGTTTTGCATCCCCACCTATCGTTTGATGTAAATAGTCGAACAAAGGAGGTGGCATGAGAGCTGTCAAATCTGAGCCAAAAGTTTCTGGTAATGAGACCCCACCGAATGAGACGCTAAGAAATATCATGATGCCTGTGGCAAATATGCCTGCTGCCAGAGCAGCGGCAAAACCAGTCCAAAAACTCCTATTTCGCTGTGAGGATTTTGTCTTCTTCATATCACGTCGCCTTTTTGCAATGGAATCTCGCGTCTATCTATTATTATATATCCAGGTTACACGTTTACCCAGTCCAGGATTTACAAGTGCATGCAACGCTTGTCCCATCTCTGTAAATGGAGTATATTGATCTACATATATCGCTGGTTTGTCCATTATCTGGTCAGGCAGGCACCTGCTTTGACCTGATTACTGAAAGGACGGAGCCTTGCTAGCATGCATGAAGACATAAGAGCCAATCAGCAAAATCTACTATTAGTTATGGGAGTGGACCTTGGCGGAACACATATCCGCACAGCAGTGTTGCAAGGCCCAAAACTACGTTCACGCGTAAGTTTACTCACCGGCGAAAATCCCACTCCCGAACGCATTCTCCCGCGTGTCTACAGAGCTATACAGCAGGCGCTTGATGTAGCTCATGTTGCGCTCGATCAAATCGCGGGTATTGGTGTTGCTACGCCGGGGCCATTGAATAATCGCACGGGTATGATCTACTCTCCTCCCAATCTTCCAGGATGGGATAATATCCCCCTGCGTGACCTCATACTACAACATTTTAACAGACCCACTTTTATTGAAAACGACGCTCATACAGCAGGATTGGGTGAATATATGTTTGGCGCCGGACGTGGCAGCAAGTATATGGTCTACCTTACCGTAAGCACGGGCATAGGCGGTGGCGTGATTATCGATGGCAAGATTTTGGAAGGGGCCAACGGTACAGCGGGGGAATTGGGTCACATGACCATTGATTGGCAAGGCGAACGTTGCAATTGTGGCAATATTGGATGCCTGGAACACCTGGCTTCCGGAACTGCCATCGCACGCTACGCCAATGAAGCAATTGCCACTGGACAAGGCGCTGATCTGCTCGCTTTCGCCAGCACCATGTTAGAGCACACCGCAACCGTGCCAGATCAGGCAGCTCTGCCTATCCACGACCCAAATATTCAACCACAGGATGAAGATTTCGAGGGAGAAGGGGAACAACTGCTCGTCAATGCGCGTACCGTGGCTCGCGCGGCTGAAGCAGGCATCCCACTGGCGCGAGATATCGTCACAAAGGCGGCTGAGGCGCTCGGTGTTGGTCTCGTCAACATCATTCACATTTACAATCCAGACACGATCATTCTGGGCGGTGGCGTTATGCAGTTGGGACAGATGCTGATGGATCCAGCACTGCGGATCGTTCAGGAACGCGCGATGAAGGCGCCCAGTGATTCAGTGCGCATTGCACTGTCACAACTCGGCAGGAATGCGGGGCTTGTCGGCGCAGGTGCATTGATTTATTCCAATGCGCAATATATTTGATCGGCAAAACCATGAGGATGACTACAATGGCAGCAAACAAGGAGCGGCTTGATATTACGCTGGTCAGGCGGGGGTTGGCTCCCAGCCGGGAGCGCGCACGCGCACTGATTATGGCGGGACAGGTGCTCGTTGCAAATCGCCTCGTTGACAAACCCGGTACACTCATATCGCCCGATGCCGAATGTCGTCTAAAGGGAGCACCAGACGAATTGAAATACGTCAGCCGCGGTGGCCTGAAGCTTGAAAAAGCGCTGGCTACTTTCGGATTGAACCCGGCTGGCCTGGTTGCGCTTGACGTTGGAGCATCGACCGGCGGCTTCACCGATTGCTTATTGCAGCATGGCGCGAAGCGTGTCTATGCCATCGATGTCGGGCAGGGTCAACTCGCATGGACCCTCCGCAATGACCCCCGCATCGTAGTGATGGAGCACACCAACATTCGCTATCTGACAAACCTACCAGAACCAATTCAGTGCGCAACAATCGACGTCTCGTTCATCTCTTTACGCCTCGTCCTGCCGGTGCTTGTGCCACTTCTGGCTCCAGGCGCCTGGATAGTAGCGCTGGTGAAGCCCCAGTTCGAGGCCGGTAAAGCTGAGGTCGATCGGGGAGCGGGTATTATCAGCGACCCTACTGTGCATAGCCGTGTATTGCGAGAGCTACAAGAATGGATACTGCAACATACGCCGTTCAAGGTTTGGGGATTGACCGACTCCCCAATCTACGGACGTGACGGTAATCGCGAGTTTCTATTACACTTGAGTTTGGGATAAAATATATGTAACTTATCTCAGTAAGATGATTGAAAAGAGGTGTGTCTTATGCTAACCGTTCCGAAGATTATCATTCCGGACCAGTTCAATGCCGCCACGGCCTTCCTTGACCAAAACCTCGAAGAGGGACGCGGCTCAAAAACCGCCATTTATTTTGAAGGGAACCCCCACACTTACGCCCAGATAGCGGAACTGGCAAACCGCGCAGGCAACGGCTTACTCGACCTCGGCGTCGATATGGAGCAGCGCGTCGCCCTGCTACTGCTCGACTCGCCACAATTCGCCGCTTCCTTTTTCGGCGCTATCAAAATTGGTGCAGTACCCATTCCTATAAATACCAATCTGCGACCCAACGACTATGTCTACATGCTCAATGATAGTCGTGCGCGTGTCCTGCTGATCCACTCGGTACTCTGGCCACAAATTCAGCAGGTTCTTCCCGAGCTCAAATATGTACGTCATATTGTAGTAGTAGGATTGCAGCACAATGGCGGACAGGAAACCGCTATGCTGCACGACTTTGAGAAATGGACACAGAAGGCTTCAGCGCAACTACAAGCCGCTGAAACCACCAAAGACGACAGCGCGTTCTGGCTGTATAGCTCAGGAAGTACTGGCTTCCCCAAGGGCTGCGTCCATTTACAGCATGACATGACCTACTGTACGGAGTATTATGCTAAACAAGTACTTGGCATTCATGAAGATGATATCACCTTTTCAGCCGCGAAACTCTTCTTTGCCTATGGACTTGGTAATAACCTGTACTTTCCTTTCGGCGTAGGAGCGAGCGCCGTACATTATCCTGGGCGGCCATTGCCAGAGGACATGTTCAATGTAGTGCAGCAGTATCGCCCGACCATCTTCTTTGGCGTTCCCACGCTCTACGCTGGTATGCTCGCCCTACCCGATGCGGAGAAACGCTTCGATTTCTCCTCTGTTCGTATATGTGTCTCGGCAGGTGAGGCCTTGCCCGCAGATATCCAGCGACGTTGGGAGGAAAAGTTCAATGTAGACATCCTTGATGGCATTGGCAGCACAGAGATCCTGCACATCTTTATTAGTAACCGCGCAGGACAGATAAAGCCCGGTAGTTCCGGTAAGCTTGTGCCTGGCTACGAGGCATTGATAACCGATGAAAACGGCCATGCAGTAAAACAAGGTGAGATTGGCAACCTGTTGATTCGCGGAGACAGCACAACCGCCTATTATTGGAACAAGCATGAAAAGACCAAAGATGTCATCAGCGGTCACTGGATTCATACGGGCGACAAGTATTACGAAGATGCCGAGGGCTATTTCTGGTATTGCGGTCGCTCCGATGATATGCTGAAGGTAGGCGGACAATGGGTCTCGCCTGTGGAGGTAGAGGGAGCGCTCATCGCCCATCCCGCTGTACTTGAGGCTGCTGTAGTAGGCGAAATGGACGCCGACGAATTAGTCAAACCCAAAGCATATGTCGTCCTTAACCACGGCTACGAGCCTTCGGAGGCAATGGCGAATGAGCTCAAAGCTTTTGTAAAGGAACGGCTGGCGGTATTTAAATACCCGCGCTGGATCGAGTTCGTCTCCGAACTGCCCAAAACAGCGACAGGCAAAATACAACGCTTTAGGCTGAGAGGGATCTAAAATATCTTGGACATTCGGAAACGACGCTGCGCGTCTATTGCTTCGTAGTCATCCGACCTGGGCGCAAGCGCTCTTCCCAATGCAAGGAAGGTTTATGCAACAAGCTTATCGAGCGCTACGCATCATCGCTGAGGCACAAACGATCCGTATTGTGTTGGCGCCTGAACCCGATGAGTTGATGCTTAATGAACTGTGTATCGCCTGTGATTCCCTGCATACAGAGAGTAGCAGCGGTATCAAAGCGGTCGTGCTGGATTTCAATCCCACTGCTACCCAACTCGTTGCGCATAGCTCTCAGCCCACGACAGATCGCGCCCCCACAATTGTGGAAAGCGCTTGCGCAGCGGTTCATGCCATTAGCCAACCTGTGCTGGCCGTTGCCAGAGCAGTACTCTCGCAACCAGCTTGTTTGCTTATACGAGTTGCTGACTTCACTCTTGTCGCAGAACAAGCCCTGTTGATGATATCAAACAGGCAAACAGGAGAAGAGGATACACTCACAGGATTACAAGCAGCACGCCTGAGATATATCACCTGGTCTGCGCCCGTCAACGACATAAACAAACACATGGAACGCATCCTGGACCTTCTGCGAACAAAAAGCGCTGTTGCCTTGCGCCACACAAAAGCCAGTGTCCGTCTTGCCGAAACCGGTCATGCAACACGCCTTGAAGCATTACAACAAGTCAACACACTCTATCTGACCCAGCTTATGCGATCACAGGACTCCCAGGAAGGTCTGCATGCCTTCCTGGAGAAGCGCAAACCAAACTGGAAAAATAGATAAACCAAGGAAACAACATGCCAAAAAATCACCCCTGGAAAACACTCTCGTACCAACAAGTCATCGACACCCCCTACCTCAAAATACGTCGCGAGCAAGTAGCTGTACCCAACGGACCGATCATCCCAGACTACTACATCATCGAAAATCGCGGCTGGGTAGGCATCGTCCCAATCACGGAAGACGGACGCTTCTTGATAAATAACCAGTATAAGCACGGCATCGGTACCGAGGTAATGGAATTTCCGGCTGGCGGTATCGATACGCATGAGGATGACCCGCTAATAACGGCCCGGCGTGAATTGATGGAGGAGACAGGATATAGCTTCGAAGATCACCAGGTCGAACTGCTAGCGCATATGCACGCCAATCCCACCGGCGCACGCACGCAGATCTGGTGGTACCTGGCACGCAACGTGCAAAAAACAGGTACGCCCAAAGAAGACCCCGTCGAAGTCATCGAAAGCCTGCTGGTTACCCCCAAAGAACTGCTCGAACTGATTCACAATGGCAGCTTTGCCGTACAGGGACAAATTGCTGCCGCCTACATGGCCCTGGAGCGGCTAGGATTTATTACAATGACATTGTAGGATCAACACCAAAAGGAGTAACACCTATGCCTCTTGATCACACCCTTATAGGCAAAAGTTCGCCATCGCAGACATTCGAAGTCACGCATGAAGCGGTGCAGCGTTTCATGGAAGCAACAGGAGACCCCGCTTTACAGAGCAATGAACCGCTGCAATTCGCACCTCCGACGTTTCCAACCACGTTCCGCGTGCGTGTACCTGAAGTGGAACTCGATCCTACTAAGATGCAATTGTTGCACGGTGAGCAGCAATACACCTATACACGCCAGCTACGCATAGGCGAAAAGGTGACATGTGTCGCACACATTGCTGATGTGCGCGAACGCCATGGGAAAGCTGGTTCTATGGCGTTTATTATCACGGAAACAACAGGGACTGATAATGAGCAACAACTCGTATATACTGCTCGTAGTACCCTCATAGTGCGACGGAAATAAGACTGCTCAAATCGTTGACAAACCTCAGGGAGAAGTATAAAATAATCTGCGTAATCCGTTATGACTAGCCCTCGTGGCGGAATGGTATACGCAGCAGGTTGAGGGCCTGTGCCTGTAAAGGCGTGGTGGTTCGAGTCCACTCGAGGGCACCCCACACGAGCTATACAATGTACCTTCCTTCTTTTCAGGGGCGACTAGCTCAGTTGGTTAGAGCGGCTGCTTTACACGCAGTAGGTCTGGGGTTCGAGTCCCTAGTCGCCCACTTTTTATCATCTTAAAACAAGTTTCACGCGCTGTTCTTTAATCAGCTTTCGTCTTAATAAAGGTTCCTTAAATAGCGATTCTGCTTATTAAAGAAAAGAGGCTTTTTCTTTAATAAGGCAAGGATAGCACAGAAGTGTTTGTTTTCCAATACTCAGCTTCTCAGTCCCACCATACAAACAGAACACGATTGTGCGCATCGGACAAATTTGCATTGATTAGCTCAACGTCTTCGGGCAAGAAAACCTCAATCTCGCTCGCTTGCCAATGCTCTTCAATCAGGCATTGTAACTGTGATACTGCTTCATCATTAGTCCAGATGTAAAGAGTATCGACGGGCCAATCATTCCATCGTGTTGTCCGTAACAGCGAGAGGTCAATAGGCAGCCTGTTTTCCTGTGTGCTTGGATATGGTAGGCGTGCTGCAATTACACTATACCAGAGATCGTGCCAGTCTAACAAATCATGGACGACGCTTTCGCCATCAAGAAGATTATAGCGCACTCGCCGTAACAACTCGAAGTAGAGGCGCTGGACATCGTTTATGAGCTCGTGTTGTTGTTTCTGGTTCATTGCTGGCTACTCCTATCAATGTAATCAACAGAAAGCAAAGCATCCCGAATCTTACAAAGAAGCTTTGCTTGTATACATTATCCAGGCTACTTTTCATTTCTCTCATTCTATTTTCGCTTTAGAGAAGTGGCAACCACACAGCTAGCTATGGGCCGTAGTCCTGTAGATGTCTAGCGTCAGGTGGGGTATACAACGCTGCATATGACGAACAGGTTTGCTTCACTGACAATAGGCATTTGAAGAGGTCGCATGAGAGACATTCACTTTTGCGTGCTGATATCGGTGGTACTACTGAGGTGTTTGGTACCGATTATTGGGATGAATAGAACAATCTCAATAGCTATTAGAGTCTTGTATTGTTGAGCTTCTCTTGAAGTAGTGACTGATGCTACATTTTGTGCTATTCTTATTATCGATTCGAGGTCCTTTTCGATAATAAGGAGGTTTGTAATGATCGCTAGCGATAATAAGGAGATGAAATGTTTCCCTTATTATCGATTCGAGGTCCTTTTCGATAATAAGGAGGTTTGTAATGATCGCTAGCGATAATAAGGAGATGAATTTTGGTCGTGCTGGTACTTATGTTAACCAAATTGGGGGTTATAAGGCTTTTGTTCCGACGCCTTTACCTCCAGACCCACCTATTCAATTAGATAATGAAATGATTCAACTACTGTCACGAGCTGATAGGGCATTAGGACGTCTGGATGGAGCAAGTGAAATATTGCCTAATGTTGATCTTTTCGTTGCTATGTATGTGAGTAAGGAAGCTGTGCTTTCAAGTCAGATTGAAGGCACTCAGGCATCTCTTATAGATGTTCTGGCGTTTGAGGCAGATGCTGCTTTACCTGGAAATCCCCAGGATATTGAAGAGGTAATCAATTACATTAATGCTCTGAACTATGGACTAGGGCGGCTTAATACACTTCCGCTCTCTCTTCGTCTTATTCGCGAGATTCATGGTCTTCTAATGCAAGGAGTAAGGGGAGCTAATCGCAATCCTGGTGAATTTCGTACTTCGCAAAATTGGATTGGCCATCTTGGAGGTACGATTCAAACGGCTAAGTTTGTGCCTCCATCTCCTATGGATATGAATAGGTCACTGGATAATGTTGAATCGTTCATTCACACAGAGAAGGCCATGCCTATTCTTCTAAAAGTTGGCTTGGTGCATGCTCAGTTCGAGACGATACACCCATTTCTTGATGGTAATGGGCGCATGGGCAGGTTGCTTATTACATTTATACTGTGTTATGAAGGTGTTTTACGTAAGCCACTGCTCTACTTATCACACTTTTTCAAAGTAAATAGGACAGAGTATTACGAATATCTTCAGAGGATCCGTGATGAAGGTGATTGGGAGTTGTGGCTCAAGTTCTTCTTACGAGGTGTGTATGAGGTTGCACAAGAAGCAACAACTACTGCACGAAATATTGTTCAATTAAGAGAGAGACATCGAAGTATAATTGCGATGCACTTTCCTCGTTCGGCTGGCTATGCCTACCAATTACTTGAATACTTATATCAAAGGCCTGTCATAACAGTTAACGGGGTCGTCAAAGTAACTGGTTTAAGCTATGCAAATGCAAACAGGCTCGTAATGAAGTTTCAAGAACACAGCCTCCTACGCCAGATGGATACGTACCAACGTAATAGGCGCTTTATATTCGCCGATTACCTTGCAATGTTCTCTGATGAAGAAATGCCAAAGGATGAGTATCAAAAGCCTTCGGTACTTGAAGAAGAGAAGACAGAGTATTTTACTTAGAGAGCTTTATAGAACACCCCTAATTAGTCACTATTTTCTCTGGCTGTAGGACCACGAGCACACGGCTAGGGTCGTCCGTGATCATCTTGATCCTCTGCTCAATCTGGTCTGCTGGCGCGTATTTCTTGACAATCGGGCGCAGCAATTCCCCAAAATTCTGCTCAATAATCTCAGCATGTCCATAAGCCACCACGTATTTGTGCATTTCAAAATCATCGACAATCAGTGAGATGGATGGATCTCGTTTGATATTGAAGTATTTAAAGCGATCTTTCGTGGTGGTGAAAAAGAAAGATGTTCCATCCCATGCGTACCACACAGGAGTAAGCTGAGGCCCACCATCAGTTCGATTGACACCAACGATGGCATTCTTCGCTTTTGAAAGCAGTATTTGCATCTCTTCAGAAGTCATTGTTATCTACTCCTTCTTCAGCTTTTCCTCCTCGGCTTGTAAGGAGAAATGCTCATGTGACTCCAATAGTTGTTTGACGTTAACCATCAAATGATCGATGTCGAAAGGTTTGAAGACCACGTGAACGCCCTGGGAAACCAGATAGCCTTCTGACTCAACTACTTCACCCAATGCTCTTCTCGAAAAGAATACACTCAAGCCCCCGGTGTACCTCCCTACCTGTCTCCTTGAAACCGTTTTTCATGTACAATTTCTGGGCTGCGATCTGCACGACAGAGGTATCCAGGTACAGCTTGGTATACCCCAAAGCCAGCGCTCTGGTCTCCAGTTCATCCAGAATGATCTGCCCAAAACCTCGACCTTGAAAATCGGGATGCACTCTCATCCTTTTGATCTCAGCAAGTTCATCACTAGATTTTCGAAATGCGCCCATAGCGACAATATGCCCCTCGTAGATGCCTACCAGAAACTCGCCCCGGTTATGAAGGTAGACCTGCTCGATAGTATGCAGGTCATTGTCCCATGGACCATTGCCAAGATAAGCTCCAACATGCTGCAAGCCTAAAACGTGCAGGTTCCATACATCGTCATGATCGGAGGATTCATAACGTCTAATTTCTAGCATTCTCATGCGTCCACTTTTGTTTGCCCTTATTGGAAAACCTCCTCAATGTAGTTAAAAGGAGTTTATCATACCTTTTACACTTTTGTGATTTTCCAAAATTATATTTATTGACTTTTTAGGAGTCACCGTTTACAATTAGAGCAGATGAAATGGAAGGCTTTGCGTTAGTAACAGGAGGCAGTTTCATGGCTGTTGTGCAACCCGATTTTTATCGTCATGAGAACCTCGTCCGCAAATCGATACAAATCCCTTCAACGCAACATAAAGAGCTAAAGGCTCTTGCCGTTGAGCTAGAATCCTCGCTAGGAGATGTTGTGGAAACAATAATGGACCTGATGCGCCAGGATAATTACGAACAGTTAAAAGCGGCAATCATACAGAAACGCGAACGCGATCTCTCCTCTCTCAGTCACTCTCTCGATGAAGCATACGCCTATCTCGGTTCCCTCCCGGCAACACTTGAAGACGCACGCTTCTTTTTTAATGCCGGTCAAGAAGGTATGATTGTTGCGTATAGTGTAAGGTAGTTGCATGAGTAGTGAGGCTAAGGCACCATCTACGCCCGGCCCCCAAGAAAATGAAGCAAGTCAACCTGAATTCCCTCCACCCGCGCCCCTAAGTCCCAGGCGCGGTGAAATTTGGGATGTGAACTGGTCTCCTGGTCGAGGCGCCGAACAAAAAGGTACACGACCCGCTTTGATCATTCAGAACGACCGCGGTAATACCTCTTCCACCTATCCTCTCACTATCGTCGCCTCGATGAGTCGCACCGAACGCGAACTGCCCCTGCATGTGCGTATCGCACCCTCAGAAGAAAACGGCCTGACCGATTTCACCGATGTCAAATGCGAACAGATAATGACAATTGAAAAATCTCGCCTCATCCGCCGCCGGGGTGTGATTACCAGCGAAGAGTTGGGGCGCGTTGATATTGCGCTGAAGCTGAGCCTGAATCTGTTGACATGACCTTATCTATCTCATGGCTGGCACCTCTCCCCCCACTTGGCTGTAGCAGCCTCCTTCCCGGTATGATAAAATGTAGTACAAAAGACATAACCCACATGTCACCCAGGAGATACATACCCATGCAAAAACAGACAGGAACAATACAAGTTAAACGCAGTTTTCCGGAGATGCTCAAAGGAGGAGTGATCTGTGATGTGGTGAATGCCGAACAGGCGCGCATCGCAGAAGATGCCGGGGCATCCGCAGTCATGGCATTAGAGCGCGTGCCAGCCGATATTCGCGCCCAGGGTGGCGTTGCACGCATGACCGACCCTGAACTTATCATCAGGATTAAAGAGGCCGTCACCATTCCTGTCATGGCGAAGTGCCGTATTGGGCATTTTGTGGAAGCCGAGATTCTCCAGGCCATTGGCGTAGACTGCATCGATGAGTCAGAAGTGTTAACACCAGCCGACGAGCACTTCCATGTCAATAAACATCTCTTCACCGTCCCATTTGTGTGTGGCGCTCGTGATCTTGGTGAGGCGCTTCGTCGTATTGGTGAGGGCGCTGCGATGATACGCACGAAAGGTGAAGCTGGCTCCGGCAACATCGTAGAGGCCGTGCGCCACATACGCGCCGTCATGGATGGCATTCGTCGCCTGCAAATGCTGCCCGAAGAAGAATTGATGACAGAAGCAAAAAACCTTGGCGCGCCATATGAGCTGGTGCGTGAGGTCGCTCAAAAAGGCAAGCTGCCCGTTGTAAACTTTTCGGCTGGGGGCTGCGCGACTCCCGCTGATGCTGCCCTGATGATGCGCCTGGGAGCCGAAGGCGTCTTTGTCGGCTCTGGCATCTTTAAGTCCGGTGATCCACTGAAACGCGCCAAGGCTATCGTACGTGCCACTACGCACTTCGAGGATCCCCACATCATCGCCGAAGTCTCGCGCAATCTTGGTGAGCCAATGGTAGGCATCAACCTGGATAAGTTACCTGAACATGAACAGATGGCGCGACGCGGGTGGTAGCGTATGGAAATATACAGCCCCAAAAAGCTCCATATTGGCGTCTTAGCATTACAGGGTGACTTTGAAGCACATCTAAAGATGCTGGCAGAATTGGGAGTCGAAGGAAAAGCCGTCCGACTCCCTAAACATTTGCACGATTTAGATGGTATAATAATACCAGGTGGTGAGAGTACCACCATTGGCAAGTTGATGGTGTTGTATGGTTTACAGGAGCCATTGCAACAAAAGATTCGGGAAGGGGTCCCCACTTGGGGGACATGCGCAGGATTAATTTTGTTGGCTCGCGAGACGGATAACGCGCTTGCAGACCAGCCATTACTGGCCTCGATGCATATCCGTGTTCGCCGAAATGCATTTGGCAGTCAGCGGGAAAGTTTTGAAACTGATCTCTCTGTGCCAGTACTAGGAGAAGCGCCATTCCACGCATTCTTTATCCGAGGGCCAGCGATTGAGTCGGTCGGCCCCGAGGTGGAGGTGCTGGCAACGCTCGACGATGGAACCATCGTTGCAGCCCGAGAAGGAACCTTACTAGGCACAGCTTTTCATCCGGAGGTTGCTGGAGACCCACGTTTCCATCAATACTTTCTCCGCATAGTACAGAGCGTCAGGGGGTAGGGGTGCACGAAGTTCAGGGCATAGTTTTCCACCCCCTATGGCGCGGGAGCACTGGATGATACGACCGGTACTATATGTTGATCTGCCGGGAATCATCTACGCAATTGATCGCCGTGCTCGAAACAAACAGCACGAATTTGCGAACTTCGTATGTTGGCTCGAACCGGCAGAATCTCGTATTCCCCTGTCACCTATCCTGAGAAATATCTTCCCTGTCAATACCGCGTCACGCACCTGGATATGTGAGGATCACTGGCATATCCTGGGATTTGCGCAGGTGCGTGAACGACCATCGCGAGTCACATGGGATTTAGCTTATCTTGCCTCTATGGTGAACCTCAATGTCTCCAGCGACGAGGTGCTTACAGCACTGCTCGACTACATGCTGGAGATTGCATCAAGCCATGGCATTCTCCGTATTTTTGCGAAGGTTGAAGATGAAATTCCAGAGCAGGAACTTTTCCAGAAAGCTGGATTTCAGCGTTATGCCCGTCAACTGACCTATGTCTTTAACCCTGAGTCAGCGCAGGGCGACTTCAAGCCGCCTTCACTTCGCCGTTGGAGTCGCCATCATGTATGGGGATTACACCAGCTCTATCGCGCTGTTACTCCACAACGGGTGCAGATGGCGGAGATGCTGGATAACAGTGAAGAATTTGCTAAGCTCTACGTCGGCTCGCTGCGTCCGTTGCCACCTTCTCTCTCCAGAGGGGATGAAAGCTTCGTATGCGATGTTGGCGTTCGTTTAGGAGCCTGGTTGCGCTTATGCCGGGGTCACGGCACAGCGCCACACCAGCTCTCGCTTATTGTTCATCCTGAACATGCCGAACTGGCTGAACCGATCTTACGGTTCGGCACCCAGCGGCTTTTGGAAAGAAGCGCACGCCCCGTCTATTGCCAGGTGCGGGAGTACGATTCTTTCGTTATTCATGCTCTGCGTACCAGTGGTTTTGAGCATGTCTCGACCAAAGCATTGCTCGTGCGCCACATAGCTTTGCTGGCTATGAATCCGCGCACTGTCCCCGCACTGGAACAACGAGTAGTCTATGGCGTGAAGGGCCTGGGGACGGTCAATTCTCGCCAGACAACGAGGTGATAGAACAGCCTATGCAACACACGATCACTGACGATCTGGAGGCTCTGCTAGTAGCTTTGCCGCCTGCTATCCACGACGCGGTCAATCGGCTCGAAAACCGAAGCGAACTGCTGGAGATCGTAATGGACCTTGGGCGCTTGCCTGAGGGCCGGTTCCCAGAAGGGGAGGTGATCCTAAGTACTCAGCCAGTGGCCTACGCTGACCTCGAGTATGTGGTCAAGCGTATAGGTGAATTTGGCGACGATAACCGTGCTGGTATCGAGCGCACACTCCATCGTATCAGCGCACTGCGAAATCGCAAAGGGAAAGTTGTCGGCCTGACCTGCCGCATTGGTCGAGCGGTACTAGGCAGTATTGCCCTGATCCGTGATATTGTCGAACAGGGTCAATCGATTTTGATTCTTGGTCGCCCTGGCGTGGGGAAAACCACCCTGTTGCGTGAAATAGCTCGCGTCCTTGCAGACGAAGCCAATAAACGTGTAGTTGTCGTTGATACCTCGAACGAAATCGCGGGAGACGGAGATATTCCTCACCCCGGTATCGGTCGAGCACGCCGCATGCAAGTGGCTCGCACTGTGGAACAACACGCTGTAATGATCGAGGCCGTGGAGAACCACATGCCCCAGGTCATTGTAATCGACGAAATAGGTACTGAACTGGAAGCCGCCGCCGCACGCACCATTGCGGAACGCGGTGTGCAGCTTGTGGCAACTGCCCACGGTAACTCGCTTGGTAACCTGTTGGTGAACCCGACTCTTTCTGATCTCGTAGGCGGTATTCAGACCGTCACCCTTGGAGATGAAGAGGCACGCAGACGCCATACACAGAAGAGTATCCTGGAACGTAAAGCGCCACCAACGTTCGATGTAGTGGTCGAACAGCAGAGCTGGCAGGAGCTGGTTGTGCATCGCGATGTCGCCGATACAGTGGACAGCATGTTGCGCGGACAGCATGTCGTTGCTGAGGAGCGCACACGCGATGAGGAGACGGGGCATGTCACAGCGCGTCGGATCACCTCAGGCGGTATGGATGTGCCAAACTGGGGTATCGAAGGCTTTGGTGCTGCGTCACGCCCGGCCAGCCAGATTGACCGTCCTGACAGTAGTTGGGGTACTGTTCGCCGGATGTCGCAGCAGGCGCCTCGCGGCAATGGTGGTGGAGGTAATGGAGGCGAGCGCATACGGGGTCGCAGCCAGGCCCAGCCACACGTACAGGTAAGGGCGTTGGCGCCAACAGGGACCGCTCCAGGTGATGTCAAGCGACAAAATGCAGCAGGGTTGGTAGCAGTTGATCGTCCTTTGCTCGATGAAGAAGGGATTTATCAACCTGGAAATGACAAGGAGCACCTACCGATCCTCAAGACGTTACGCATCTATCCATTTGGGGTGAGTCGCGACCGCCTGGCTGAATCTGCGCGCCAATTGCGCGTACCGATTATTGTCACAAATAATCAGAGTGACGCCGACGCTATAATCACGCTGAAAAACTACTATCGTCGCCAACCGGAACGCCTGCAGCAGGCGGAAGAGGAAAGTAAGCTGATCATCATCTTGAAGAACAACACGGTTGCCCAGATGCAGCATGCCCTTGCCCGCATCTTCGACATACCTATAGATGTTTCTATAGCTGACTACCAGGAAGAAGCGGCTGAGGAAAATGGTTCTGGCCCAGATGATCCAACCATGCGAGCATTGTTAGAGACCGAGGACGCTATTCACCAGGTCCTGAATAAGGAACTGACAACGGCTGAATTAGCTCCTGCCAATGCATATATTCGCAGGCTACAACACCAGTTGGCGACACGCTACAACTTAAGCTCTCGCAGCCGCGGCAAAGAGCCATATAGAAGGGTGAAAATTTTCCGCTCGCGGGATTAGTAGAGACTCGCCAGTAACGCACTGGGCAAGCTCGTGAGGCGACCTGCCTCCTCCAGGGCGACCGCAAGGGTACGCCCCTACTATATACCGGTGGATGGCTTCCTAAACT
>JBKPAZ010000147.1:0-7612 GCA_046726655.1 Chloroflexota bacterium
CTGGACACTGAGGGTTCGAGGGACGGTCCACGAGGCTCTGGGCAATTATGCTGAAGCGCAGGCTGATTATGAAGAAGCTTTACGTCTCTTCAATTCGCTCGGATCGCGTTTTGGACAGGCCTGGGTCTATACTGATCAGAGCGTCGTGTATGCCGATCAAGGGAAACTCGACCTTGCCGAACAAACCTGCAATGAGGCCATCATTATCTTCCGCGACCAGGGGGTGCGCCGTGGCGAAGGATGGGCTTTGCTGGTTCTCGGAGATGTTGCACGAAAGAGGCGGAGCTATGGTGATGCTCGTGGGTATTACAACGAGGCTCTCGCTATTTTCAGCAATCTGGGTGATCGGGTGGATCAAGCACATGTGCTCAATGCACTCGGAGCTATCTCGATTACAGAAAGCGAATACCTGGAGGCGAAAGAACACTTTGAACATGCCCTTGCTATCGCTCGCGAACAGGAAGCTCTGCAACTTGAAGGACGCGCCCTACGGGGTTTGGGTGATGTGGAGCGTGAGATGCATCGATTTGGCGAGGCCGAGGGCTACTATCAACAGGCTGCTGCGATTGCCACCAACCTGGACACACCGGCCGAACGTTGCGCGGTACTGCACCACCAGGGCGAATTATATCATATCCAGGGGAAGTACCACGAAGCCCTCGCTGCCTGGGTGGAGGCGTTCGTCCAGGATCGCCGCCTGTGGCATCCTGATCGTGAGTCGCTGAAAGACAAAATTGATACCCTTGTAGCTGAGCATGACTTGAAAGAGCCTTACACTGAACTTTGCAAGCAATATGGGATGTAGAGCCAGAGTTATCGCACCCCCCTATCCTGGGAATCGTCAATGACAGGATTTGCATAGCGATAACTCTGGCTCCTACATTACATTACGGTATTATCTCGTAACGGATTACTACTATTTGAGCGACACGGATGTTTGGCTGCTTGGAGAAAATGAGAAATTCTGAACACAGGTGCCGTATGAGAACCCGCGCAAAGAGAAGAGTCACAGCCCGTTTCACCTGGGATCGCCTGAAGGTGAGCTTCTGGTTCGCCCCACTAGTCATGTCTCTGGGAGCGATCTTGCTGGCCTGGGCGATGTATTGGGTAGATGTACGCATCCCCAATGAATTACTACAGAATATCCCTCTCATCCTGAATGGTAGTGTCGTTGAGCTGCGTGGTACCCTGATTACCATAGCCACCACCACCCTGGCAACTGCTGGGGTGGTCTTCACGCTGCTCACCTTGCCGCTTTCGACCGTAGCGGCCCAGTACGGCTCTCGCTTGTTGCGCGTCTTCCTGGGCGATCGCATCACCCAGCTCGTTCTGGGCATGTTTGTGGGTACGTTTGTCTACTGCATTGCTGCTGCCACTTCTCTTCCTCCGGCCAGGGTGCAGTTTGAAGGGCCTCAACTTACTGCTACGATTGGACTGCTCTTGATGCTGGCAACCTTTGCCTCGTTGATCTTGCTGGTCCAGCATATCAGCACCATGCTGCAAGCCCCCAATATCGCGGCTGCGGCGGGCGCAGAGTTGCTGGACGTGGTCCGCGCGGAGATCCCGGATGAAGTCAGGAGCGGTGATGACCACAGGCAATCCGGCCAGGAGGCGTCGGATACGCTGGTGGAGGCAGAGGGCTATCCGGTTCGTGTGAGGGACACCGGTTACATCCAATACATCGATCCAGAGTACGTGCTTACCCTGCTAAGAGAAAGGAATCTGGTCATCCGCCTGCTGTGCAAGCCGGGTCACTTTGTCTGGCGTGGCGCAGTGGTTGCCCTGGTCTGGCCCGCCGGTCGGTTCGACGAGCAGCTGGAGGGACAAATTCGCCACGCCTTCCAGATTGGAAACCAGCGCACGCCCACCCAGGATGTCGAATACGCTGTCAACCAGCTCGTCGAAATGGCCGTACGAGCCATGTCTCCGGCAATCAATGACCCCTTCACCGCGATGACGTGCCTGGATTACGTGGGGAATGGTCTGGCGCTGTTCATCCGGCAGGGTGAGAAAAGCCACCATTACTACGACCAGGATGGCCGGCTTCGCCTTGTGCTCGAGCCGATTACCTTCGATGAGCTGCTCAGCGCTGCCTTCGATATGCTCCGCCATGCCAGTTGCGACAATGCCAGTGTCCTGCTGCACATGCTAAAGGTGATCGATACGATTAGCCAGGAGGCGAAATCGCCTGAGGCCCGCCAGAAGCTGCTTCGTCACGTAAGCCTCATCCAGGCGGAAAGCCAGGCTGGCGCCCTGACCGAGCAGGACCGGCATTACATCCACCTGAGCGTTGAAGCCATGCAAACGAAATTGAAAGGCTCGCCATGAGCGCCAACGTTGCCCTTCCTGGGCCATCTCCCAGACCAGCGCATGTGCTATGCGCCCGCGTTCTACCACACGGAGCAGGCCCTGGCAACGCATCTCACCACCTTTGCGCGAGCGCTGGTCGCGATCGACCTCCCACGCGTGCAGCGCTGGACCTGCGCTACACCCAGAAGCGGGACATCACCCTCTCTGACGAGCAGCGCTAGGCGGTCGAACTAGCGGCTTCCTCACGCCTGCTGGTGCTGACAGGGGGTCCCGCGTGCGGCAAGACGTTCACGACCAAAACCATCGTGGTTTTGTGGCGCGCGATGGGCAAGTCCATCCTGCTGGCAGCGCCTGTCCGAGATGACCGGGCAGGAGGCCAAAACCATCCACCGCCTGCTGGCTTTCGACCCCAAGACGATGCAGTTCCGCTGCAACGAGGAGCACCCGCTGGACGCGCAGGCCATCGTGGTGGATGAGACCTCGATGTTGGACTTGTTCCTGGTCCATTCGCTGCTCAAAGCCATTCCACCACAGGCGCAGGTGCTGCTGGTGGGCAATGTCGACCAGTTGCCCAGCGTGGGGCCTGGCATGGTGCTGCGCGACCTGATCGATTCGCAGCAAGTCCCCGTGGTGCGGCTGACCCAAGTCTTCCGCCAGGCGGCAGTGAGCCACATCATGACCAACGCTCATCGTATCAACGCCGGCCAGTTCCTGCGACTGGTGCCGACCACGAAGTTCGCCGAGTCGGACTGCCTGTGGCTGGAGGCGCCGGAGCCAGCGCTAGGTGCAGAGGGCATTCGTCACCTGGTAAGCGAGTACCTGCCCACGCACGGCATCGATCCGGTGCGACAGGTGCAGGTGCCCTCTCCCGCAACACGCGGAGAGGTGGGCACGAGGCAGCTCAACGCCATGCTCCAGCAGGTACTGAACCCGCCTGCGCCGGGGAAGGTGGAGCTGGCACATGGAGGCAGCACGCTGCGCGTGGGGGACCGAGTCATCCAGCAGGTCAACGATTACCAGCGGGAGGTCTTCAATGGCGATGTCGGTACCATTGCTTCGATAGATCTGGAAGAACAGGAGATCGTGGTGCAGTTTGCGGAGCGAGCGATGACCTATGATTACGCCGACCTCACGCTCTGCCGGACCCCTGATAATCTGCTTCGACAGATTGGTAGCCCTGTTGCTCCTAACAAGCGTCCTCCACAACTGGCATCGCCTTATCGCACGATCAATGTGCAAACGAGGAAGAATTCGTGACAATCCTGAGAGGATGAGGTGGCAGAATGTGACTGTCCCGTGAGAGCAATCTGCCATACTGGTAGTGTGGAAAAAGGTGAGCATGTGTACAAATGATTTGCTCGTCTGGAGGAAGACAGTTGGTGAGCGCCTCCGGTCCTGAAAGCGATAAGAGACAGGTCAGAGGAGGATGTCCACCAGAGGAGCAGTCATCGTGTACCGTGATGCTCTCGCCTTTGAGGTCGAAACTAGATACTCTGATAGACTCATCCTCGGGATCGATTCCCGTTGGTGAGGACACCTGGAAAGAGGTGAGAAACATGACAAAGCGCACAATCACCACCTGGTGGCTTGTAGGGGCAATCGTTATGATTGTTGGGGGGATCCTGGCCCTCTTCAGTTCCCTGGCTCTTGTGCCCCATATCCAGGACCTCTCGGCCAACTTTCGGTACAGCTTTGTCCCCGACAGCTACTTCTGGACGTTGATCAGCCTCATCGTGCTGGGCGGCATCGCTGTCTTAGGCGGCATCGTCGTCCAATTTGTGGCCTGGATTGGAGCGGTGATCAACACCAATCGGCTTGTGGACAAGACGTGGTTCAACGTCCTGCTGTGGTGCGGGATTGTAGGGATCGTGTTGGGCCCGCTCTTCGGCCTGGGTGCCCTGTTCTGGTGGGGCTTGATGATCGCCTACCTTGTCGGCGGACCTGACGGGATGGCGGTAGAGCCTCTGCTGCTGAGAGCTACACCGACCGAGCCGCCGAAGACGCTCGCACCGGCGGGCTGAGGGAGGCCCGAGTTCGGAATGCAGCCATGAGACCAACTGTTGGCGAGGTACGAGGTGGGACATTCCTGGTCTACGTGCGCGCTTCCGGTTGGTCCTGGCTGTGCTGGGCGGCAGCACTGCTGCTTGCGGGCAACAGCACAACTGCGTGTGACAAAGCAGGGATGTCACTTACCTGTCTATGTACATTTTCCTCCTATGGACAAGCAGTGCGAATGACATACCTCGAAAGGCTCATCTAACCTGCTTACCTTACGAGAGATCGTACCATACTCATATATAGGTACCAGAGGGATACTTATCTTCGAAGCGCACAAGGCATGTGGGATTTCTCTGCTTCTGGTATACTTTGTTGAGGGGCACTTTGTATGAGCAGTCGAGAAACCCTTGATACGTTCCGAAGAACCCATCACATTCGTCAGACAACGATAGCAGGTAACCAGTGGTGTTGGTATATCGGTGGGGTGGGGAGCCAAACCGTTGTTATTTTGCCAGGAGCAGGAGCATTTGGAGCCCTTGGCGCAGAAGTGATGTTTCCTGTGATAGCTGCATTAGAACAACAGTTTCGCGTTGTTTCTTTTGGGTATCCTACTGAGGCAGCGACTGTGAGAGAGCTGGTAGAAGGAATACTTGCAATGTTGGCAGAGCAACACGTCCAACAAGCTGCTTTTCTGGGACATTCGTTGGGATCCCTGCTTACCCTCTGTTTCCTGAGTGCCTATCCACAACAAGTGACCTCGGTCATGATCGCCAACTTTGCGCTGCCATCACCTTCTCACATGCGATCGTTGAAAACGGCATTGTCCCTGATCGTACGGCTTCCTAGATGGATAACATTTCGTGTGGTGAAAGCTCAGTTCAGGCGAGTATTACCAGACACTCCTGATGACTTCTGGCGTGCGTATTTGACAGGAAAGGAAGCAGAGAGCTCCTTCCAACACATGACGACCCACTACCGCTGTATGCTTGATTTTGTACAACATTGGCATATTTCGCCAGAGCGTTTTGCCTCCTGGCATGGCAGAGCGCTGATCCTTGAATCCGACAACGAACGCGACGTGACACCGCAAGAACGAGCGAACACCGCAGCACTGTTTGTCAATCCCTCAATTCATGTGTTTCATCAGGCCGGACACTTAAGTTTTATTACGAACACTCAAGAGTTTATCGAAACAGTCACACGCTTTCTTCTTACAGGAGAACAATAAAACAGCATATGCTTTTCTCAACTCAATCCGTCCACGATACTTCCTGCTTTGTAGAGACCAGCACCGTCCCTGGGATATATGCTAGATCGCCAGGTCCAACCGCGTAAGCAGGCGATTCAACCCCCAGCCCTCGCAGTGTGGCGAGAGGGCCTTCATTGAAAGGGAACCCGGCTAACGAGGTTGCTTGTTCATTGGGAGGGAGGCCCGCACGTCCGGTTTCTGCATCAGGTCCGCCTTCCTCGTTCAGCGTCATGATGCGTCCATCTGGGAGAGGGATCATCTGAATCGGTCCCTCAACGATCTGCATCAACTCTTCGATCTCGAAGTGATCTCCGTTGGCTGGGTGAACTTCCTTGCTTGTCCCATCGGGATAGAGTATCAGTGCCATGTTCGTTCATCCTTTCAGTGAAGCATGCCCGATATTTTGGTGCATAGTCGCAGCGCCATCGCGCAAGCGATGTGTGTCTACACATTTATGTTAGCACATGCAGAAATGGGTAGAGGAGCGTAACGTATCATGGGGACGAGGTCAAGCATCACCCCTGCTCTACACGAATGAAATGGCTTGCCAGCCTGCCTATAGCAGGGGTGATGCTTGGTGCTTAGCTGAGAATGCGCGAGTGCAGCGTCTGCCGGTTCTCACTCATTCTCAACAAGTGCACTCGCCAGTCCCAGCGCCCGCACGATATGACTTGCTGCCGACACGACCCGTGCGGTACCGATCACTGGAGCGATCGCAACGAGGGTGCCGACAATACGCTCGGGCGCAACGCCAGCTTCACCGCTGACTTTGAGGTTCATGAGCCACGAGGCCGGTGCCGCGTCCAGCGTCGCAAGGGCGGCTATGCGGACGAGCAGAAAGGTCTCCGGGTCCAGGCCGGATTCTTCTAGCGAGCCCTCAGTCATGCGCATCAGCGTGTTCAACACACTCAGATCGCCTTCACCGAGCCCCTGCAAGGTCTCGTTCGGATTGGTTGTAGCATCGTTCATGGTGGTATCCTTTCTTTCTGACGTACTTCTGGCAGTGAAGAAGCTCCCCCAGTTCGAAACCGGGGAAACACTGCATCGGTTGAACTTTCACTAGCGTGAGGTTCGACGATCCCGCTCGATCGTGGCACCATCACCGTGAGAGAGGTCCAACTCCTCTCAGGAGAAGACCACTTTCTCACCGTTACTAGTGTAATCGTCTCCAAACGATTACACATCCTCAAAACACACTATTTTTGGGCCTGAAGTTCACTAGAAGGTGCACATTCCCTTCGAGTTCGCGTAGTATATTTGCACTACCTGCTAACGCAGTGCAGCATCGCTCGTCACAGCCCAAGGCTGTATTACTGCGGTTATGTGGATAGCTAAACCTTATCTAAGCGCTTGCAGTCAGCACACTTAGGCCTACCAGCAGCTGTACCTAACCTGCGATGTTCGGGCTTTATCAGTCTGCCAGCTGGACATTCACTCTGATTATGATATACGTTTTGCTCATCACCATACGCTGGAATGGTGGAGAGGTTGTCGCGGGCGCTGGCCGGGCCGGCAGCCGCAGCGGACGCGAGTTACTTGGCCTCTGCGCCGGTCTGCTTGGGCGGTGTCCAGTGAGCACCGGTCTGTTGGCAGAAGGTGTCGAGCGCGGCGTCGAGGGTGGGGAAGAAGTGATCTGGATTGAGGGGGCCGATGAGTTCGTAGCGCTCGAGCTTCGTTCGGACAGGGTCCTTGAGTTCGGCGAACACGAGGGAGGTGCCACGGGCGTTGAGTTCCTCGTCGAGGGCGGCGAGCATGTCGGCGGCGGTGGTGTCGACGTCGGTGATCGGCTCTGCGGCGATGAGGATCCAGTGCGGTGGTGGCGAGGCCTCTGCGAGGCTGCGGATCTGGTCGCGGAAGGTGCGGGCGTTAGCGAAGAACAGGGGTGCGTCAAATCGGAAGATCACGAGACCCGGTAGTTCCTCAGCGTTGGGGTGCTGTTGCCGGTCGTGATGGCCAGCCAACCCTGGGACGCGGCCGAGTGTGGTCTGGTAAGGCCACCATGCTCGTCGGAAAACGTTGAGGATCGAGAGCGCCACGGCGACCGCGATGCCCGCA
>JBKPAZ010000148.1:0-7340 GCA_046726655.1 Chloroflexota bacterium
GCTTGAATCTCTACTTCTATGCGTTGACGGCTCATTTTGGGACCTGGCAAGAAGAGAGAAGCCGCGGGCGCCACGTACGCCGGTGGCAGGTGGCGGCGAGCTAGATCTACGGCCAGGTGAAAAAAAGCAACCGGCGGCGCAAGCTGGTTCGGGTGACGCAGGTGATGCGTCTTGGCACAGAGGACGCTCTCAAAGTCGCCTTACAGGGGATGGGCTTCTCAGGGCGGCTGAACACCGCTTTTATCGAGCGGGTGAATCTGACCATCCGTCATGGTGTAGCCGCGCTAGCACGCCGGACCTGGGCCACCTCACAGCAGTCGCCACAGCTCTTGGCCTCTCTGGAGTGGTGGCGCGCCTACTATCACTTTGTGCGGCCTCACGAATCACTGCGAGTGGCGCTCATGCAGCCGCGCGAACGAGGTGGCAAGCGTCTAGCGCAGCGCTACCGGCAGCGTACCCCTGCTATGGCCGCGGGAAGAACCACTCGACGATGGACAGCGCGCGAGGTGCTCTCGTATCCCTTGGTGCCGATCTCTGCTTGAGAGGCGCCAAAGCCAGAGAGGGGTAGAGTGTGAAATCGCGGGGTGTTTGGCGAAGGTGCTCGCAGAAGCACGCGGATGCAAGCTCACTCGGGGAAGTGAAGGCCTCTCTGGACTGCAAAATCATCCAAAACTGGCCCCAAGTAGGTTCAAAGAGAGCTGGTCGATTTATCCACCATGTCCTATGGGAGCACCCCGTCTCGTAGGGCTCGTTTTTGAACGGATGATCCAAGTAGCCATTACAACTTTTCCCGGGATACATAGGGAAATTCTCACGGCTTCATTCCAACGTTTCCACCATCGTTGCTGCACCTGGGCTACGGCCAACCAGCGTGCGGTGCCGGCGCTCTCGCCGTGAGGATCTGGCCTGTGCGTGACCCATCGGCCATCTGCTCGGCCCCTTTCCACTCGGTCGCTACCATGAACAGCGTCTTCCCATCAGCTCCGCCGAGCATACACGCGAAGCATCCTCGATCAAGCTCGATCGTGTGGAGCACCTCTCCCCCTTCACGCACGCGCACGCAATGCTTGTTTCCCACGTCGGCGTACCAGAGAGCCCCTTCAGCATCGAGACAAATCCCGTCGGGATGATCGGTGCCCGTTTCTGCCCAGACGCGCCGATGGGAGAGGCTCCCGTCAGCGTCAATCGCAAAGGCCGTGAGCCGATTGCCGTAGGACTCCGCCACAATGAGCGTGGAGTTGTCAGGGGTGACCGCCATACCGTTGGGAAAAGCGATGCCATCAGCAACCTGGCGAGCGGCTCCATCAGGTGTGAGCAGAGCGATCGTCCCGGGAGCGAACTGGCCGCCGGGAAAGTCAAAGCCCTGGTTGTTAATATAGGCGTTGCCTCGACCGTCGATGACGATCTCGTTCCACGGGTGCCCGCTCTTGGCGAGGCCGCTCAAGTCGGCATGGGTCACTAGCTCCCCGCCGGACTCCCTGCGCAGCAGCAGCCCCTGGCGTGAGGAGACGAGCAGTAGGTGTCCAGTGGGCAACCAGTCGAAGCACAGGGGGAACGAGGGGAAACTCACCTTGACGATGACCTCGCTTTTGCCCTCCAGGGTGACCGCCAGAATCTCTTGCGCTCCCCAATCGGCGACCCACAGACGCCTATCGTGCCAGCGCGGCGACTCGCCGAAGGCCAGACCAGTCAACAAAGTTTGCAGTTCAGGCATCGGAAGACTCCTTCTCACGAAACCTCTGTGCTCCTGTTTCTGCTTGCATCTTGCCAGGAGCAACAGGAGACTGGAAGGCGATCAGAAAAAACTTCTCGGATCTTGCTCTTCTACGGACAGAGCCAGGATTCATGCACCCATGTTGTCAGGCTGGTAGGTAAGAGCAAGGACCCCGAAACTGAGCGTTTGGCTTTCGACCAGCCTCAGCTTCGTCGGAGGCTTCCCGTCTGTGAAGAACCTCCTTCCCCTTCCCATGATAATGGGCTGCACTAAGAACCGAAACTCATCGATCAGATCGGTTCCCATCAGCGAGTGGACCAGGCTCGCACTCCCATCGATAAGAATGTCTTTGCCCGGCTGCTGTTTCAGTCTGGTGATTGCTTCCACGACATTGCCTGTGATGATGGTCGATTCTTTCCAGGGAGCTGCTTGCAGCGTGGTAGAGACCACATATTTTTTCATGCGGTTAAGTATCCGCCCAGGGCCCTCGTCGTCGTTCGTCTGTGTGGACCAGAACGGCCACAGCAGTTCATAGGTGGTCCGTCCCAGGAGGTACACATCGCCTCTGGAGTACACTTCGAGAATATATTTTTGCCTCTCGGCGCTGTCATACGGATTCCACCACTGATCCATCGTCTCCGCGTCGAAGACCCCATCGAGGGTCATCCACTCCTTCACAACTAGCTTTCTCATGTGCATTCTCCTTTCACAGCATCCCCTCTCGGAGATGCCTGATGTGTTTCCTGCTGAGTGTTCACCGGAGTGAACTTCTCCTTAGAGTATACGTGGCCGAGGGGCAGAACGCATCGGGAGCATTCCGCGAATTCATTCCGTATCTGTGAGGCTGGAGTTGCATTCATGCTTGCTGCGACTCCAGCGCAACTTTTACAAAGTCATCAGCAAGCAAGCGATGTGACCGAGAGGACTTGTGGAGCACTTCACACTACACCACCTCATTGCTACAATCTCATTGCGCAACCTGTGGGGGGAATGTCACTTTTTGCTCCTCCCGTGCGTGTAGAGACAGAGCGCTAATTCTCTCGTTATGAGAGTAATTGGGAAGGAGGATGCATGTCATCCGATGACCCGCAGGCGCACGCTTCGTGGCCACTGGAGGAGCAAGCCTCCTCCAAGGAGGGAAGGCCGCTCACGCGCGGCATGCGTCCGCTGATCTACGAATTGTTCGTGCTGGGCGAACTCATGGTCCAGCCCATGTCCGGTTCGTTTCTCCATGAGACGGCCAGGCGCATCCTGGGACCGTTTCGCCCGTTGAGTTGGGGGATCATCACTCCCCTGCTGCGCCGGTTGGAGCAGCAAGGGCTGGTGAGGTCGGTCATCGAACAGCGGCGGGCAGGCTTGCCCGCTGCGAGGCGTGGCCAGCCACCACGCAGCTATGCGATTACCCCTGCGGGTCGGGAACGCTTCTTGAGCATGCTGCTCACGCCAGGTCCCTATAGCCGGGACACGCCTGAGGAGTTTGTCATCAAGTTGACTAAGTTCCAGTTCCTGACCCCGGCGCAACGGGTGATGGTCCTGCAGTGGTATCGGAGCTACCAGGACCTCCTGCGCCGCTCCTATCAAGAGGCGCGTGACTTTGTGCGTCACAACCCGGAGATTACTGAGGGAGCGCGCGCCTGGATTATGCGCTCCATCGAGTACCGACTGCACCGGGCGCAGGCCGAATGCTCCTGGCTCGACCAACAGATCGCTGCAGAGCAAGATGCCGACGCAAAGGAGAAGGAAAAACGAGAGAAAAGGAGAAAGTATACCATGAACGACCGCATTTCCCAGGAGCACCTCCACCGTGATGAGAAACATCTCTCTGTTTCAGAGAACGGCCAACCTGAACCGGTGCTGGCCAGAAGCCAGCCCATCTTGCTCTCGAAGGAGAGGAACACACGAGGAGGAACAGCATGAGCCTCTACACCGTCATCCTGTTTTTGCATATCGTCGGAGCCATCGGCTACTTTCTCGGCATTGGCCTCTGGCTCTTCATCCTACTGAGCTGGCGGCGGACGCAGTGCGTCGAGCAGGTGCGTTCCCTCCTCCATCTGAACGATTTGTCAGCCCCGTTTGCTGCTGCCAGTGCGGTGCTGCTGCTCGGCACCGGGCTCTACCTGGCCCTCACCGCCTGGAGCCTGCTGATGGTCCCCACCAGTGCCGCCCTCATCGCACCACGCAGGAGTGCCATCGTCAAACAGCTGGCGCGTGAAGCGCCGGGTGGGGAGCTCTCTGGAACCCTGGAGCAACACCTCGACGACCCCGTCCTGGCCACGGCCTGCACGACGGTGTTGGTCCTGCTGCTGGGCCTGGTCTTTCTGATAACCACCAAGCCGAACCTGGCAGGCTCCCTCATCGTGATGGTGGTCGCGCTGCTGCTCGATCTGGCCGCGGGCGCACTCGTCTCGCGGATGAGACGCACCCCCGAACTGGGGATGGTGGACCAAAGGGTGCGGGACAAAGAGCCGATCTCCTCGCGCTCTGGGGATGGGGAGCAGAGATGAATTTTGGCTTCCCGCAGGTCGAAACGGGCTGAAACGATCTTCACCGAGAAGAAAGGTGGTACTGCTTCATGAAACTGGGACTACATCTCTATGATTTTTCTTGGCCCGCAGGGGCAAGTCAGCTTGGCCCGACGCTGGTCCAGATCGCCCAGGCGGCCGAGGCTGCCGGATTTGATCGCATCAGCACCATAGACCATGTGTGGCAAAGCCACTATCTGGGCGGACCAGAACACGAGGTGCCCTCATGCTATCCGACCCTGACGTACCTGGCGGCCCACACCAGCCGTGTCAAGCTGCTCGCCCTGGCTACGGGAAGCCCGTACTGGCACCCCATCTTGCTCGCCAAGACGGTCACCACCCTGGATGTGCTTTCCGGTGGCCGTGCCTGGCTGGGCATTGGCGCTGGCGATTACGAAGAGGAGGCAGTTGGGTCAGGACTGCCGTTCCCCCCACTCAAAGAGCGCTACGAGCGGCTGGAGGAGATACTCCAGATCTGCCTGCGCATGTGGCAAGGAGAACGGGGAGACCAGCGGCCCTACGAGGGGAAACACTACCGCATCGAACACCCGCTGAACCTCCCGCAGAGCCTCAGCCATCCACATCCGCCGATTCTGATTGCTGGCAGTGGCGAGCAAAAGACCTTGCGCCTGGTCGCCCGCTACGCTGATGCCTGCAATCTGCGTCCGGGTCCTGAGATCCCGCAGAAGCTCTCGGTGCTGCGCCAGCATTGTGAAGCCGAGGGCCGGGATTACGACGCGATTGAGAAGACCTGCGCCTTTGCCTTCGATGTGGGCGAAGACGGCTCCAAAGTGGGGGAACTCATCGGACAACTGCGCTGGCTCGCCTCGATGGGGATTCAGACGGTGCTCGGCGTGGTCCCACAGATCTACCGCATTGAGCCGCTCAGGATCATCGGTCGGGAGGTCATTCCTGCCGTCGCCGACCTGTGAGCACGAATAGGGAGCGAGAATATCTCACCTGGGTGAATTTAGAACCGCTCGGCCCTTATCATACGGAACCAAGACAGCTTTCTCTTCAAGAGATTAGCAGTGAGCAAAAGAGAGGAGTAACACCATGAATGGTGATCAGGCTGAACAAGAGGTGATGCATCTGGCAGACACCTGGGCCACTGCCGAATTGCGGGGGGATATGGCTTTCCTTGAGAAGCTACTTTCAGAGGACTTCACCTGAACGGGGGTACGACATGAGGGAGTTTCAAACACTTGCATTCCTTTGACATGCATTTTGAGGTAATGTACAATCAAGATGGTCTGAAAGCCTACCTCTGGAGATCGCCAGGTAAGCGGCTTCGGACGAATCAAGCATGACCACGAAAGGCTGATTCCCATGCAGAAGCATTCCGAACCCCCGTCGCACCCGACCGGCCCGCTCACACAGTTTGAGATCTTGGTGGGTGAATGGACGATGGTGGGAACCCATCCTGCTTTCCCATCCGCAGCCCATGGGCATTCTTCTTTTGAATGGCTAATGGAAGAGGCCCTCTTGCTCTGGCACTTTGATTGGGAACGCCCCGGCCCTCCGAGCGCTCTCAGTGTCATCGGTCATGATGATGCGGTCCAAACGTGTTCCATGCTCTATGCCGATGAGCGCGGTGTGGCCAGGATTTATCAGATGAGTCTGGAAGGCGGCGTGTGGAAGGTGTGGAGAGATACACCTGGCTTCTCACAGCGCATCACTGGCACGGTAAGCTCGGATGGCAACACCATTACCTGTCAAGGAGAGTTGTCGCGCGATAGTTCGACTTGGGAACAGGACCTGGATGTGACGTATACGAGAAAGCCATGAAAGGAGTTGTTAGCGCCAAGTTATACTTGGCTCATCCTCGAATGGGGTGATTTTGGAAGTGCAGGGCTGTTTCTTTTCAACATGAAATGGTGGTGAAGCGACAACACAGCAAAGAAAGGGTCAATCATCATGACAGAAAACAACGATTCCCGTACTTCACAGCAGCCCACGGCGACCGTCCAGAGCGGTCTGATCGGGCATCTTATCCAGCCTGAACCCGAGCACAAACGTCTGGAGGTCTTTATATGAACCAGGTCATGTCCAATGACGGCACGGTCATCGCGTTCGACCGGTCGGGCCAGGGCCCAGCGGTCATCCTGGTGGGCGGAGCCTTTCAGTATCGAGCGATCGACCCGCCGACGGCGCAACTGGCGGCACTCCTCGCCCAGCAGTTCACGGTGTTCCATTACGACCGGCGAGGGCGTGGTGAGAGCGGTGATACGCAGCCCTACGCGGTCGAGCGGGAGGTCGAGGACCTCGAAGCGCTCATCCATGAAGCTGGGGGATCAGCGTTCGTGTTCGGGATGTCCTCAGGCGGAGTCCTGGCCCTTGAGGCGGCGGCACGCGGTCTTGCGATCACCAAACTGGCGGCGTATGAGCTTCCGTTCAATTCCGGTGACGAGCATGCTCGCCAAGCGGCGGAACGCTATACGCAACAGCTGGCGGCGTTGCTCAACGAGGGACGCCGAGGTGACGCCGTCGCGCTCGCCATGACGACATGGGGCGCGCCTGCTGAAGCGATTGCTGGCATGCGCCAAGCGCCCATCTGGCCGCTCTTCGAGGCGGTAGCCCCAACGCTGGCCTACGATGATGCCATTATGGGGGATGGCTCTGTCCCCACCGCACGGCTGGCCTCCATCACGGTCCCCACACTGGTCATGGATGGAGGAGCAAGTCCCGCCTTCATGCACAACGCCGCGCAAGCGACGGCCCACGCCCTGCCCAACGGGCAGCGTCGCACTCTGGAAGGCCAAACGCATGATGTCGCACCGCAAGTTCTTGCTCCCGTACTGGTAGAGTTCTTCCAGGGTTGATCCCCCCTCCAGGTGATCAGTGATCAAAAAAACTGACTCGCTGGTGATATGCTCAGGGGAAGCTGCACCGCCGTCGGGCGCTTCCTGTCTTTCCCATGCCACTTGCGGGAGTATTCTGCTGACCGGGACTCTCGTCTCTCCTCACCAAAGGAGGGCTGTGTCAGAACCTCTTCTTTTCCGTTTGCCCAGCGCCGCTCCAGCGTTTCGTCAATCACCGGGTCCACACAGGCTCCGGCTGGCACAAACGTCTCGACGATGAGCAGGAGCCGTTGGCGACTCACC
>JBKPAZ010000149.1:0-5121 GCA_046726655.1 Chloroflexota bacterium
TTCCACCGGTGGAGCATGCGAACTGGCCAGAGTGGGAACGACTGCTGGCGCATGCACAATCCTGTGCCGCATGGATGGACCCCCACGAGATCCATTTTCAGGAAGCAACCTCAGTCTTGCAGCAGACCGGGTGGTATTTGACCGAACGTGCCCGCTATCGCGAGGCCGAACCGCTCGTAGAGCGAGCGTACCAGCTGAGTACACAGGAGCAGGGAGCAGAGCACCTGGACACGGCAAGGGATGCATCCACACTGGCCGAACTCTACTATGCGCAGGGCAAGTATGAGCAGGCCGAGCCGTTGTTTGTGCGCGCCCTGGCGATCTGTGAGCAGCAGTTGGGGCCACTGCACCCCAACTCACAGGCAGCACGAGAGAACTATGCCTCACTCTTACGCACGATGGGACGCGATGCAGAGGCGAGAGCGTTTGAAACGAAGCGCATGCCGCCAGCATGACGGCGCTCTTCATCCTCCTCGATCCAATTCACTGGACGAAAGAGGCATTCCGAGTACTGATTTGGTTGGGTTGATGCTCTCTTTTTAAGCTCTGCAAATCGCGCTCAAAACATGGCAGGTTTATGTAGCGACGCTGGAATCTCATTGTGGCCTTTTGCAGACCATTGCTCAGTTGATTGACGAGGGCCACGTCAAAGTTGTTCTTGCGGGAACGTTTCCTTTTGAGCCAGAGCGGGCATGGACGCGGACGCATCGTGCTGCATATCGCTGGCTAATCCGACAGCATAGAAAGGACATCACGATAGCATTCGGACACCCATAGAGACCGATTATGGCATGTAACAAAATAATCCGGATTTTAGGCACACCCACCGAGGGTCGATAAATCGGCCCCTACCCTGTCACCCTGAGCGAAGCGAAGGGTCTCTCGCGATGGGCAGCGAGATGCTTCGCTGCGCTCAGCATGACAGGGCTGTCACCTATACGAATGCCTGGATCAATTTGTTAATTTGCATCATCGGCCCTCGCTGGATGTTCCGCTATCCAGATGAAAAAGGTAAACAGCATTATGCCGAATGAACAACAACAACGCCTGCAAGCAATTGTAAAAACCTATCGTCCCATTGAGGAACTCATCCCAGCACATTGGAGCGAAGGTGACATCTTCGCCGACGGCATCCGCCAGCACTACTATCGCACCGGAGGCGAGAAGCCCCCGCTGCTTCTCCTGCATGGCTTCAATGAGTACGGGCTGACCTGGCTGCGCGTCGCCAAGGAACTCGAACAGGACTACGACATCATCATGCTTGATGCACGAGGGCATGGTCGTTCAGACGGCATCGCCAGCGGTTTTTCCAACACCCTTCTCGTAGAAGACGTCGTAGGTGTGATACACAAGCTCAAACTGGATCGTCCCCGCATCATCGGCCTCTCGCAGGGTGGCACAACAGTCCTGCGTCTCGCAGCAACATACCCGGAGCTTGTACACTCCTTCATCTTCGAGGGCTGGGACGATGAAAATCAACCTGGAGCATTTGCGAACTCGGAGAGCTACCTGGCCTGGTACAACTCCTGGCTTGCCTGGCTTGAACAACTGAGAACGACGAGCCACCAGGAGCGCCCCTTACCTGATTATTTCTCAGACTCTGCACTGGTACGCTGCACCTGATGCGCCGCTTCCTCCCATCGTTCTCGTCCCTGCTGCATAGCTTTTTCGAAGCTCTCGGCTGCCTTCTGAAAGCTCTCTAAGCTCTGTCTCGAGGCGGTCTCCACCACTTCGAGCGTCTGCTTATAGGCGGTGAGCGGAGCACGGAAGAGGCTCAAATAGCTCTCGGTGACCTTAGGGTCTACGTGCTGTTTCTGCGCCTGCTGTTCCCACTGCTCCAGCATGGAACGCGCACTCTCCGCGTGGTCCTTGAGCAACGCGATCGTACTCTCAAAGACGCTTTGGGCATATTTCAGGTTACGCTCTTGGGCGGCAGAGAGATTCTCTGCCAGCGCCTGATTGGCCCCGCTAAAGGCTTCGATCGGACTTGCAGTAACTTCCTTGCTCTTTTTGTCTGTCATGGACTTGCTCCTTCTTTCTTTAAAGAACATGCTGTGACTCTCACTCGGCTGAAGATTTCCTTGAGGCTATGACGTGCCTTTGGAAAGAGGGCACATAAAGCGCCCTCTTTCCTCTCCCATCTGACACTTCCCCAACTTCGTGAAGTGCCTGGAGTTGTGCTGACCTGCCGTGTGGTCTGCCTACTTCCTCTTTACAAGGTCTCGTGGGAAACCACGTAAAGCTGTTAGCGAGGAAGCAAGCGACAATCAGCAGCAACACGTTGCACTACCGACCTCGCCAGTTTCCCTGTCATAAGGGCGACCACCAGAGGTCTGATAGAAGGATAAACGCTGTGCATCACATTCTGCTCTCAAAAAGGGAAAGCGTCTCACATTTGTGTCACAAAAAGAAATGCGGTTTTTGAGCGTGATATCAGGTGAAAAAAGCTCAGAAACCGCATTCGCTCTGTTGAGTGAGCTGCTTTGTGGTAGATCAGTCAGGCGACTCGTTCATTTTCGGTAACAGGCATATTGATGGGCACGATCTTTGGTTCAACAAAGGCATAGGCATCGGTTTGCACCCGTGCCAGCGCCTTCAGGTAGTCCAGGATCATCACCGGGAACAGGAAACGCTGCCTGACGGTCTCGTAGGCATGTTGGCCCAGTTCCCTCCAGCGATCACGATCCTCCAGGAGTTCGAGCGTGTAGGCTGCTGCGGCTTCTGTCTCATCAACGAGGTACCCGTCATAGCCATGTGAGATCTGCGTTTGTAATCCTGTCACATGGGTGCCAATCACGGGTTGGTGTTTCCACATCGCCTCGGTGACCGTGAAGCCAAAGCCTTCACGAATCGAGCGTTGCAGGATCACACTGGAATAGCGCTGGAACGCATTGACTGCCTCATGGTCGATGATTGAGGGATCGGACAACAGGTGAATATCCGGGTCCCCACGCACAGCATGTTGCTGCAAATCCGTCAGGATCTCCTGTGCCTTGATGTCATCCTTCGCCTCCAGTGCCCCGACCATGGCGAGCTGCACGGAGGGCATCTGCTGCTTGACCAAACGGTAAATGTCAATCACTTGCCAGGGATTTTTCCAGATTCCAAAGCGCGACACTTGCGTGATCAATGGACGTGCTGTATCAATGCCGCAACTGGCCAGTATCTCCATGCCCCTGGCCTTTGGCAGGAAGCGATTTTTGACGCGAAAAGGATCGATGCCCAGCGTGACCACCTGGGCCTTCTCTGGTGGCAGGTCCTTGAAGATGGAGGCCTGCGAGTTGAAGCCCGCAAGCGCATACGGATCTAAGAACTGCCGAATGTAGTGCTGTGCTGAGGGAGTTGGGTGAGCCGTGTCGACATGACAGAACCAGATGGCTGGACTCATCCAGGGGAAAAACTCCGCCAGGGGAACGAGTTGAAAATCATGAATGAAGTACATATCGGCCTGATAGGCTTGTCCATAGCTCACAGAGTGCCGGAGTTTCTCCAAAAAGACCTGTTTTTCCCGTTCAGGAAAGGCTCCGGTGTCATATCCCTGCAGCATGTCTACCAGGCGTGCCGTAAAGTACCCGGAGGATTCATCTAACGGTACGACTTTCCAGTTGTGCTGAATGCCAAGGTCGTTCATCAGTGGAAGCAGCTCATTGAGGATTTCCGCTACGCCTCCACCTTGAGCCGTCGTATTGAGATGCAAGACCCGTAAACCTGCTAAGGAACGCGCTACTTCGTAAATCTGATCGATCAGTGACTCGCCTACAATACTTTTGTAGCGGTCTAAGAGTGGTGATGGTATCATGGTTGACACTCCTTGAAAGAGATCCGGTGGATATACTCAACGAGTATATCTTGTACAAAACTCATCATGCTCTCTTTGTTTGCATGCATGCATGGTAAGAAGCATGAATCTACAACATTCCAGGAATTTCCCTCTACTAGAAGAAGTATGCACGGCGAACATCACACAAATCTCTCATTTGGTGAGGTTTGTATCTCGAACCGATCACACATAGTAGGAAGGAGAAGTCTATGAAGTCCATGCTAAAGTATTAGAAGCCGTCGATTTCGCCAGGACTCATTGCCTCTCTCGCTCGTGCCTGCCAGCGTGATATACTGATCCACGGAAGATCATTCACCGTCTCGTTCAGGTGGGTAAGAAGAGCTTAGCCGAAGCCCTCTTCGCCACAAAGAGCTCATCTCATGTGTCACCAGGTTCCGACTCTTCTAAAGAGTCCAGGGTAATCCAAAACCAGCCCATCCCGATCGACAGGAAGCTCAGCAGTAAACCAGCTGGCCCCATCTGCGAGGCTCTCATAGAGGTATTGCCCTCCAGAAGAGGTGACCTCCAAACAGGTATAGCGCTGTTGGGTGGCTTCGATGTGCATGTGAGGGATGGCAATGTAGGCCATGCTGAGTGTTGCAGAGGAGCCGGGCTGGAGTGCAAGTCGTCGGATCGGCAGTGTGTTGGTGAAAGGTGTGGCCGAGATATCCACATCGAAGCATCCCTCGAGTGGAGGGATCGCCTCTCCATCCTCTGTCGTCCAGAACCCTTCTCCATCGGTGAAGAGGTGAAGGGATGGGGACGAGCCAATGGGCATGCTCAAATGGACAGCACGAAGCCTCCATTGCAGGTCACAGTGTATTGCATAGTGGACACGAAACGGCACCTGCTCCTCTACACCAAGAATCAAGCCGTCTGCAAGCATACCCGCCTGCTGTTGGAGCAGATGCAGATGTTCTAGCCCAGGTCCCGTCCAGGGAGACCACATTACCTGTCGTTCCATAGCCAGGTCCTCCACTCCTGAAACAAACATCGTTCTTGCTCTATTCTACACTCATAGCATACCATTGAAGGAGGACAGAATTGACCCTCATTGACAAAATCATAGAATTGTCTTCTTGACAAAAAAGAAATAGGAGTATATACTCTTAACTATGGAGAAACAATTAGATCAGCAGGAGCGTGAGCGGATCGCGCAGCTCGCCGCTATGTGCGTGTGCAGCAATCTCCGGCGGGCCTCGCGGGCGGTCACCAACTATTATGACAGCTTACTCGGGCAAGTGCGTGACCTGCGGGTGAGCCAGGTTATCGTTCTGGTCGTCCTGTATCTTGCTGGCCCG
>JBKPAZ010000150.1:0-5958 GCA_046726655.1 Chloroflexota bacterium
TGCTATAAGTATACGCCGTACGGGAATCCTTTGCTGGATGGTGCGTTCCGATGGCGATGGATGGTTCACTGTCCTTTCCATGGTTTTCTCCACGGTATCTCTAAATCCTCCAAGGGTATCTCCTCCAGGATTTCCACTTCCTCCGGGAAGAAGTAGAAACGGTGACCAGGCAGGACCCGCTCGTCCCACTGTTCCCTACCGGGATCGTCGTCCAGCGTCACTACCAGGTAGATGCGATTCTCGAAATCCTGATGGATGATCTCGATCCGCGCCGTCCTCCCGTCGAGCAACATATCGAAAGCATCAGCACGCACGTTTGGATGCAGGCGCACGCGGTCTCCTGCCTTCACCTCCTTGCCAGCAATAAGCACGGATTCCGGTGGTGGGTAATCTTCGCCCGGAAAATCTCTATCCATGTTACTCATATTCCTTCTCTTTCGCTCGCCGCCTGCGGCGGATGGAGAAGAGGAGTATCTGGGGGCACCCCAGACCCCGGCAGGGAGGCTTCGCCCCCTGCACCCCCATTATCGACTGGCAGTAGACTGCGGATGACTCCATGTAGCTTCATGAATTGTTCTGGCGAGAGTGCTTCCGTTCGCTCCAGTATCTCGCGGGTACGCTCGTCTCCCTGCCGTATCTCCTCTTTCTCTTCATCAGTCAATGTCATGATACGCAGGGTGAGAATTTCATCAATCTCAGTTCCATCGAAGAGAGAACCAGGGCTTTCTGGAGCGATCTGTGGATAATCATACAGGATGATAGGCGATGAGAGCATTGTATCACTATCGCCTTCGTTGCCAACTAGCACAGGCCAGGTATGAAGGTTTTGGCATCCCTGAGCAATAGTCTTCAACGTTTCGGGAGGGTCCATCAGCGAGACGAAGGTTCCCTGGCGTACCTGTAAGATGGTGTGGGTTGAGACGAACGAGTGCAGCATTACAGCATTGCCGGTTAACGCGCCAGTCCCAGGTGTGCTATTTTCTATCTGAACATTGAGCTTGTAAAGGTCTATACCCATGCGTTCGGCACCGATTATGACGGTCCCGGCGAGGGGTTGCTGCTCCCGAATGATTGTGGCTGCCGATTCATCGCTCGACTCTTCCACCATGTGCTCACCAGAAAACTCGATCGCGACGAGCCGAGGATGGTCGAGCAGGGAACTCAAAGGAAGGTTCAAAACACTCACTTCGCGTTCCGTCCCTTCTTCCCAGGGTTCGCTTGCTAGACGACTCGCCAGGCTCCACTCACTAGTATTCGTTGTGTCAAGCTCGGTTTCTGAAGGAACGCTCGCAGTTACAGATTGCGCGGTTCTGCGCAAGAGCAAATGCAGGAACCTCATATAGATGTCGAGTGATGTATCTGCTGAACCTGACACCAGGCACTCTGTTTGCATCATCCAGGGTTCTATATTGCCGTTTGCTTCGCTATACTCCCGTGGATAGACTACGCCGATCGTCCAGCGCTGGCGATTTTTGATGGCCGAGTGCCGGTACGGATAGAGGAGGTACCCCTCGTAAAGCACGGCGTTGGCGATTTCCTTTATTTCTTCCATTCTCATGATTGCGCTTCCTCACCACTTGCCTGTAAAAGATGAACAACAACCTCCTCCCATGTGGGCAGGCTATGTGTAGCTTTGTACCGGTACAGTTGGTCAAAGACATCCTTGTGCAGGCGAATCCAGGCGCTGTTAGGATAGTAACGCTGGATCATTTCCTGCCAGAGCGCGACGGGGAGGCGATAGGCTGCTTCCTTCGACCAGGAGATTTGCCCGACCTGTAAATTGCCTGCCTCGCCCTCGTAGAAGATGGTGCCACTAAACAGGAAGGTGAGTGGAATCTCGCCCTCCCCTAGAGCATCAAAATACTTGGTACCCACCACTTCGAAATCGTAGGTGCATGGGACGGGTAGATCGACGATGGTACTCCCGGAGAATTGCGGAACTACAGTGCTCGTATGGATCCATAGTAGGGGACGCAGCGTTTCACCCCAGCGCTTTGGTTCGCCAAAAACCTCCAGCAGGCGCTGCTGTGCTTCGGGACTATAGCGCCGGCGTGTGACATTGATCTGAATCTGGCAACGCAGTGCGACGGTAAAGATGCGCTCTTGTTCGATAGCGCTGTCGATACTCAGTTTGAAAATGAGCGTTGGGACCGCGGCAAAAGCCGGAGCCTCGGCACCAACCACCTCAAAGTTCAGATCTGGCATCAGGCTCTCCTCTCACAGGCTGGGATTTTGCCCGCAGATCTGCAAAAAACTCTGCAATCGTTTTCCAGACCTCCTCCCCTCCGCTCAGGCCTTTCCAGGAGATGCGGATCAGCCCAACGAGCCGGTAACAAGCATCGATGGGGACGATGTAGTACTCGCGTGTGTCCCGCACCCTGTTAATGAGCAGCGCCTCCACATCGGGTTCCAGGTCGTTCAGGATGGGATTGCTACTGATAAGTGTCTCCCAACTCTCCAGGCCGAGCAGGGACTCCATTGCGCCCGCAGGACTGGGATAGAAAGCCATGACACGGTTGGCGATTGTGTTATGAAAGATATAAACCATGTTAACCGGGATCATCAGTTCGTCCCACTGCTCATCACTCATCCGAAAATCTGGCAGCGCCAGGTAGCGTCTGGGCACAGGTCGATACTTCCCACCACCTGCTCCCGGATCGCCGAAGAGCACCGCGCAAGCGTGGCACGCGCAGATCACCGTATGACTGGAGAGGTCCAGCAGGTGATGGTGATCCGCCGGGATCACTTCACTGCACAGTTCGCAGTGCTCAACGGGCGCACGAGCTTGCTCGCGCTCCCGCGTAAAGCGACGTAGCGCCCCAATGGGGGCAGAGGAACGATCCTGGCCATCGTTGCTCAGGTAAGACGCTGACATGACTGCTCCGTTGTTTGCGTGATACCCTTGCGTCGCCGTGGAGGAACGAACACGACTGGTATGCCCGGTCGAGGTGGTGGATCAATGACACCCTCAACCTGGAGTTCATCCAGGTCTGGAGCCGCCTTGTAGATTGCTTCTTCAATTGCCTGTTTGAGTCTGGTGGTTGAAGAAGGTCTTCCCTCGAGACGCAGATAGGCTACGCCGTTTTCGACTTTTACTAGCTCGACATTTCCGCCATGCGACTGGAGATAGGGCCGTACCTCAACCAGCGCCCTGGCGATGCGTGTCTCGATGTCTACCGGGTGCAAACCATGAAGCAAAAACAAGGATGAAAGCAGGTCGTCTTTCGTAAAAGTCTCGATCAATGCGTGGCCTGATGCCTCAGACTGCACAGTCAGTTCGAGCATGTGCGCCAGCCCTTCGCCATACATATCCAGGAGTGCCTGGACAAGTTCCTCGGTCGTGGCACGCGCACGTGGGTCAGGAAACTTGGCAACCTCCTGGATTAGCATCTCGATACGTTCCGCCCGGCGCTGCTGCTCCTGCAGGTCTTGTTGCATCAGGCATCCTCCTCTTTTCTAACGTATGATTGGCTGACAACTTCCTGGAACCCGCCTTCCTGGCACCCGCAAGGGGTGCCACTACATTTCCACTACGGTTGCGTTGCGGACACCCCCGATTTCAGCCGTGGGGAGTTGCCAGGGCTGAGTTGCCCTGGCAACTCCCCGTGCTAACACCCCTTACGGGGTCGGTAAGGCCATAGGCCCTAGAGCGTCACGCCAAATGTCGGAGAGTGGACTACCTGCAGCTCTTTCCCCTCGCCAAGGTACATATGCACGCCGCATGGCAGGCAAGGGTCAAAGCTGCGAACCGCTCGCATGATATCGATACCTTTGAAGTTGTCGGGGCCGTTCTCTTCAAAGATCGGCGTATTCTGCACGGAATCCTCGTAGGGGCCTGGCGTGCCATAGACATCTCGTACGCTACCATTCCAGGGAGTGGGAGGATAGGGATGGTAGTTGGCAATCTTTCCGTTCTCGATCACCATGTGATGGGAAAGCACGCCGCGCACAGCTTCGTGGAATCCGCAGCCGATGGCCTCCTTTGGAACCTTGAAATCGTTCCACGTCCTGGTGCGACCAGCACGTATCTCGGTGAGCGCCTTGTCGATACAGTGCAGCGCGACCGCAGCAGAGTAAGCCTGGAAGTAGGTGCGCGCACGGTTACGCTCGATAGCGTTACTCCATTGCGGAATCTTCCACTCAAACTCTACCTCTGGCTTCGTGGCGGATTTGGGCAGTCGGATCTTGACACTGTTTCCAGTAGCCTTGATGTAGCCTCCCAGGTCGACTATGCCAGCCAGAGCCGTCGTCCACAGGCGAGCGATGGCACCACCGCCAGTATCCAGGGCCAGGTAGTCGCCGGTGCGCTTGTCAAACCAGCGCGGCGACATCGTCCAGCTATAAGGGCCATTGAAGTCGCGTTTCTGCGGCTTCGGGATCGTCGTCTGATTCCAGGGATGGCGTTTGTCGATTGGGTTGCCAAGTGGATCGCGATCGACGAACGTCCTTTCGTTCTGCCAGTCATCGTAATAGGAGTGACCGAGCAGAATACGAATGCCAAGGTTAATATCGACCAGGCTTGTCGTCACCAGCTCACCGTCTACGATAACACCAGGCGTAACGAACATGGCACGTCCCCACTTGTCCATGGTGCGGTAATCATAATCGCACACATCGGGGTCCTGGAACGATCCCCAGCAGCCGATCAAGGTCCGTCGGTACCCAACTTGCTCGTAGCCCGGCAATGCCTGGTAGAAGAAGTCGAACAGGTCGTCGTGCAGCGGGACCATTTTCTTCATGAATTCGACGTACTTCATGAGGCGAACCAGGTAGTCCGTGAAGAGTTGGACCGTGGCGACTGTTCCTACGCCGCCTGGATAGAGGGTCGAGGGATGGACGTGGCGTCCCTCCATCAAACAGAACTTCTCGCGGGTGTACCGGCTCACCTGGAGTCCCTCGAGATACAGTTCACCGGTGAAAGGGTTGAACGCCCGCATGATATCGCCGATCGTGCGATAACCATGCTCTCGAGCGTGCGGTGCTTCGGTGTTATTTGCTTTCTCTAGCACACCAGGATTCGTCTCTTTCACCATCTGCTCACAGTAGTCAACGGCGACCAGGTTCTCCTGGAAGATGTTGTGGTCGAACATGTACTCCGCAGCCTCGCCCAGGTTGAGCACCCACTCGCCCAATGCTGGTGGTTTGACCCCATAGGCCATATTCTGGGTATAGACCGAGCAGGTCGCGTGGTTGTCGCCACAGATGCCGCAGATGCGGCTGGTGATAAAGTGGGCGTCGCGCGGATCTTTGCCTTGCATGAAGAGGCTATAGCCCCGGAAAATAGATGAGGTGCTATGACACTCCACCACCTTGCGCTGCTTGAAGTCAATCTTGGTATAGATGCCCAGGCTGCCAACGATGCGTGTGATCGGATCCCACGACATCTCTACAAGCTGTGATGGAGGTGTTGGAGCCTCTTCCCGTTCCATTTGCGTAGCCATGATACTAACTCCTTTCAGCTTGCCTGAGCGTAGCTAGCGCGTAGCAGCGTTGGCAAGCTGGATAAGAGACATTACTCCTTTCAGCTTGCCTGAGCGTAGCTAGCGCGTAGCAGCGTTGGCAAGCTGGATAAGAGACATTACTCCTTTGTAGAGCCACTATACACTGATCTTGTCTACCAGTCACGGTCACCATCTTGGTTGATAGCCTGTCGTCAGCTCCCTTCCTTTATTTCGCCAGGATGGTTCTTTATTGGCGGTGCTCTGCGTCATCTTGCGTAGATTCCTGATGAGCACTCCATAGGAGCTACTGATGATGCCAGACGATAGCTTAGCTCCAGGTGGTTCATCCATAAACGGCATAAATTTATCCGGAAACCCCGGCATCGTACAGCCAATGCAGATGCCTCCGACATTGGGGCAACCACCGATACCGGCCATCCAGCCTCGCTTAGGTACGTTGCAATTCACTACTGGTCCCCAACACCCCAGCCTCACCAGGCATTTCGGTGAATCGTAG
>JBKPAZ010000151.1:0-12042 GCA_046726655.1 Chloroflexota bacterium
ATCAAGCCCCAGCTTGCTGGTGGACTACGTGCCGGGCAGCAGATTATCCAGGCAGCAACAGAGCGGGGCGTACGCAGCGTTATTACAAGCACTATCGAGGCAGGTATTGGCCTGGTAGCAGCGCTGCACCTGGCTGCTGCATCACCTGATGTAACGCTTGAGTATGGTCTTGCGACACTTCATCTGCTGGTTGATGACTTGCTCATCGATGACTTGCCTGTTCGCGATGGCTTCATGACGGTTCCAGCAGGCCCTGGTTTAGGAGTTGCGCTGGACCGGGACGCGCTGTATAGATATGGGAGGTCCTGATTGAAGTTATCCCCGGCGTAGAGTATAGTAAAGGCAGCAATACACTTAGATAGTAAGTTACCAACATCTCATTACTTCATGAGTAACCATTCCTTTGCATCTGGATTCATTGTGCGTAAGTCAATGACCCCCGGCTAAAGCACGGGGGCTTGTGTCTAGACTCCACCGCAACTCGGAATATCTCGAAAGACGTTCCGCTTTGGCTTCAGCGTCTGACACATCGGGGCGTACTGACAAGACGCCCGTCCTTGCCCAGTCTTGCCGGACAAGGAGCGTTCGCATCGTAATATTCCGAGCACCCACCAGGTCAGCATGGAGCGTGTAATGGCAGTTCTGACAGAGAAACAACAAGCCCTTGTTGGGCCGATTCGCCTCACAGGTATGCCCACACACAGGACAAGCCTTGCTGGTGTAGTGGGCATCGACCTTGATGGCTATCGAACCATGCAACAGTGCTTTGTAGGCAATCATGCTGTGCAACTCGGCAAACGCCCATTTCGAGTAGGTAGCGTTGGCCTTGCGTTGCGCTCCGCTCGCCTTTTGGCCTCGTTTTCGACGGGTGCGCTCGCGAATGTCTGTCAGCTGCTCCAAGCCGATGAGGCTCTGAGGGTGCTGGTCTATGATGCTTTTCGAGACCACATGATTGGCGTCTTGCTTCAACCGTCTCTCCCGTCCACTGATGACGACCAGTCGCCTCGTTGCGGAACGGGTGCCTTTCTCTTGCAGACGCTTTCTCAGTCTCGCGTAGTGGTTCGCTTTGGGAACCGTGGATGTACCAGCGTGGAAGGAACAAGCACCTGTGGTGGTAGAGGTCACCGCCAGGTAACGGACACCCACATCCACACCTACCACACGGGTCTGCGTCTGGGGGGTGGGGCCTGCTCCCTCGATCTGGAGGGAGACCAGCAGGTAGAAGTGCTTCCTGGGCTTGTCATACCAGAGTTTGGCAGCCCCGAGATGAGCGCCGTGTTGCAGAAGCGCCACGTGTGCATCATAGCCCGTGTAGGGCAGGATGACACGGCCGGAGAGCGTCAGGATACTCACCCGCTGCTCTGTCTTGAAGCTGTAGTCCTTGCGATGCTGATAGGTCAGGGTCGGGGACACATACTTCGGAGCCTGGTCAAGCCCTTGATAGCGTTTCTTGGTCAAGCCTGCTTTGCGGGCTGCGGCATTCTGTCTGACTTTGGTCCACAAGGTTTTGTAGGTAGCCCCGACTTGCCTGGGAACGCTACAAGCCATTTGGGCAGGCAGATGAAAACGGGCGCGTACCTCCTCGTAGGTTCCCTCTTGCAGGGCGACCGCATTACTCTTTTTGCCATGCGTATAGGCATAGCGACTCACATAGTTCAAGGCATCGCGATAGGCCAATTGCATGGCACGCAAGGCAGCGAACTCTTCCGCGGTCGTCTGCAGTTTGAGCTTCGCCGTAATCACCGTTTTCATCCCTCTTATTCTCTCAAAGTTTCAACGGCATGTCAAGAAAGGAAAATGGATGAACGAACAAACGTTTGAGTATGTACCGCTGCGGCGGTGGGCTATTCCTCCCCTGGCTCTGCGCCGAGGGGCTTCCTAGCCCGATCTCTGTGAATTGATAATATGCAATGGCTTCCAATCCAGAAGGAGAGCACTATGATCGACCGGGTGGGCCAACAGCTTGGCAACTATCGGTTGCTTCGTCTGCTTGGACATGGTGGGTTTGCCGATATCTATCTGGGCGAGCATATTTACCTCAAAAGCCGCGCCGCACTGAAGATCCTGCGCATGTCGCTCACTGACGAAGAACGGGCAGCATTTCTGCAAGAAGCCCAGACGTTAATGCAGATGGCACATCCCCATATTGTGCGCGTGCTCGACTTTGCGATGGAAAATGATCAACCCTTTCTCGTGATGGACTACGCCCCCAATGGGTCACTGAGAGAACGGTATCCTGCTGGCTCGCGTGTGCCACTGGATTCTATCGTCGCCTACGTTGCGCAGGTTGCCTCGGCTTTACAGTATGCTCATGATAAGAGGTTCATTCACCGTGATGTCAAGCCAGAGAATATGCTGCTAGGAACGCATTCCGAGATCTTGCTTAGTGACTTTGGCCTATCAGTATTTACATCTCGTACGATGCCCGATTACAGTTCGCAGCACATAGCACAGACTGTGGCGGGAACCTCGCGCTACATGGCTCCGGAGCAGTTGCAGGGTCATCCACAATTCGCCAGTGATCAATATGCGCTCAGCGTAGTTGTCTACGAGTGGCTCTGCGGTACTCCCCCTTTCCATGGCACCCCGATCGAGATCGCCATGCAGCACCTCTCAATACCTCCTACGCCTTTGCGTGAGCAAGCGCCCGAACTGTCACCTGCTATCGAGGAGGTCGTACTACGGGCCCTGGCCAAAGAGCCTGGACAGCGTTTCGCTCACGTGCAAGACTTTGCCTCGGCTTTGCAAGATGCTGCTCTGGCTGCTTCAGCTTCTCTTAGTGCTCCTGCACCCATTGCAGAACGTGAAGTATTGCGCAATGTTGTCAAGCCAGAGCCAGTGTGGAAAGTGCCAACGACTTTCACCTCACTTATCGGGCGTGAGCAAGACGTAGCTGCGATAGAGGCTATGCTGTTGCGCCCAGAGGTACGCTTGCTGACGCTGGCGGGCATAGGAGGTATCGGCAAGACCCGCCTGGCATTGAAGGTTGCGGAGCAGATGCGTGCATCCTTTGTAGATGGCATCTGTTTTGCCGGGCTGGACTCCACCTCTGATCCGACCTTGATCCCATCGATCATCGCAGAAACGCTCGGCATTCAACAGGTTGGCACACTATCCATTTATGAGCAGGTAAAGCTTTTTCTGCGTGAAAAGCATCTGCTACTCATCCTCGATAATTTCGAGCAAGTGGTGACGGCAGCCTCCCTCGTCGAGGATCTGCTGACCACGTGCCCCTCGCTAAAGATCGTTGTCACCAGTCGAGCTGTGCTGCATCTACGTGCTGAATACGAGTATCCGGTGGCTCCGCTGACTTTGCCCGATCTCAAGCAGTTTCCCACTACTGAGTATCTCGCACTATCTCCGGCGATAGCGCTCTTTGTCCAGCGTGCTCGGGCGGCCCTGCCTACCTTTCAGCTTACACAGACCAATGCACACACCATCGCGGAGATCTGCGTGGGGCTGGATGGTCTGCCGTTGGCGATCGAACTGGCCGCAGCTCGCAGTCGACTCTTGCCGCCGCAGGCGCTGCTGGCCCGGCTCTCGCGACGATTCGAGGTGCTCACCGGTGGAGCGGTGACGCTGCCAACTCGCCAGCAAACACTGCGCAACACACTCAAGTGGAGCTACGACCTATTGGATGCTAACGAACAACAGCTATTCCGGCGATTTGCTGTCTTCGCGGGCGGCTGGACGATCGACGCGGCGGAGGCACTGGGAAACGCAAATCGTGAAATGCAGGATACCTTAGCTGTACTGGATGGACTGGCTTCGCTCATCGATAAAAGCCTGCTGCAGCAGGGTGAGCGGGAGGGAACGGAACCACGCTTCGATATGCTCATGACCGTACGCGAATATGGATTGGAGTGCCTTCGTGAGAGTGGAGAGGAAGAGCGCATTCAGCATGCACATGCCAGCTATTACCTTGCGCTTGCTGAGGAAGCTGAGCCACATCTCAGGGGAGGGCAGCAACTCCTGTGGCTGAGACGGCTTGATCGGGAGCAGGAGAACCTGCGGGCAGCTTTAGGCGGGCTGATTGCACATGAGGAGGTGGAGAGGGCCTTGCGCTTCTGTGTAGCGTTGTGGTGGTTCTGGTATACTCGTGGTTACTGGAGTGAAGGACGACGCTGGCTGAAAGCTGTGCTGACACTGCCGGGAGCCGGAGAACGAACGGCTCTGCGAGCCAGAGTGCTGGGTGCAGCAGGGGAAATGGCCAGTGTCCAGGATGATGGGCGAGAGGCACGCTTGCTCCTCTCTGAAAGCGTGGCGATCTACCGGGGGTTGGGAGATGACTGTGGGCTTGTTCTCCCCCTAGCGACATTAGGAGAGGTCATGCTTCGACATGATGATAATGCTATGGGGATTCTTTCTATGGAGGAGAGCATCACTTTGTGCCGCAAGCTGGGCTGCCATTGGGAGCTTTCCTTTGTGTTACTCAAGTTAGGACGCCATGCATGGCTTCAGGGTGATCAGGTGCAAGCAACAGCCCTCACTCAAGAGGGACTCACGCTCGCTCGAGAACTGGGCGACAAGAAGCTCATCGCCCGTGCCTTGAACAATTTGGGGTACTTCTTATGGCTTCAGGGCGATCTGGCGCACGCGATAGCGCAGGCAGAAGAGGGACTTATGCTTCTCCGGGAACTGGAAGATAAGGAACTCCTCCTCTCGACACTTGAAACGCTGGGAAGCATTGCATTGTCTCAAGGCGACCTCGAGGGGGCATTAACATGCTTCACGGAGGGCCTCTCCATGGCACAGGAGCTAGGGAACGAATCACTCATCGCCTGGCATCTCTGGGGATTAGCCAGGTTAGCTATCGCACAAGCCCAACTGAAGCGTGCCGCTCGTTTGTTCAGTGCCGCTGCGGTAAGATATGATGTCAACAAAGAACTCAGCCCAAATCTTCGTGATGATTATGAACAGACTGTAGAAAGGGTGCGTTCCCAATTAGGAGAGGTGGCATTCTCAGCAGCATGGGCCGAAGGACGTAAGATGTCCTTGGAACAGATTCTGGCAGCACCAGACGAGGTAACTTTGCCCGAACCAGCTCCCCAGCTAGAGTCATTACCCATCATTGATAAGCATGTACCCGGACAAACCTATGCCGATGATCTGACAGCACGCGAATTGGAAGTGCTAAGGCTGCTAGCCCGGGGTTGGACAGATACACAGATCGCCGAGCAACTGGTGATCAGTCGCCGAACTGTCAATGCCCATCTCACCTCGATTTACCGCAAGATCCAGGTTTCTTCGCGTAGCGCCGCCACCCGCTATGCCATTGAACGAAAACTCATTTGAGCCTTTGCGTAGCAGGTGGCTACTCGGATCCGAACTGATGAAATATAGACGCTACCTCTTGGTTCAGAGTTATATAGCTCTCGGAAATAGCTCAAAACCCTGATTCGGCATAATTTCACGATTAGTTGCCTTGACATGATCATATAAGTAACTGTACACTTATTTTGGATGATGTTGAGTTTGCACATTTAGAGTATCGAAGTTGTGGAATCAATGTTATAAGCTGTCCGTATAAACCAGGCATTCCTTATCAGGAGGGACACCATGGCCTCGAATTTCACTAACTTTTTAGTTAAGCTCAGTGAGGACCCACAACAATTGGAGGCTTTTCAGCAAAACCCACATGCAGTCATGGATACAGCAGGTCTAACCCCTGCTGAAAAAACCTTACTGATGAGTGGGAATATGCCGTTGATCCGACAGGCACTCGTGTCTGACCCAGGCCACAAGGAAGCCATGGGCATACCTACAGATCAGAGCCCTCCTCCTATATTGGTGACGTTGGTCCGCTTTGTTACTTAACCGGACCCCCCGCCTCAGCCAACGATGCAGATTCTTTGGAAATCAGGTCGGGCCTGAACAGTGAGATGTGTCGCTTTAAGAAAGGATAGCGTGTGAAACCTGGTTCACTCACTGTCGTAGGAACAGGTATACAATTTGCAGGTCAGATGACACTTGAGGCCCGTGCACATATTAAGCAGGCAGAAAAAGTGTTGTTCCTCGTCGCTGATCCGATAACGGCCGATTGGATTAGAGACATCAATTCGACAGCCGAGTCGCTTTATCCTTGCTATCAACAGGGAGAGTTTCGTTTGATTGCTTACGTTCAGATGATTGAACGCATCCTTTGTGAGGTTCGTAAGGGCCTAAAGGTATGTGCTGTGTTTTACGGCCATCCAGGGGTCTTCGTTTACCCATCGCATGAAGCGATCAAGCAGGCTCGTCTTGAGGGATATAGCGCTAAAATGCTACCTGGAATTTCGGCGGAGGATTGTCTATTTGCTGACCTGGGTATTGATCCGGCAAGCAGCGGATGCCAGAGTTTCGAAGCGACTGATTTTCTGATTCATAAACGCAAGTTCGATACAGGATGCGCATTGATTCTGTGGCAAATCGGCAGTATTGGAGACCTGACTTTCAATCTGGAACTACATAATACTCGCGGTCTTCGTGTATTGACTGAATATTTATGCCAGTATTATGATGCTGCGCATCCCACAATCGTTTATGAGGCGGCTGAATACCCTATTTTCGATCCAACTATTGAAAACGTGCCCCTGGCAAAGCTTTCTGAAGCTCAAATTTCGCCAATCTCAACGCTGTATATACCCCCTCAAACACAGGCATCTCTCGATGATGAAATGCTTGGCCGTTTGGGTATTGACCTTCAACTTCTAGTTTCTGCGCGACCTTCCATTACTCGTACGTCAGAGAGAAGTTAATCTGTATTGCTCACACCCTGCAGGACCTCGAACAGGAACCATTTGCGACGTTCCGTCTCGTCGAGGATCTCTTGCAACCGGTTACTCGTCGCCGAGTCGCGATTCTTGTCACACACAGTAATCGCTTCGCGCAGCTTCTGCGCAATATGAGCATTGTCTTGCATAAGTCGTTTCACCATCTCACCCGCCGGTACAAAATCGTCGTTATCATCCTCGATGGTCTGTAACTGACCAATATGGCTTATACTGCGGATGGTCGTGCCCCCGACCCGGCGTACCCGCTCGGCCATAATGTCAATGGACTCTAGAATCGAATCGGCCTGCTCGTCGAATAGCAGGTGATAATCGCGAAAGTGTGAGCCTGCCAGGTGCCAGTGGAAATTCTTGGACTTGACATAGAGCGCTAAAGCATCCGCAATCAGTGGATTAACGGCCTCAGTGATGGCTTGTGCCTCCTGTGGCGTCAGGTCCGTCACTGTCGCTAGCTGAGAGGCGACAGGAAATGACTTGATCTGAGGTTTCGATGCTTGTCTAGTTGTCACGAGTATTATTCTCCTTTGTAGGGTAAGCAAACTTCTCCATGGTATTGACTAGTTCCTACTAATACACACGTACTTATTGTAATAGATGGAAACATCTGTAGCAAATTCCATGTCAAGAAGAAAAAAGCAAGAGGAGGAGCACAAGGGCAAACAACAGTGAGACAGCCCGCCAATCTCTCTTTATCATTGAAAGTCCTTCATTCAAGGTGTCATGCTTGCGGTGTGAGTGACAACCACTCGTTGCTATTCTGACTGAGATGATAGAGTTCTGTTGGGTAGGAGAGTGAAAGATAGACACCAGCGGCATTCGACGGGTCGGCCGCCAGTACCGCAAGGTTGCCACTAATATGCGGAAGCACGTTCCAGCTATGGCCACCATCGTCGCTGCGATAGACACTCGTCCCAGTCTTGCCATAAATCACTCGTGGTTGAATTGGTGAGACCGTTAGTGAAGCAAAAGAAGCCTGAGAGTATACCAGTTGAAATGTCTTACCACCATCGAGCGAGGAATAAATGCCGGCGTCACCTGAAGCATAGATGGGGCTATGAGGTCCGGCTGTTGTCACATCATTAATACCACCGGTGATATTCTTTATTACCTGCCAGTGGATCCCGCCATCTGTGCTGTAAGCCATGCCATCGCTGCTAGAGACCAGCAGATGTCCTGGCGCTCCTGGAACTGCGAGCACGCCGAAGATCAATCCAAAGGGTAGTGTTCCCGTGCTAGTGAAGTGTTGTCCATCATCCAGGCTCCGTTTCAGACCCAACGCTCCAAGTTCGGACAGGTAGACGTACACTTCGTCAGGCGTGTCATTACCTGGCGCCAGGGCAAAGATCAGTTTAGAGGTAATGCTCGCGGCGGGTATCGAAAGCTTCCAGGTGAGCCCCTCATCCGCGCTCGTGTAGAGTCCGACAGTCCCCGCATGTCGAAGGACGGATGGCTGTGTCAACACAAAAAGTCTCTGGGGATTGAGTGGGCTGTATGCGAGCGAATAAGTCATCAGCCCATCCATCGGTTGATTGCTTCCACCAGCCACTTCTCGCCAGGTGGTTCCGTCGTCCTGTGATCGAAACAGTCCATAGTGTGTTGCCAGCACCAGGATATGCGAGGGAAGTACCACCAGCGAGTGCACATGGTTAGCTGCCGTACCAAACCCGTTGACTGGCGCGACAGTCGGATTTGCGGATGGCTGTGTACCGGTAGTGTCGCTTGCACAAGCGACCAGTAGTAATGCGATGATACTCAAGAGCAAAGAGCGCACAAAAAATACAGATAACTTGGAAGAAGAAAGAGAGCGAAACATGTATACCTCATTACATTGTTATGCATTGCTATGCGTATGTCTATATCGTTGCATATTATAGCAGTTTAGTGGAGAAGTACAACTGCTCATAAAGAAGTAACAAGGCGTAAAAAACAAGTAAAATGGAGTCAGCGGCTTTACACTCCGCTACCAGCCAGCAGCCAGGCAGGATGCAGCAACCACAACACAGCTAGCAGCATCAGACCTATTCCCAACCATGGGCTAAGACGCTGGCCGCCTGGATATGTCTTCTCCACCACCATCAATCCAGTCAACACGGCCATCCACACAATGCTTCCCACTCCAATACCAAACATCACCAGCATCAATGCCCAACAACAACCCAGGCAGAACATGCCATAGCACATACCGAGGTGCCAGGATGCCCCAACACCCCTCCGGTAATAGCGCGTGAATAAGCTGAGTGGGCTGCGGCATTGCTTCAGACAGTGCTCTTTCAGCGAGCTAAACTGAAAGCCGCTCGCAATAGCAAAGGTTGCTGCGCCAATCAGCCAGGAATGCAAATAGAGCCAGAACCAATTGCTGATCAGCCAATGCAGAAACGTATCTACTATGAACGCCATCAGTGCAAAGGCGGTCCAGATACCTGCGTATCCTGCCAAAAAAGCTACCTGCGTAGCCCACGGATGCCGTTGACGCCGGCTGGCATGCACTATCAGGTAAACGAGAGGCATGCTCGATGGTAGCATCATAGCGACGGTCATCACCTGCCAGCAGGCTAGAAACACGACCGGGCTACAATCCACGGGAGATGGCTCTGAGTGAGCAGGTAGTTATGATTGATCAGGGAGTTCTGCCTCGTGAGAGATGCCAGCAATGCTACCGTCCAAGCTGCAATTACTAAGACCCAGGGCCAGATGACAGGTGCCCGGTTGCGCGAGGAAGGTCGAGCATCTTTCTGGTCAGACAATTTAATTGCGCGCATCAGATAGCCCTTTCATTCTACCGTACCGTTGAGCTACTCTGAAATGTAGGACTCGTACGTGAGATTCACTTGCCTGAGGAGCATTACTAACGGAGAAAGGCAAGAGAGGCATGTGACCCCCTTGCCTTTCTCTCATACGGAAACGCGTGTATTCCTCCTCACTCGAGACTACACCCAGATATCGGATGTACAGTCTCCGCCAGGATAGCGCATCTCGTGTGCTCGCGCCGGGCCAGCCGGTTCTTTGCCGAAAGCAACATAGAAGTTCTCGTTGATTTTCAAACCGCCGTTCTGCGTGTCGCAATCGATTTGTAGGAGATACGATCCTGAGCTGGCCAGTTCTGGGTAGAACTGGTTATCCCACACGCTGTAAAGGGAGTTGGTCACGTACAGTCGCTTCCCATCCAGACTGAGCTGGAGCATCTGTGGCCCGCCTTCCAGCTTGTGCCCCTGTACGTCGCTGCTCTTCCCGAACAGGCCTCCACACCACACCTGCCCGGTCAGCTTAGGATGCGAGGGATCACTGATGTCATATTGGCGGATATCACCATGCAGCCAGTTCGACAGATAGAGGAATTTGTCGTTCATCGAGACGAGAAAGTCAGTAATCAGCGATGGCACCGGGAATGGCCAGCCTTCTAACTCGATGGAAGGGATATCGATGATCTTCTCTGTCTTCCACTGGCCGTTGGCCTTATACCAATGCCACATGTTGCTGCTGAGTGCGGCTCCGACGAATCCGTCAGTGCTGTCGGGGTTATGGTGGAAACGCACCTCCAGGGGAATCAGCCCTTCTTCACCCAGGTCCATGCTCTGGATGATCTCGTGCTTCGTCCAATCCCAGAAGTGAAGCTGGCGGCCGTATTTCCCTGCCGCGACATCTTCCACTTTGAATCCCTTGGTAAAGGTGTTTGGTGCTCCCCATTCGCTACTAACCATGACGTTGTGGCGTGGCTGGTACCAGTAGTCATAATTAAAGCGCATACCCTCAGTGTTGTTTTCCCAGCGGCCTGCAATATTGAACTCTTCGTCGAGCAGCAGAAAGCCACCAGGCCCTTCACCCTGGCTATCACCAAGCATGGAGATCATAATATTGCCATCGGCCAGGCAGTGGACAGTGTGAGGAGTTGTCAGGTTTGTTTTCTCCTTGACCTCTTCTGGTTCGATGACCTTGTGCAGCCTGGGTGCACGTTCGTCAGAGGTGTCAAGAATGTGGATGCGGCTGGAGACGACACCCGGAAGTATCAGGAAGCCACGGGATTTACTTTCGTCTGCGTAGCATGAACTGCAGGCGTTCCAGCCAAAATGGTGCAGTTCGTCGCCAGCCTGTGGCATTGGTGTTCGATGGATGACCTGGGAGTAGGTGGGAGAACTCGGGTCAACATCAACAGTAGCCAGGTAATCTGGCTCCTCGATGCCTGTCCCTTCATACAGCGCTATGACATAAAGTACCTTTTCTGGCTCGGCCTTCATTGCCTCTTCAGGTGACGCATAGCCCGGTCCGTAAGCAGCGTGGTTTTCGTGATGCATTCCATGTTCATCAGCCATTGTGTAAACTGCTCCTTTCTTGATAGAGGACTTGGATTCTGCTCCACCAATACATAGTGGCGCAACCTTCGCATGGGGCTAGCAAAGCCCTTCAATGGTATCTGTTCTTGACTCGACTACGTACAGGAAACAGCGTTCGTTATTTGGCATGTTTCAAGTATGTATTACAAAAGAATCGGTGTCAAATCTGGGACTCATGTCGTCTGTCCGATTTAAAGGCGTATTTTTGCCAGGATTGTTGCTCATGGTTGGCTCCGGAGGCGGAGCGAGGCGATTTCTGGATAAAACCTCTGCCTCATAATGTGGCGTGGTAGCATAGCTCATCTTTTAAAGGGCTCCTCAGCGATGACGAAATGGATTGTTTCGTCACCATAAAATGGCGCGCATCTCTTGAAAGCCGCTTCTGGAGCCACACGATTTTTGCCAGGATAACATGGCACAGAGCCGAAAAACAGATGGGTTTCTGGGCAAAAACCCACGGGTTGGGGTCACGACATTTTTACCCGGCGGAATTCCCGCTAAGCAGGACGCAATTCGTGTAGGAAATGGAGTCAATGCGTTTCCAAAGGCAGATGGAGTCAATGAGTGAGGAGACCCCAGCCCAAGCTCTCACTGCTCACAGGCGAACGCTGAGAAGTTTGTTTTCTCTCCACATGCTCTTTCGATTTACACCCGCCAAAAACGCATCAGACGGCGCATCCCCGCACGCCGACTGAAACCGTTGCCTTGGCCCCCTGCCTGTATATACCTTGACATGTATATACTCTGTAGAGTATACTAAGAGAGTGGAAACTGTGTTCGAAATCATTGCGGAGCCGAACCGCCGCGCGTCAGCTTTGTATGCCGCAGCCGACCGTGTCAAAGCACCTGCGCGTGCTGCGCGAGGCCGGTTTCGTGGAAGCCACGGTGGACGCCCAGCGCCGTCTCTACCGGCTGAAACCGGAACCACTTCAGGAGGTGGATGC
>JBKPAZ010000152.1:0-8651 GCA_046726655.1 Chloroflexota bacterium
CGAATGCGGAGAACATCCTGCCTGCGCCGCCGGTGGCAGTGCCGACCTCGATGCGCCCACGACTGAGCTGATCCAGTGTGCTGATACTTTTGGCCAGGTGGACTGGATTGTGCAATGGGCTGACGAAGACCGCGCACCCCAGACGCAGCTGCCAAGCTTTCGCCCAAAAAGGGGCGGGTGTGACCTTTTTGTGTGACGAAGGACTGGTCAAAGGAAACCTCGCAAGACAGATTGAAAGGAGAACAAACTCTTTCGAATCTGAACAAGGAGGTTCCCTATGCGACACCATAACATATCTGCTCCACGACGAACGTGGAATGAGAGTGGGCATGCCAGTCTGTGTGTCTTAGGAGTCCATCTGCGTCGCATGGACTTTTTTCAGCCATTGGAAGCTCACGTCAAAATCGCGCAAAAAGTGCTCAAATATACCCCGGTGCAAAAGCTGGAGATGTTCCTGGTGGGAGTGCTGGCAGGAGCCAAAGCCGTCAGCCACACGGCGACTACGGTCCGTCTCGATCCTGCGCTGATCAGCGCCTTTGGGCTGCCAGGATGTGCGGAACAGTCGAGCATCGCCGAGACCCTCAATGCTGCCAGCGAGCAGGACGTGGCCGATCTGCAAGCGGCACTGGATGAGATCTTTCACACGCACAGTCAAAGCAGGCAGCATGAGTTCACGCGAGAGCTATTGGTGCTCGATGTAGACCTGTCTCCCTTGCCTGCCAGTAAAGATGCTGAGGGGTCTGAACGCGGCTATATGGGGCGCTCCCGCTCCAAGACAGGGCGCAAACTGGTGCGAGTGCGCGCCGCCGCCACACAAGAGATTGTGTGGGAAACGGTCATCTCTGGCCGCATGGTGGAGAGTCTGCCCATCTTGCAAGCAGCCATCTACGCCATGGAGAAGCGGCTTGGCTTGGAGAGAGACGATGCAGAAACGGTCAAGAAACGAGGACGGACCGAGATCCGTCTGGATAGTGGCTGGGGCAGTGAGCCCATCATCACCTGGCTCTTAGAACGGGGCTATCAGGTGACGGGCAAGTTCCGATCCGCCAGTCGCGTGCGCAAGTTGGTGCGTGGGATCAGCACGTGGCAGCCCACCTCTAGCCCTGGCCGAGAGGTGGCCGAGGTGCCTCAGCCCGTTGCCTTTGCCCGTCCGCTCACGCAATACGCTGTCCGGACTCCTTCTAAGAAACACAAAGGTGGTTATTATCATGCGGTGGTCTTTACCAGTCGCACTGATCTCACGATGACCGGCGTGGTCGAGCACTATGATGGGCGGGCCGGCATGGAAGCCGATCTCAAGAGCGATAAGCGCGGCTTGGGGCTGGCGGTGATCCGCAAACGGCTGTTGCCTGCGCAGGAGCTGGTCGTGCTCCTGGTGCAGTTGGCCCACAATATCTTGATGTGGGCCCGATCCTGGCTCAGCCAGCCTGTGCCCCGGCTGCATGAGTACGGGATTGTGCGTCTGATCGGGCAAGTGTGGGCTATTCCGGGGCGCGTCAAGCTGACAGATAAGGAGGGCGTGGTACGCGTCCGCTTACGACGGCAACATCCGCGAGCACGCGATGTATGCCAGGGGTTTCTGCCCTTGCTCCCGCAACAGCAGACCCTGGTCGTGTTAGGCTAACGTCAAAGGGGGGCTTTTTGGGCGAAAGCTTGGCAGCTGATCGACCTGCCAGGGGGAACGTCCCTCTCCGCGGAGGAGCGTGGCACTGGCGATGTCCTGCGCGAACGTCCACATCGAGGCATAGGGCGCGAATCCCTCAACGAAGGCCACGCGATCGCGAATGAGGGGACTGGCAGCCGCCATCAGGGCGAAGGAGTCTCCCACACACGTTCCGATCAGGCCGGATCTCCCAGGGTCCACGTACGGCTGCTCAAGCAACCAGTCATACGCCAGGGCGATATTCTCGATGTCCTCGGGATCGAGGCGCAGGTCGCGCATCACAGGCGACCAGTAGATGAGCGCCGCGAAACCTGCACGAGCCAGGGCTTCCTCGAGGTGCGGAAGCTGCGGGTGATCGACACCAAAGGGAACGACGCCCAGGCATACGATGACGCCGGGATGGGGCAATGGTCATCTCGAGCGGGTACGTCAGGAAACTGGTACGAGCATTCCAGCTCAGCATTCAGCCCTTTCACCCAGACGAGTGCGGTGGCCTCAAATTGCTTGGCAATTTTTATTGGGCTTAGGTTCACCACTCCTGATCGTTTCTGGACTCCTCATCGGACTCATTATTTTCTCTCTTTTGGAGTATTCTTCTGGAATATACGCAAGAGGGAATAGCGTATTACTGGTTACAAATGTGGGTTTCCCTCTTCTCCTACTTCTCCTGTTTGTCTTTCCGTTGATCGTCCTTGTTTTCATCCTCCCATTGCGGGCTATCCATAGGAAAATGGTGAGCGAAGCGCAGACCAACGAGAACCTCTATTTTACGCGCACAGAGGCCTTGCGGGAGGAGATCCAGGCACTGCTCGATATCAAGCAGATCGAGGCTGCCAGGGCCGTGCAAGAAGAAAAGGCCCTGGTGGAAATCCTCTATGCGCCTTATCCAACCTGGCCTTTTCATGTTCGCTCGAAAATCTCCAAGACGGTGTTTGAGGTGAGTGGGAGTCTGCTCATCGGCTTGATTACAGCAGCGTTAGTGCAGTACTTCTTCCCTGCCATCTTAACGCTCCTCTTCCACACGCCGTAGCTCTAGTGGTCAGTCCGCTTGGCAGAGTTCGAGAAGAGACCGCTGTCGATCCCACCTGCACACTGTGACGGGCTTGTGATGGGGAAGCTCCCTTTTGTGACGGCAGTGTGAGGACACGACCTTATACTCATACAAAATGGGATAGCTGTGTCCGCCAGGTGGCAAGAAGCGCTTCCAGTTGATCAACATCCTATGCAACTACATGCTGTTTCGCGTCAAACGTTGAGTGTAGATCATGCGCAATCAGGATTACTCAGAGGTCGAGAGACGCGAGATCGCATTCCCTAGTGCGTCAGTTTAACTTCTGGCGAGACAAGAAGCCAGGAAAAAGGGCTAGCCTCGCATACTCATTATGCAAGAGCTTTCCCAAGGAGCAAGACAATGATCAATCAAGAGATGCCTGAAACACGGCACTTCGAAGTCGCCGCTAATCCGACGCTCATCCTCAATAACGATACCGGGTCGATTCATGTTCGTGCGGGTCCTTCTGGGAATGAGGTATTCATCCAGGTCACGAAGCATAGCGGACTCTGGGGTAGTCCGAATGATATCAGGGTGATCTACACTCAGAACACAGAAGCCAATACCATCACGGTCAACGTAGACAGGCAGTCCCACTTCTTCGATTGGGGCAAAGTCAACTTTGATGTGACGATCCCCAGTGCTGCGACACTCCAGCTTAAGACGGCCACCGGGAGCATTGATGTCAGTGGGGTCAGTGGAGAGATGGTCCTCTCATGCAATTCCGGGTCAATAAAAAGGGGAACGCTATCGAGATGGAGAGCAGCAGAGGCTAGCTCCTGCCATGTTCACTTGACGAGTTCTTCTGCATGCCAGCCCGGCGGCACCTCACCAGTGCGGGAATAGGTCACGACCCTGCTCCATGACCGAATGACGATGGGCCGAAAGGTACCGAAACCTCCAGCTACTAGCAAGACGAGAGCGAGCGAAAGCACTCCCCGCACTCCCTGTAAGCCCTCGCTCGCCTCTAAGCTCCCCACACGGCTGGCCACCGAAAGCCCCAGCAAGACGACGCTCCATCCAACATAGAGCACAATTAAGTTAGTCCGTCTGCCCAGCAGGCTGAGCATCTTCGCGTTCTCGGCTTCCTTGCTCGCTCGACGTCTGACATGCCAGTTGGCCAGAGCTCCCATACCCGAGAGGAGTGCAAAAGCAAACGGCCAGGCGCTCAAACTCAGGCTGATGGTGTGATTGAGGAACAGTTCCAGGGCCCCGAACACGAAAGGAATGGCGGCATCCCGAATATCGGGAACCCATTCCCAAACGGTACTCTGCTGCATATACGCGTCCCACATGATGATCAATATCGCAAAGGCGAGCACAACGAGCAGCCACTGCACGAGAGTGAACTGCTTGTACCCAGCCACCACCACCGAAGCGAGATCAGCCAGAGCCACGCCTTGGATCACACTGAGGACGGTCAAGCAGCTAGGGGTAAACGAGTCTTTCATTTTGTGGTGCAGCACGTGGTGATGCGGCTGGGGTTCAAGTGCGGAATGCATCGGATTTTCCTCCTTCTCCTCTGTCAGCCCCTGTCTGTCAGGTTAGGCAACTGACATGCACATGATACCATGCGCAGAGATGGAGAGATGTGTGACCTGAACTCGCTACAATGACACGAAGATGTGCGTAAGAAACTTGTCCAGATGGCCAGGTTCCGTCAGTATCTCGCTGTTGGAGCCAGTGCTCCTGGTCATCTCATCAGGCTGGCGCATGTTCGGCGATGGTATGCAACCGTAACGGCTTTGTGAGAGTAGACCTTGCTGATGTGACCCCTTCGTGATATTCATGCATTACACTCTACGATGGAGTAGTCTCGTAAGACAGACGCTTAAGTGAAGATGTGTTTCACCAACTTCTCAAGTTTCCATCGAAGGAGGTGATGGATATGGAACACAAGGGTTCTCGGCGAGCCCTGATCATCCTTGATGGCTTTGCGGTGGTGGCGACGCTGATCGGCATGTGTATGTTAGTCTTCGGCTGGGGTTATCGGTTCCCCATAAACTGGCTGCAAGGCACGCCGTTCGCTGATTACACCGTTCCGGGCCTGATCCTGGGCCTTGTCGTCGGAGGCAGCGCGCTTGTTGCTATGGTTGCAACGATCAAGAGCGCCGGAACCGGCGCGATCGCGTCAATGATCGCGGGCGTGATCATGATGGGGTGGATCGTAGGGGAGTACATGCTGATCCCGGAGATCCGCTTCTTCTCGAACCTGGCGACCAACTGGCAGCAGGGCCTGTACTTCCTGGTGGGTTTGGTCATGGTCGTCCTGGCCCTACGCGTGATCCCGGGTGGCTGGCGCGGCATGCTGCACGCGGCTCACCTCGCGTAGCTGGTGCAGTTCCGCCACGGACACCAGGGGGCGGCTCGCCTTGACGGTGAGCCGTCCCGGCGGGTTCGCCTGAGCGCTTGACCGGCAACGTTAATATCGTGATCCGCTCTCACCGGGGTCCTCCTCTGGTTCGGCCCCCGGCTTATAGTCGTCCGCCGACAGAAGTATCCGCGGTGCTAGTTCAAGTGGAGACCGCAAGCGCGGTCGTTCTGGGCGCAGTGGTGGAGGTGGTCTATCGCGCGTTCATCCGGCCGCGCCAGCGGGCGTAGCGTCACCTGTCCCGGGCGGGAGCGCGGCGAGTCCCCACCCGGCAAGGGGTGCCAGGCTGCAACACTTGAAGGCGACCGACCTCACTGGCACGAAGGAGTGAGCAACAGTAATCAATAATGTGATAACCCCCAAAGGTTTCGCCTCAGCGTGACCTTTGGCGAGGAGAAACGTGTTATGTTCAAAAAGAGAGGTATAGGATTAGCCGTGGTGGCAACCGGCGCTGCGCTTGGGGCGCTCTACTTCAAGGTCGTGCGGCCGTGGACCATGCGGTGGGGTGCCACGAACGACGAGGTCGCACGCCGGATGCCAGGTGACGACGTGGTCCGTCGTGCGGACTTCAACGCCACGCGGGCAGTCACGATCCACGCCCGGCCTGAGCACATCTGGCCCTGGATGGTCCAGATCGGCAGCGGCCGCGCCGGATGGTACAGCTACGACCGGATCGACAACAGCGGGGTTCCGAGTTCGTCAGCCATCGTGCCCGAGCTCCAGCACCTCGCGGTCAGGGACCTCATCCCGATGGTCCCGGGCAAGGCTGTGGGGGTTTGGGTGAAGGAACTCGAGCCGAACCGCCGGATGCTGTGGTGGGACAAGAAGGGCGAGTACAGCTGGGAGTGGCAGCTCGACCCGATAGATGACGAAAGCACGCGACTCGTCACCCGTCTGCGCGCCACGTACCCGCCACTGTGGTCGTCGAAGACGCCCTACGTGATGCTCGCCACGACGGGAGACATCGTGATGATCCGCAAGGAGTTGCTCGGGATCAAGGTGCGTGCAGAGCGGCTCGCCGCAGAGGACATGACCCTCAGCCCGAGTTCGGCCTCGGCAGGAAGGGGAGTGGCATGATGAACGGACTGCAAACTAGACGTCGGATGCTCGGCTACGGGAGCGCCGCAGTCGCGGCGGCGGCCGTCTCGTACGCTACCTACGTCGCGGTGACGTGGGCGCGGTACGGGCGCGTGCACCCGGACCGGTTCCCCCGCGACGACCTCCTCGACCGGTTCCTCCCTTGCCCAGAGGTGGATGAATGCCACCGCATCCGGGTAAGTGCGCCTGCGGCTGCAACCTTCGCGGTGGCCCATGAGCTCGACATCCAGCACTCGCCCGTGGTGCGAGGGATCTTCATGCTGCGGACGCTGCCGTCCCTCATACGCGGCGAGCCGCTTGCGGACACCTCCCGCGGTTTGCTGGCCGAGACGCTCGCGATCGGGTGGGGCGTGCTCGCCGAGGTGCCGGATCGCGAGATCGTGGTCGGAGCCGTCACGCAGCCCTGGGAACCGGTCGTGACGTTCCATCCGCTGCCTCCCGAGGAGTTCGCTGCGTTCGACGAGCCGGGCTACGTGAAGATCGTGTGGACCCTGGCCGCCGATCCGCTCGGGCCGAACGAGTCGATGTTCATCACGCGCACCCGGGTGGCGACCACGGATTCGATGGCACGAGAGCGGTTTCGCCGCTACTGGGCGGTGCTCTCCCCGGGCATCCTCATCATCCGCTACGAGGGACTGCGGCTGGTGAAGGCGGCGGCCGAGCGGCGCACGCGCCGCTCGCTTTGAGAACAAGCTCACCAGTGAGGGGGGTCACTGTCATTTGTCAGATAAAGAAGAGCGTTTGCCAAGATGTCGGGTAGCCGGGTGGGCATTGCTGCCCACCGGCCCCCTAAGAACCGTACGTGAAAGTTATCCTTTCAGACGGCTCAAGCCTCCTCCAGGCACGTTTCCGCACCCGGCTTCGTTACGTCTAACTGCTGGTGATGCACCTGTCTGTGACCATTGGGGTGGAGAAGGAGCAAGTTGGAGAGATTGTCCGTGCCACCGTAGACTCGATAGAGAATATGATGAACGTGCCATCCACTCTCTTTGGTGATCTTTTGGTCGCATAGCGGGCATTTTCCCTCTTGCTCATTCCATAAGGCGATCAACTTTCTCCGTTTGAGCCAGCTTTGCAGCCATTTGAGTCCAATACGTTCGTCAAAGTACGCTTCCCAAGCTGGGTCATACGGGTTGGCCTCACTTTGGATGAGGCGGTGTCGTTGGATGCGTGTCTTTGCCGCGTTGTCGAGATGCACCGTCAGAGTTTCCCCTTTTTTGCTCTCTACCTCGCCGGTGAACACCCCTCGTCGGTGGCCGACTTCGTGAAAGTATTTGTCTTTCACCCATCGCCGCCCCTTGTTTGAGTGCCTCCTTCTTGCCCATTGCCAGAGGATTTCAAAGATGGCATGGTCCACGAAATTAAAGGTCTGCTTACTTGCCACGTGCCGGTGGTACAAGGCCCATCCCCGAATAATCGGGTTGAGTTGGACGATGAGCTTCCCGGCAGGGGTTTGTTTGTTTTCCTTCACGATTTTTCGGACTGTTGCTAACAGCTCCTGTACGTTATCCTTGGATGGCTTGATCAGCAGCTTCCCCTGATATTTGCGTACATTTTGTCCAAGGAAATCGAACCCGTTCTCGATATGCGTAATGACGGTCTTTTCGGAAGAGAGTTCGAGACCGCGTTCTCTCATGAATTGCTCCACAAGTGGTTTCACTTCGCATTCCAACAGTTCTTTTGTCTCGCCGGTGATAATAAAGTAGGATAGGCAGCAGGCGAGGTACTGCTTGCACAGCCCTTTTCCCCCTGCCCTCCTCCGAACCGCGCTGCCCGTTTCCGAGCACGCGGCTCTCCAGTGTTTTCAATCCATTGTACGGCATCCATTGGCCCGTCCTGCGTGAATAGCATGGTGACAGTCTTGGCAGACAATCAACGTCTTTCGACGGCGTGCTGCCATGACAGAGACCCATTGGGGCCGCTCTCCCTGCCCCTTTCGTTGAAGGTCTTTCAACGCTCGAATGTGGTGAACCTGCACCTGTTCCCGTGAGCCACAGAGTTCACAGGTATTTGCCAGGAGTCGCTTTTCCAACTCTGAGCGTTGACTCCAAAGAAAGGGTGGGACATCATTGAGGGTTGCCTTCATGTCGCGAGCTAATGAGATTGCTCCCCATCGGGCTACCAATGGTTTCTTTCCCTCTCCCCGCTCAACAGTCACCTGTAGGACTTTTCGCGGCCCATCAGGGGTCTCAACGGTGGTTTCGTAGCGACCATAGACTTCCGACATACTGATACGCACTTTGTGCGCCAGCGTGGAGACCAGTGATCGTTCCATGACCCACTTGAGACGGTTGAGCTGGTAGCAGTTGACAGCCAGTTGGTAGTACTCGACCAGACCCCGAAATTCCTGCTGGAACTGCGTAATGATACTGTAGACCGTATCTTCTGTCCGCTCCTTTCGGTGTATCGGTTTTCCTCTTGAGAGGAAGGGCGCGCATTTCGCTCGGATGACCCTCATGGGCACCTTG
>JBKPAZ010000153.1:0-12375 GCA_046726655.1 Chloroflexota bacterium
CCCCTACTATACTCGAATATATGCTCCTCCTGATTCGTATATAGTAGGGGCGGGGCTTGCCCCCGCCCTGGGAGCGTTTCTTGCATATGTTCCAATGTGTTGGTCAGGTAGATATTCAGATGCTCATCGTTCTCAAAGTGATAAGCCCATGCATGCCGTTCTATCTCTGGTAAATCCAATGCGGCAAGTTGCATCCCAAGCTTAAGGTGAGCCATTACATACGGAGCCATGAGTAATTCAAAACCAAAGAGACGCGGCAGCAAATGCGCATGAACATAAGCTTGCCAACCCTGAGCATTGCTCTTTATTTGGAACTCACGGCGGATGTGCTTTATCACCGCCTGTAAAAAAATGCCAGTACCACACGCAGGATCGAGGAGAAGAACACGCGAAGGATTCCACGTAGCAGCCAACCCTTCACGACAGTTAAAGTGGGAGCGAAGTACAAAGTCTACAGAGCGCACTATATAGGAGACTACAGGCTCGGGAGTGTAATAGACACCGCGCACTTCACGTAGCTGAGGGTCATATTGTTCCAAAAACTTCTCATAGAGGCAGCTCAGAGGATCTTTCTGACTGGGATATCGATTGGAGTAAGCCAATGCTGCATCTACACCGGTCTCTGCTAGCAAGCTGATAAGCTCATTAACCTGGTGAATGAAAGGTTCGTTGTGTAGTTCCGATCCACCGATAGTTGCAAAAAACTTCTGTAGGAATGAATCCGTGGTCGGAATAGTACTGTTGGCATACTGGCGTTGGAAACGCGCAGGGCCTGTATAGTTAAAACGCGTGGCGGAGAGTCCATATGAGAGCGTCTGGGCAAATATATCGGCGAACTGTGGCACAGTAACGTCGGAGTCTAATACTTGTTTAAACGAGTCTAACAGATCTCGCATGGTATCGGAGGCAATGCTCTTTTCAAATGTTGCAATGATAAGCTCGCGTATTTGGTGTGCGAGGCAAGACATCCGATAAGCTAATTCTTCTAGCTGGTGGTTGAACCTGGTTCCATCACCTGTTCGATGGATATGTACACTTCGCTCCATGTAGTACCCCGGACTCTTTATTAGACTCTAGTGTAGCTTCTAGAGTGAGGTTGCGCAATGTGTATTCCAGGGTGACCCTTGCGATCGCCTTTAGCCCACTGGACAAATTCCTGTCCAGTGTCTATACTAGAAACAAGTTAATGTACCAGTGCGTTTCCAGGAGAGTTTTTCTGCATGGGTGAGACGAAAGCAAAGAAACCCGGAACCAGGGCTTCCCTGTCATTTGTATTTATCCCTACTGATGATGGACGTAAACAATCTCCCACGCACTTGCAATCTGAACCGTGGTGGCTACGCTTTAGAAAGTGGTTGGAATACCACAGTATTCAATTGCGCTGGGACATCGAACGCGGTCTCGCTCGACTCTTCAACCGTCGTTGGGGAGGATGAGGCTACTCCTTTCGTCTTGCCTGACTGCGAAGCAGTAGACGCGTAGCGTCGTTGGCGAGACGGATTGGTGCCGACTCCTTTCGTCTTGCCTGACTGCGAAGCAGTAGACGCGTAGCGTCGTTGGCAAGACGGGTAAGAGATCTTACTCTTCTATAAAGAAGCTCTGCTCGAGTGTTAATTTGCTAGAGCGAACCAAACGTGGTCGAACCTTCTTAGTACCTGTATAGCCAGAACGTTTCCCCACTTTACGTTGCCGCAATTTGCGCTCTTTGGCCTCGACAAATTCATTGGAGAGGCGATGGTAGAGTGCCTCCCATTGATCCAGTACCAGCGTGCGGTCATGTCTGGCTATTATTTCAAGGCTTTTTGCCCCCATTTGTTTGCGTAAACCTGCATCTGCCACAAGCATATCGAGATACTGTGCCATCTCGTCACTGTTCCCTCGTTGGAATAAGAAGCCGTTCAATTGATGATGCACCAGTTCTGGCAGTGCATATGCATCAGCAGCAACTATGGGCAAGCCACACGCCATCGCTTCCATGGTCGCCAGGCTTTGTAATTCTGCTTCCGATGGAATTGCAAAGGCATCTGCCAGGCGGTACAGAGGCGCGAGGTCAGCGTCGTGTATAAATCCCAGGAATGTTACTTTATCCGCCAGATCTAGATCTTCAACCTGAGCCCGCAATACCGACTCAGCCGGGCCAGAACTGGCAATGGCGATGTGCGCATCCCGTGTCATCTTTGCAGCCGCGTCGATGAGCACATCAATACGTTTTTCCTGACTTAGACGATTGACCGAGAGGATGAGCGGACGATCCTCCGGCAGCTTGAAGCGCAGGCGGAGCCGCTTATCACGTTCACCCGGCGAAAACCTCTTCAGATCGATGCCGTTCGAAATAGCCTGGGCGGGGGCGCGTAGTCCATGTTCATAAAGCAGATTCAGAGCCGTCATTGTCGGAGCCGTTACATATTCGCAACGGTTACAAAAATGCACCAGGTAACTGTAAGACACATTCATGAAAGTCTTGCCGAATAATTGATCCGAGGAGAGAGAGCGGTTCATATTTATGGGCAAGTAGTGATTTGTAACGATTATAGGTTTGCGCAAACTGCCACCCACAATCTGAGCGATATTGCCCAGCACGACCGGCGAATGAATGTGGATAATATCAGGGTCGACCTTTTTCAAGATTCTATGGAATGGTAGAAACGGCAAGAAAGGGATACGGAGCTCCTCGTAGGTAGGCCATTCAAATGAAGAGAAGCGATAGACATGCACTTTCTGCTCGATACGGTGAACGTCTCGCTGACCATAGCTAGGAGCGACGACCCATACCTGGTCTCCACGATTAGCAAAGTCAACGGCGAGTCCCTGGGTGACCGTTGGAACACCGCCAACCATCGGAGGATACTGATCAGTAACGATCATAATACGCAATACATCAATCCTCGTCATTCCTCTGTAGTGGTCGCGCTCGTTTCTTCTTCAGCAGCAGGAGCCTCTGCAGGTGCAGCAGCTTCGGCAGCTTCAGCTACTTCCTCGGCCTTCTCCGCACGTGTGGCTGCGACCTTCGCAATGCTTTCTTTAGGGTCGGTAATCAGCGTAAAGTTTGCGGGTAGCTGGACATCTTCCGCGTGTAGTATGGCGTCAATTTCAGTCAACGGCGAGACATCGACTTCGATGTAGTCAACAATATCACTCGCAGTACATCCTACTTCGAGCGCATCCAGAAGGTGCAGCAAGACGCCGCCCTCATCCTTCACACCTGGAGCTTCGCCGACAAAACGCAGCGGAACTTTCATGGTAATATGTTCAGTCAGGCTCACACGGGAGAAGTCGATATGCAGAATCTTGCCTGTACGAGGATCACGTTGCACATGACGAATCAGCGCCGTCTGAACGCGGTTGCTACCGGACATATGCAAGGAAATGATGCCTGTTGCACGGCGCGCTCGACGCAGCGCATCAAAGGCAATCGCGTCAACTTGAACAGCCTGTGACTCTTCCTTGTGACCAAAAATATTGGCTGGAATAATGCCTGCCTTGCGTAACCGCTTCGTAGCCTTTCCCTTCACCTCACGGGAGCTAATTTGTAATACTGCATCTTGTGTCATTTATAGCACTCTTTCTTTACATGGGTACGCTAGCTGTATGCACCCCTACCCTACATTACATCTTTCACATGTTTCACACTTCTCATTATCGCATATGTGATAAACATCTATCCTCATTTTCCCATAATGGTACTACGTGCCTCGAACCTCAATGGTAACAAACCTACCTGTTCCTTCTATCTCTAAAGAAGTCCAACAACGCACCGGTTGACATGGTATTGAGCACATCGCTGGCGCGTAACCAACCTTTACGTGCAATACCCACGCCATAGCGCATATCATCCAAACCGTCAATGACATGTGCATCAGGATCAATCGGTATCTTGATACCCTTATCTCTTGCGCGATGCAAGTAACGCCAATCCAGATCCAAGCGTGACGGGTGGGCGTTAATCTCGATACAAACGCCGTGCTCGGCGGCGGCATCGATCACCGAATCTAGATCTAGCGAATATCCTTCTCGGCCAAGAAGGATGCGTCCAGTAGGATGTCCGATGATGTCAACATATGGATTGGAGATAGCATGCAACATACGGCGTGTCTGTTCCCCTGGTGAGAGATTGAAAAGGCTGTGAATCGAGGCGACCACGAAATCCAGGCTTGCCAGTACATCATCGGCGTAATCGAGTGACCCGTCGCGTAGAATATCGCATTCAGTTCCCTTGAGGATACGTATGCGGCCAGCGTATTCTTCATTCAGACGGTCAATCTCTTCTTGCTGGCGGCGCAGGTCATCCTCGTTCAACCCGCCTGCATAAGCTGCTGTTTTGCTATGATCGGTTAAACCTAGATAGGTGAGTCCACGCGCAATACATGCTTCAACCAGTTCCCGTATAGTATTTTGTCCGTCGCTCCAGGTCGAATGTACATGCAGCACGCCGCGCAGGTCACTCTCCTCCACCAGAACTGGTAGGGTACCATTGACGGCTGCCTCGATTTCACCCATGTCCTCGCGTAACTCAGGTTCAATATAGGCCATGCCAAGAGCGGCGTAAATGTCCGCTTCATTCTTGCAGGGAACAAGCTCCAAATTTGGTTCCTTCCCTCGAAACAGCCCATAATCGTTGATCGTCATGTTCATGTTGAGCGCCCGCCTGCGTAAGGGAATGTGGTGCTCTTTGGAGCCTGTAAAGTGATGGAGAGTATAGGGGAACTGGCTGTCGTTGACGACCCGCAGATCCATGTTCATTCCGCTACTCAGCACAACACTGGATTTGGTCTCGCCTTTGCCTGTGATAGCCTTGACGGTGGGCTGGCTGGTGAATATGTCCATAATTTTACGCCTGATTTCGTCGCCAGCGGAGTCGTCAACACTCACTACCATGTCAATATCTCCTATCGTCTCGCGGCGACGGCGCAGACTACCCGCTACTTGATGACGCACAATCTCTGGGATTGCTGCCAGTACGGTTTGAATACGTGTTGCCTCTTCTTCTGCTAGCGGATAGAGAAAGCGGCCTGCATGTTGTTCAAGAAACGCAATACCTTGCAAAATCTTATCCTGTGTCTTCTTGCCAAAGCCAGGCAGAGCTGCCACTTTGTTCTCCTCGCACGCTTGCACTAAATCGGCGATGCTATTGACATGTAACTGGTTATAGATGGCATTGATTTTCTTTGGCCCAACTCCCTGGATACGCAGCATTTCAAGTTTGATGGGAGGTGTAGTATCGACCAGTTCGTCATAAAGAGCAATATGTCCTGTCTCGACAACTTCTTCGATGCGTTTGATGATGGTTGATCCTAACCCCGGCACGCCTTTAAGCTTGCCCTGGCGAGTTAGTTGTTCGATGTCTCCATCGAGCGCGTTTACAGCCCTGGCGGCGTTCTGGTAAGCGCGCACTTCGAATGGATTGCTCCCTTCTTTCAATTCCAGCAAGGAAGCAATTTCATCCAGCAAACTGGCAACCTGATTCTTATCCATACCTATACATCATGCGGATGAGCGCAAAGCATTGTTCCCGCATACCTTTCAATAATTACCTGCGTATTACTTTCTACATCGTTTAAACTAAGTTAAACACATCAAAAAACTCGGGCGGCTGTAAATTCACTTCAAAAGGATTGCGTCCCTTGAGATCACGGCTGAGGTAGCGCTTGCAATCGAAATGCACGAGTAGCCAGCAATACCACTCTTTGGTAACGAAGACGGCATCCCAGGGCTTCTCGCTACCCATGTCTAGCACCTGGTTACAGACAAAACAGCGGCCCATACCAGCGCCAACAGCCTTTTCAAACCATTGATACACAAAGCTGTGGAAATCGTCCAGGGTCATCATGTCGAGACAGGATTCTGGATAGCCAAAGAGTACCGGGTCCGGGCATTCCCGGAAGTCATCCGCAGCCTTGCTCAGCGCTATAATGGGCACTTTGACCGTGACCTTGACTTCATCATGATGCTCGGGGTCGTCCGCTGATGTCGTGATGTTTTGTAGCAGGAGCCCTTCCCGGGCAAACCATGCTAATAGTTCGTTTCTCATAGATATTTGTGCGCGAATCACTTATGTCAGTCATCCGTGCATAATCTGATCGAGCGCCTGCTCATGCACCCTATACGCACTCTCCCCAAACAATACCATCATTACCTGTTGCAGGCTGGTGGGCTTTTGAATATGTTCAATGATCGTTCGTAGAGCAATCGGTGCGGCCAGCTCCAACGGATAGCCGTATATGCCTGTGCTAAGCGAGGGAAAGGCAATGCTTTTGACCTGGTGTTGCTCGGCGAGGTCGAGACAGCTCTGATAGGCGCTTGCCAGCAGGCGTTCATCGTCTCGAGCGCCGCTATAGATGGGGCCTACGGCGTGGAAGACATATTTGGCCGGTAGTCTTCCCGCTGTTGTTGCCACGGCGCTGCCGGTGGGACAACCCCCAATCTTACGGCATTCTTCCATAATGCTCGGCCCGCCAGCGCGGTGGATTGCGCCATCAACGCCGCCCCCGCCCCGTAGTCCCGAATTCGCCGCGTTGACGATGGCATCTACCTGCACTTCTATAATATTTCCTCGCAGCAGCACCAGTGTAACGCCCTTGATCATGCGTGTGGACATAAAGATCTCTTCCATCTACAGTAGCAAGCCGAATGGCTCCTCCAACAATCGTTTGACCTCCTGTAAGAAACGGGCGGCGGTTGCTCCATCGATAGCGCGGTGGTCAGACGAAAGCGTCACTTTCATACGATTGCGCACCACTACCTGACCATCCACGACTACTGGCGTCGGCGTGATAGAGCCAACCGCCAGAATGGCAGATTCTGGTGGATTGATGACGGCGGTGAAACTATCCACGTCAAACATGCCCAGGTTACTGACAGTGAAGGTGCCGCCACTAAAATCCTCTGGGCGCAGCTTGCCTGTGCGAGCTAACTCGGCCAGGCGTTGCGACTCACGCGCTATCTCGAGAATACGCCGCTGGTCAGCGTTGCGTATGACGGGTACGATCAGGCCTTGTTCGAGCGCCACCGCCATACCGATATGCACCTGCTTCTTCTGGATCAGATGATCCTCCGCAAACGAGACGTTGACCTGCGGCATTTGCACTATTGCGAGCGCCACTGCTTTAATAATCAAGTCGTTGAAGCTGACCTTCACCGCAGCAGCGTCCTTCGCCGCGTACTCGTTGATCTGCAGCCTCAGTTCGGCAAGCTTGCCGGTGTCGATGACGCTTGTCATATAATAGTGCGGCGCAGTCTGCATACTCTGGCTTAGACGCTTAGCAATGGTGCGGCGCATGGCGGTGAGCGGTATCTCGATCACCTCACCCGTCTCAATAGCTGCGGGCGCGGCTTCTGCTGCTGGTACCTGGACCGGTGCAGGCGCTACCGGTAGCGCCTGTTCCTGCGCCAGTGCTGCCTCGATATCCATTTTAATGATGCGTCCGTTGGGCCCTGTACCCTGAATGCGGGTATAGTCCATCTGATACTCTTCCGCCAGGCGACGCGCAATAGGGGAGATAAAGATTCGTCCATGACTTTCTGCGATGGGGACAGTTTGGACACCTGCCTGTTGAGGAGTTGCTTGCAAATACCCTGCAGTTTCCTCTCTTAGAAGTTCTCCAGGTTTCTGTGCCGGGGCCTCGGTTGTTTTCGCACCTTTCTCTCTATCCACTGGAGCAGTAGCGGTTTTAGCCGACCCATTACCAGCCGGGGGTTCAGGGAGAGGCTCATCTGGGGCACCGATCAATGCGATACCTGCGCCAATCGGCGCCGATGCGCCTTCGGGAACCAGTATCTTACGTAGTATTCCACTGGCGAATGACTCTATCTCAATATTGACCTTATCTGTCTCGACCTCCGCAAGCGACTCGCCTTTTTTTACTTGGTCGCCCTCGTGTTTGATCCAGCGAAGAATCTTGCCTTCTTCCATTGTATCGCCCATTTTGGGCATTTCAACCGTTTTCATCGTTCTACTCCGACTCAGCTATGAACCAGCGCCTGCGGCACAATGGCCTTTACAGCGTTTACAATAGCGCTTTTGTTAGGCAAGGCAGCGCGTTCCAGCACTTTTGAGTAAGGCATAGGCACATCGGCGCCGTTCACGTGCTGAATCGGCGCATCCATATAATCGAAGGCATATTCGTAAATCAGCGCGGCCACGCTCTGGCCTGTTCCATAGTATTTCCATCCCTCCTCGGCAATGACGACGCGATTCGTCTTCTTCACCGAGTCGAGGATCAGGTCGATATCAATGGGGCGGATACTTCTAAGATCGATTACTTCTGCCTGAATGCCTTCTTTGGCCAGGTCTTCTGCCGCTTGCAAGGTGACATGCAGCATACGTGAGAAGGTAATGATCGTCACATGCTGGCCCTCGCGTCTCACCTCTCCTCGATTGAGCGGTACTGTGTATTCAACGCCTTCGTCGGGAACTTCGCCTTTCACATTGTAAAGTAATTCATGCTCAATAAAAAGCACGGGGTTTGGGTCGCGTATTGCTGCTTTGAGCATACCCTTGGCATCGTAAGGAGTGGCAGGCATAACAACTTTGAGGCCGGGTATATGCGCATACCAGGACTCCAGCATTTGAGAGTGCTGGGCCCCGCGCTGTGCTCCTCCACCGCCGGGCATTCGCACAACAAGAGGTATTTCCGGTTGCCCGCCGAACATGTAACGAAATTTGGCAGCCTGATTGACGATCTGATCAGAAGCAAGCAGGCTGAAATTGATGGTCATCAGTTCGAGGATAGGGTGTAGCCCACCAAGTGCAGCACCAATCGCGGCTCCTGTAATAACTTCTTCTGCTAATGGAGTGTCCCGCACGCGCTTTTCACCAAACTCTTCAAAGAGTCCTTTAGAAACAGCATAGGTGCCGCCATATCCGGCGATATCTTCGCCTAAAATAAAAACACGCTCGTCGCGCTGCATCTCTTCGCGTATGGCCTCACGCAGCGCGTCACGATATGTAATGGTACGCATACTGGTTTATTTCCTCTCGTAACGGTAGCTGAGCGCGGTGGAATTATCGACCATAACGTCGGCGTAGAGTTCTTCGAGTGCCGGGTCAGGACTATTCTCGGCAAATTCAGCAGCATCTTCTGCCACCTGGGTGGCCCTCGCATCGTTCTCGTCAAGTTCAGCTTGAGTGGCCAGGTCGAGATCGAGCAATTTCTTCTCAAAGAAGCCGATGGGATCCCGCGTGGTGCGCCATTGTTGCTCTTCCTCGCGAGTACGGTAATAGGACGGGTCTGTCATAGAATGACCACGGAAACGATAGGTCTTGACCTCCAACAGCATTGGCCCTTGTCCGCTGCGTGCTCGCTCAACGGCGCGCTTCGTAGCTTCATAGACCTTGATCACATCCATCCCATCAACCTTTTCGTAGGGCATATTGTAGGCGGCAGCACGTGGGAGCAGAGAATCGACCGCCCAGGCCTTTTGTACAGACATACCCATTGAGTACTGGTTATTTTCGCAGATATAGACGACAGGCAATTTCCAGATGGAAGCCAGGTTAAGCGATTCGTGGAATGCGCCTTCATCGACGGCTCCATCGCCAAAAAAGCATGCCACTATGGTATCGAAGCCCTGGTATTGCATGGCAAGCGCTACTCCCGCGGCTATTGGCATCTGTGCTGCGACAATCGCGTTACCTCCTAGCAGCCCAAACTCATTGCTCCACATATGCATAGAGCCGCCTTTGCCTTTGCTGCACCCGGTGATTTTGCCAAACAGTTCCGCCATTACCACTTGTGGGTCCATGCCTTTGACGATGGCCTGGCCGTGCTCGCGGTAACTGGACAGAATCTTATCATCAGGCCGTAGTGCAGTAATAGCGCCTACGCCAACGGCCTCCTGGCCTATATAAAGGTGCATAAAGCCACCTATTTTGCCACGTGTGTATTCCTCTGCGCTCTTCTCCTCAAAACGCCGCAGTAGGGCCATCTTATAATGCATTTCTAGAAGTTGCGTTCGGGTAAGTCCCGCAAGCGCCATATTGCTGATCGCCATAGGCCCCTCTTTCTTCGAGTGTCCAATGCTGTTTGACCGATTGACCTGTTTACTTCCTTGTATAAAGGCCTATATTTTCACTTCTTCGTGATCTCTTTGTGATCTCTTTGTGATCTTATTTTACTCCATTCGTGCATGATATGTATAGACCGGCAACACAATCAGCATGGAGAACTCATACCCAAGGAAATATAAAAATGGCAACCCCTTGTGGGGACTGGCGATGTGATAGCAGGCAGGTATTGTAATAGCCTGCCAGATACTCACCTTTACCAATACCAACAAGGGGAGGTAAAAGAATGGCAGCGAGTAAAAACACTTTGTAAGGGCAGCATTCTGCCCCCACTAACTATAATGGAGCGCCCACAAGGGTAGCCCCAATATTACTTCTTGACCTTGACGACTGCCTCCGAGAGTTCTTTCCCTGGGGAGAAACGCACCCGGTTCTTTGCAGGAACGCTGAGAGGTTGGCGATCTCGTGGGTTCACACCCTTGCGGGCTGCGCTCCTGCGTACCTTGAAAGAACCAAAGCCCACTAAACGTACCTCGTTACCCGACTTGAGAGAATCGCGGATGTTATCCAGTGTGGCTTCTAATACTTCGGCGGCCTTCTTCTGGGTCAGTCCTGCTTGCACAGCAATACGCTTTGTCAGTTCTTGCCGACCAACGATAGTCGCTGTAGATTTTGTTGTAGCCATGGGTTTAAAATCCTCCTTACAACATGAACATACGTCGCTTCTCGTCCCATTATTTTACTATTGGGCCTTGTAAAGCGGCTTCACAACTCACTGCCGTAAAGGAGTATAGCACGCGACTTGAAAGAATGCAAGGGGCTGAACGTGCTTGAGAGCTAGGCTCATGCCGTAAGACGGCTTGAGAAGGCCCTCTAAAACAAGCGAGCAGTTACAAAATTGGCTTCGTGGGCGGCGTGAAAAGGACGCCTTCAAGCTCTTCCCTACGCCACTGCGTACAGGATAAACCCATCCTTATTGCGGTGTTGTTCGACCTGTCCACCAAATCGCAGGTGCTCAAGATGTGACAGTGTCTCAGCAACCGCCATTCGACGCGCCTCGCTGTTGTTCCAACGATGTCCAAAGAGTTGTTCAGCAACGTCGTAAGCATGTTGTGGTCGCCCATTGAGCAGTGCTAGAATCTGCAACTCGCGCTGTCTGTGGTGTTCGATGATTTCTGCGGTACGTCCTGCCAGGTCGGTAAATGGTTCACCGTGCCCCGGAAGAACGATGCTGGCCGGCAGATTGGCAACCTTTTCCAGTGAGTGTAGATAGTCACCCAGAGGATTCTCACGGTCACGCTCTGAGTAGAGGCCGACATTCGGCGTGATGCGTGGTAAAACGTGATCGGCTGCCAGGAAGACACCATCGCGTTCGCGGAAGAGACATATGTGCCCATCTGAGTGCCCGGGTGTCCAGATCACACGGTAACGTTCGCCCACCAGGTCAATTGCCTCACCATCTTCAACCAGGGTAATCGCTTCGTGCGGCGGAACGCGAATGATAGTGCGCATGACCTGCGGGTCTACCTGGGTAAACCAGAATTCGGTGGGAGGTAGACCATGCTGCCTGAAGAACTGCGAGACACTGTTGAACCGCTCAGGCATGGTACCTGTCCAGATGATTTGCACCCCGGCTTCATCAAGAGGATGCATGTAAACTGTCGCGCCACTCTGTTCCTGCAGTTCTCCTGAGAGGCCAATATGGTCAGGGTGATGGTGTGTGAGAACAATAGTGCGTAGTTTATCAAGGCTAAGTCCAATGTGTTGTAAACCCGTCCAGAATGCTGTGCGGGAGTCAGGCATACCTATACCGGCATCTACCAGCGCCCACCCATCGTTGCCAACTAGAGCATGTACATTGACAGTACGCAGCGGAAAAGGGATAGGTAAAGTGATTTTCCAGATACCTGGAGCAACCTCGCGAGCTTCAGGAAGCGGCTCATCCTGGCGGTGAGGCTGCACCGGGGAAGTTTGTTGCATGTGAAGGAACTTTCTTTTGTGTTTTAGTAGCTATGTAATACCAACGTTCTGTTCAAATTGTATGGCCTGGTAAGTGGAGGTGTCAAATATGAAAATATGAAACCTCTAGTTGCTTCTCAACGATGCATTTGTTACAATGTCCTTACAATCTGCAGACATGAGCAAGAGTAACCTGCTATGGCCAGATGAAAGGTACGGAAGTAGCCTGTGTCAAAAGTATATGCGATCACCAATCAGAAGGGGGGAGTTGGAGTGCGTCCGTAAGGCGCCTTTTGCATTGTTCCCAGGGGAACTACGGGTAGAGAGAACCCGTATGGTCAACTAGCTTACCGGAGATGGAAACGTCACAAGGGAACAGAGCATGCTAGGAAAGCATCAGGCTTGGAGAGTCA
>JBKPAZ010000154.1:0-13413 GCA_046726655.1 Chloroflexota bacterium
GCTTTGACCATTTCATCCACCCTGCCAGTAGCGAAGGGGTATGATTCAATCCACCGTGCGGAGCAGCATTCGCTGCACATATGAATTGCGATACAGAAGTCTACTTTTTCCTCGAACCTAATCATCCTTTCGAGGCCAATGACACCGCTGATCTAGACGATTTGCGCAAGAGTGTGAAGTACTGGCGTGGGGCGATACACAAAAAAACATGGCGTTAATGATCTTGTGAAAAATGATAACTGGACTATTCTCCCGATTCTTGTAAAAGACGTGTCCCTGTGTTAGAGTGTCAAGCTGAACAGTTAAAATTTTGAAACTCCATGCCTCTTAACAATATCATGGATTCATCCTTAATGGATATTTCTTCTTGCAGCTTGTAATTGGAACGTGGAAAGGATAGAAAGTTATGATGGACTTCGATTACAGAAACGGTACCTTTGCCATTCAAGTATCTACTCAAAGCATCTTTGACGAAATCGCTGGAGAAACCAGCGATCCATGGAACCCATCTATGAAGAGGCAATGTTTTATTGCTGGCGAAGGCAGGATCGCAGAAAGCTGAACCGCCATTACTTGACGGCAATGAAAGTTGATCTGCATCTATCTCAATTAGCCTCAACTGTTTTTCTTGGTCGCGCTGTGCCTCTATCATGGATTTTTACTTTCCTAAAAACTACTAGAATGTCTGTCCCTACTTGCACTATCGTAACAAGTATGGAGAATCACGTCAAGACTCTTCTATTAAACAAATAACTATCCCCACCGAGCATTATATATGCGAACGTAGCAGGAAATGGAAGCCTCTACATATTATATTCAATCTCAATCGATAAAAGCGGAAAATAGATTATGCAGCATCTCAGCGCAAGGGCATTCTGTAGGGAGTGTGATCTAAAGGGAGTGTGGACGAGGTAAGATAACCAATCAAAAATCAGGCTCTATACCCAAACTCCTCAACAAGGCACAGGGTGATATACTACAACAATCAGCAGTGTAGGACAATCCTGGTCTTTGTCCTACTGAATCTTGACAATCAAAACAGGTTCGATTGTCAAAAATGACAACGCACCTGGCGAACCTGATGAAAGAGAAAGGAAGACGCTCCTGATGGGGTATCAGTATGTGATCTATGAAAAGAAAGGGCACATCGCCTACGTGACGATCAATCGCCCCGAGGTGATGAACGCCCTGCACTACGACGCGAATGCCGAGTTGAGCGCGGCCTTCGACGACTTCAAGCAAGATGACGAGTCCTGGGTGGCGATTATGACGGGCGCAGGGGACCGGGCGTTCTCCGCAGGCTACGATCTCAAAGCGACGGCTGTGGTAACCGCCAGGGGGGGGAAGCTACCGGCGTACAGCGAACGGGTTCGCTTTGGCGGGATCACGAGCAGCTTCGTCTGCGACAAACCTATCATTGCGGCGGTGAATGGCGTCGCCGTCGGGGGAGGCTTCGAGATCGCATTGGCGTGCGACCTGATCATTGCGGCTGAGCATGCACGCTTCGGCCTGCCCGAGCCACGCGTAGGTCTGGTCGCCGGAGGAGGCGGGTTGCATCGCCTGCCACAGCAGATTCCGCTCAAGCAGGCGATGGGCTTGCTGCTCACCAGCAGGCAGATCACAGCGGGGGAGGCGTATCGTATAGGCTTGGTCAACGAAGTGGTACCTGCCTCTGAACTGATGGCGGCGACCGAGCGCTGGGCCAACGACATTCTGGAGGGGTCCCCGCTCTCCGTGCGGCTCACCAAGGAGGCCGCCCTCGCGGGACTGAATATCCCCGTGGAAGAGGCGATGCGAGCCGATCAGCCGCGCCTGCAGCGCCTGCTCGCCTCAGAGGACTCTGTTGAGGGTCCCAAGGCGTTCGCCGAAAAGCGCAAGCCACAGTGGAAAGGCCGCTAGTCAGAACTCGGAATTTGTGACCTCATCGTTATCCTCCTTACTTGTTTAGTGAGCGAATTGTGATATCACAATGTTACTTTCTAACAAGAATGAGTCTAAACACCAAAAAGAAATGTAGTGGCACCCCTGCTCCTTCACATCGCACTTGACTGCGCAGCAGTAGACGCGCCAACGTCGTTAGAGCGATGGATAGGTGCCGGGTTTCAGCCTTTGCCGCGATTGCTATGAAAGGAGCATATCATGGAAGAAAAAGTCTATCGAACCGAACTCACGCCTGTGAGTTTTCTGGAGCGTAGTGCATCTGTCTTTCCCGAAAAGACAGCAATAGTTCATGGGGATCGACAGTATACCTATCGTGAATTTGCCTGGCGTGTCTATCGCCTTGCCTCACATCTGCGTGAGAGCGGCCTTCAGAAGCACGACCGGGTTGCCTTCCTGTGTCCCAATATACCTGCCATGCTCGAGGCACACTTTGCGGTACCTGCTGCTGGTGGTATCCTGGTGGCTATTAACACCCGTTTGAACTCGCAGGAGATTGACTTCATCCTCAATCATTCAGCTGTGAAGTTCCTTTTCGTTGATGCCACACTTCTTCACTTGATCAAGCCTCTGAATATAGAGGGCTTACGGGTAGTGCGGATCGACGACACCGGTGCACCCGACGACCCCTATGAGGAGTTCCTTGCGGCTGGATCGCCCGAGCCTATCAAGAGTTGGTTGGAAGATGAGGAAGAAACAATCTCGATTAACTACACGTCAGGCACCACTGGCAATCCCAAAGGCGTCATGTACACCCATCGGGGAGCCTACCTCAACGCCCTTACTGAAGTCATCGAAACCGGTCTCAACAGCAGCAGTGTCTACCTGTGGACACTTCCCATGTTCCACTGTAATGGATGGTGCTTTACCTGGGGCGTCACCGCCGTGGGAGGTACGCATGTTTGTCTGCGCGCCCTCGATCCAGGCCTTGTGTGGGACCTGCTTGAGTCTGAAGGCGTAACGCACTATAACGGGGCCCCCACGGTGCAAATTTTGCTGGTCAACCATCCGCAAGCGCATCGCCTCGACCAGCAATTGACTCTGACAGTAGCTGGCGCGCCTCCCTCCCCCACATTGCTCGCGCAGTTAAAAGAACTGAACATCCACCCCATCCATGTGTATGGTCTGACTGAAACGTATGGTCCTTACACTGTATGCGAATGGCACTCAGAGTGGGATCATCTTCCTGCTGGAGAACAAGCGCGCCTTCTTGCTCGACAGGGGCAGAGCAATGTGGTCTCTGATCCCATACGTGTTGTCGATAGGTTAATGAACGATGTGCCTCGCGATGGTCAAACAATGGGTGAGGTTGTAATGCATGGGAACAACGTCATGAAGGGTTACTACCATAACCCAGAAGGCACGGCAGAGGCATTTAAGGGTGGGTGGTTTCACTCTGGCGACATCGGCGTATGGCATCCTGATGGCTATATTGAATTGCGCGACCGTGAAAAGGACGTCATCATTTCGGGTGGCGAGAACATCTCGACTATTGAGGTGGAGCAGATAGTCGCACAGCATCCTGCTGTTATGGAATGTGCTGTCATCGCTATCCCCGACGAGAAATGGGGTGAACGTCCCAAGGCGTATGTGACTTTGAAGGAGGGGAAAACGGCGACCGAGCAAGAGGTAATCGTCTTCTGTCGAGAACGCCTCGCCCACTTCAAGTGCCCCGCGGTCGTAGAGTTCGGCTCGTTACCGAAGACCTCCACAGGGAAAATACAAAAATTTGTGCTACGTGATAAGGAATGGGAGGGACACGAGAAGCGTGTCAATTAGCCTGGAGGAGGTCCCCAGGCCACCGCAGAGGGCAGCCGCCCTCTGCACTCCCGCTTTATGAGCGGATGTCAGATTCATCGCATTGCAATTGCAGCTTTTATATGTTATAATCATATATATGCAAAATACATATAGTAAAGGTGTGTCACACATTCCTTGCAGTTGGCTGACTGTCTTTCAATCATCGCCCACATCTTTAGATAAAAGGAGCAAATTGCTATGCCATGGATTCTTGATCAGAGAGAGGTTATTGGGCGTGCCATTGAGGATGCACAAGCGGCTCTCACAGTCAAAGGCGGCCTATGTGATCCTCTAGCGTTCATCGCACGTCTGGGTGATCTGACTCGTTCGACGAATTTTCTCTGGGTGGATGCGTACTTCAAGCTGCTGGAACACTACAGCCGCGTTACCCATGTGGGCCAAGAAAGGTCGCGTGAGTTAATACTAGGAACCCTTGCGGCAGATATCTTGACCAGTTATATGGTTCTTAAAGAAAGAGGGCGGTGGAGTCATCATCTGGTCCAGCCCCAAGACTGGGAATTGCAGCATCGGCGCAGCGCGAACCGCATCCTCGATACGGCGGCTGCGCTCGGAGGAACTTTGATCAAAGCGTGTCAGTTTGCCTCAACACGTCCCGACATCCTTCCCGCTTCATATGTACGGGCCCTCTCCAAGCTTCAGGATCGCGTGCCGCCACATCCCTGGTCGGAGATGGCAAGGACAATCAGGCAAGAACTTGGCCGGAGCCCACAAGAGGTGTTCGAGTGGATCGATCCGGAACCGGTAGCGGCTGCTTCGATTGCCCAGGTCCATCGTGCACGGCTCTATGATGGGCGTGAGGTTGCTGTCAAAGTCCAGTACTCGGAAATCGGAGGAATAATCACGACCGACCTGGCAGTGTTGCAGCGGATTGTGAAGCTAGTTGCCCGCCTGTTCCCAAACGTCCAGCTCCAACCCATTCTCGACTACTTGAAGGAAACGCTTCCCCTGGAACTCGATTTCCAGCGCGAGGCGGCGGCTATGACAGAGTTACGGGCGGCATTGCAACACCGGACGGATGTGTTGGTGCCCGCTGAGATCCCGGACTTGAGCACCAAACGCCTGATCGTGATGGAATTTATTGATGGGATCAAGATTACTGACCGCACGGCTTTGCTGGAGGCGGACATTTCCCCCCATGCAGTAGCCCATTTGCTGAACGATGTTTTTGCCGAGCAGGTCTTTCGTCTCGGCATCTTGCATGCAGACCCGCATCCCGGCAATCTGCTTGTACAACCGGGACCAAAGCTGATCTTACTGGATCATGGACTCACCGTCCGCTTAAAGCCCACCCTCGTCCACGCGCTCAGCGAGATAGTGCAAGCGCTCTTAGTAGCCGATTTCGAACGGCTGACCAAAGCGCTGGCTGAAGCCGGAATGCAGCTCGATAAAGAGGTGGATATCACTACCCTTCTGCAGCTCGTAGGCGTGCTGCTGAGCGGAGAACAGGATACATCTGCTCTAGACACTTCGGCTATCGGCCAGCAACTAGGAAGAAGCATCGGTCACATCCCTGTCGATCTGATCTTGATGGGACGGGCACTCGGACTCCTGGACGGTATCACGAAACAACTGGACCCGAGTCTGGATACGCTGGAGATCCTCACAGAGTATGTCCCGCATACCCTGGAGGCGGCGCATGCTCCGTAGGGGTGAGGCAGAAGAATGACGCTTGTAAAGTGGCGCAGGGCAAACATGTTGTGAGCCAGTTTGTGCTATAATCATAGACTGTCTGAGATTTTTTGCCGATCCTCGACTCCATCAAGGATCGCCTGAAGACGGTGAAAGCCTTTGTGGTGTTAAGCGATGGAGGCAGTGATGTAGAACGCCCGCCGTCCCCCCTTGCGCTTGCAGCAGAGTACGAAGATCTACTGGCGAAGAGTTCAGAGCACTTCGATTTCCCCGACTTTGATGAGAACACCCGCGCAACGACCTTCTATACGACGGCCACGACCGGCGATCCGAAGGGAGTCTACTTTAGCCACCGGCAACTGGTGTTGCATACCCTGGCTGTGCTTGGGACGTTGGCAAGCCCCGCTGCGCATCAGCGCCTCCATTATGGCGACGTTTACATGCCCATTACCCCCATGTTCCACGTCCATGCCTGGGGGGTTCCTTATATAGCAGCAGCCATGGGCCTCAAGCAGGTTTACCCGGGTCGCTACCTTCCGGATACGTTGTTGAATCTGATCAAACGGGAAAAAGTCACCTTCTCCCACTGTGTGCCCACTATTCTGCATATGCTGCTTGCGAGCCCGGCGGCCAGAGATGTTGATTTGGCTGGGTGGACGGTAATCATCGGGGGTTCGGCTCTGCCAAAGGGCCTGGCGAAGCTGGCTCTGGACAAGGGGATCGATGTCTTCGGCGGCTACGGCCTGTCAGAGACCTGCCCGATCTTGACGCTTGCCCAACTGAAACCCGGCATGACCGAACTTGACGCAGACAAGGAAATTGCATACCGAACCAAGGCAGGTCTACCGATCCAACTCGTTGAGTTGCGTATCGTTGATGAGCAGATGCATGACGTGCCACATAATGGCAAGGCAAGCGGCGAAGTCGTTGTGCGCGCCCCGTGGCTCACCCAGGGCTACCTGAACGACCCGGTCAATTCCGAGGATCTCTGGCGCGGCGGCTATCTGCACACTAAGGATATCGGGACAATCGATCCCGAGGGGTATCTGCTGGTCACCGATCGTATAAAAGACGTTATTAAGAGCGGCGGCGAGTGGATTTCTTCTCTGATGATCGAGGACATCATTTCTCAGCACCCAGGGGTAAGTGAGGTGGCGGTGATTGCCAGGCCAGATGAGAGATGGGGGGAGCGCCCGTTGGCCTTGATCGTGTTGAGGGAGGAGAGCGTGAGCATGGTGACGGAGGAACACATCCAGGTCCATGTCAAAGCCTGGGCAGACCGGGGTGCCATCTCAAAATGGGCAGTGCCAGACGTCCGATTTGTAGACAGCCTGGAGAAGACCAGTGTAGGCAAGCTCGACAAGAAGGTTATGCGCCAGAAGCACAGCTAGTGGGCAAGCACGAGGCTTACACGGGTAAGTTTTTCAGGAAAGGGACCAGAGAGGCGGAGGGAACGGAAGGCACCCGCAAGAGGCCCCGCAGCCGCCCTCTGCCGCCCCTGCCTCTACCGCCACCTACAGAGTTCGGTCGGGAGCCTCAAGAAAGTGCTCAATGCGGGGTACAAGTTCCTTGGCATGGGTTAAAAGCCCCAGGTGCCCACCATGAAAAATGTGCAGCCTTGAATGAGGGATGAGTCTCCGCATGATCTTCGCATTGATTGCTGGAACAAGCCGATCGTCGTCCCCGGCAAGAATCAGCGTTGGCTGCTGTAAGAACATGAGCCACGGGAGACTGGTCCAACCCATGCCAGCCATCATTTGATAGAAGTAGCCGAGCGGCTCATCATTCTGCATGGCATGAGCCATCTGGTGCACGAACTCTGGATTTGACTCTAGATCCCCTCCATAGATCTCCGGGGCGATATCCATAAAGCGCCGAGGGGACGCCATTTTCATAAGTACGGATGGGCGACTGGGGACCATAAACATCCCTGGTCCGGTGCTGACCAGGATCAGCCGCCGGCAGCGTTGGCGATATTGAAAGGCAAATTGCTGGGCTAGCCCGCCGCCCCACGAGATGCCAAGCACATCTACCTGCTTGTAGCCCAGTTGATCAAGCATCTGCACGATCAAATAGCACAGCGTCGAAAGACGGTACGGCATCGTTGGTGTCGGCGACCCGCCGATACCCGGCACATCAAAGCGAATGATTTCGATGCCCGGGTCAAGCTCGTCGACGAGCCGCTGGAACCCCTCGAGACCGACGCCGATGCCATTCATGAGCAGCAGCGGCGTGCCAGTGCCATTCCCCGTTCTCGTGGCGATACGCAGACGTTGGCCCTTGACGTTGATAGTAAGAATATCATCCTGCCGTGCTTTTTCTGCTTGTGCATCCATATTTTTCTTGTCCCTTCTTTGGGTTGAGCCAGCCGAGCCTCGCATCTCGTGAGAACCGACTTTACCAGATTATAACATAGGACTAGAGCCATTTAAAAGTCGCGGCAAGTGAGGAGAAGAGAGAGAAAATATCACAATTTCATCACACTTGTTCTCTCGACTCTTAAATAGCCCTGCAAAAGCAGATCGCTTGTTGTTTTTGTGGTGTTTTCCATGTATACTCTGATGGCTACTCTATCTCCGAACATGTCGTCGTTTGTAAACTGCACACTGGCTGTATTGGCTTTCTTTGATCATTCAGCGGAGCGTGCTGTAGTGGTGCCCCTTGCGGGTACTCTATCAATTCTCAGACTGGAAAGGAGCGTCCAGATGGCCCTGTCCCACTTGTCAGAGGACGAACAGACACTTATTGAAGTACTTCGTGAGATCGCCCTGGAGAAAGTATCCCCACGGGCAGCAGAGATCGACCACACTGCGCAATTTCCTTGGGATATGAAAGAGCTGCTGGCGCAGCAAGATATTCTGGCAATGCCGTTTCCCACCGAATACGGCGGTATCGGAGCGAGCGAACTGGCAATCTTGATGGCAATTGAAGAATTGTCGCGCCACTGTGCAACGACTGCCCTCATCCTCTGCGTGCAGCAACTTGGGTCAATTCCAATCTTGTTGGCCGGTACCGAAGAGCAGAAGCGCACCTATCTGCCACCCTTAGCCAGCGGTGAGTGGATGGCAGCCTACGCGCTCACCGAATCAGGTTCTGGCTCGGATGCGTCAGCCATGCAGACCACGGCTATACGCCAAGGCGATAAGTACATTCTCAATGGCTCCAAACGCTTCATTACCAATGGAGGTCTGGCGCAGGTCAACTCCGTCTTTGCTATGACTGACCGGGCGAAAGGAACGCATGGCATCAGCGCGTTTATCGTCGAGAAGGATTTTCCCGGCTTCTCGGTGGGTCGGATCGAAGATAAGATGGGTATCAAAGGCTCACAGACGGCTGAACTGATCTTTACCGACTGCGAGGTACCAGCAGAGAACCTGCTTGGGCGCGAAGGCGATGGCTTTAAGATTGCGATGATGACGCTGGATCGTACTCGCCCAGGCATTGCTGCGCAGGCACTGGGCATTGCGCAGGGTGCCCTCGACCTGGCGGTCTCCTACAGCAAGCAGCGTATCCAGTTCGGGAAACCGATTGCCGACAACGAGGGCATTCAGTTTATGCTGGCCGATATGGCCACGAAAATCGAGGCGGCACGTCTACTTGTGTACAATGTGGCAGAGATGATGGATCGCAGTGAGAAAAACTTCGGCAAATACTCAGCGATGGCTAAAACATTCGCTTCGGATGTTGCGATGGAGGTCACCAATGATACGATCCAGATCCTGGGCGGCTATGGGTACATGAAAGAGTACCCTGCTGAGCGCATGCTGCGTGACGCAAAGATTACGCAGATCTATGAAGGCACGAACCAGATCCAGCGACTCATCGTCGCACGCGATTTGCTGAAGTAGAGGCCCGATTATGCGGCATTACTTGCATTATTGTTCCCGATAAGGATGAGGCAATACAGCAATGAAGATATACGTCTGTATCAAACAGATCCCAGATCCTAACACCGTCGTCAGTCGGCTCGATCCCAACACAAAACGGCTTGTGCGCAGCGGAGTCTCGCTTGTGCTCGACCCCGGTGACGAAGTTACCATTGCGGCAGCGATCAAACTGCGGGATACCACTCCCAACAGCGAAGTTACCGCTGTGAGCATGGGACCGGCCAGCACCCAGGAGGCACTGCGTCGCGCCCTGGCAATGGGTGTAGACCGTGCCATCCTCGTCACCGATCCCGCCTTGGCTGGTTCCGATGCACTCAGTACAGCTCGCGTCCTTGCGGCGGTTTTGAAAAAGGAAAACGCGGATCTCATTTTGTGCTCCACTGAGAGCACCGACGGCTACACTGGCATGGTGCCCGGCGGCATCGCAGAGTTTCTTGATTTACCACAACTGACCTTTGCGCGCGAGGTCAACATTGAGGGTCAAAAAGCCATTGTCAAGCGCGTCACCCTCACTGGCTACCTGATCGTCGAAAGTCCCTTGCCTGCAGTGATGACCATCGCCAGCGGCTCGTTTGAAGCGATCTACCCCACCATGAAAGGCATTATGGGAGCCAGGAAGAAACCCTTTACCCAGTTGAGCCTGGCTGACCTGGGGATTGATCCCTCACAGGTTGGTGAAGCAGGCGCACGCGAGCGCGTCCTGACCGTTGGCAAAGTTGAAACCCGTTCAGCGGGACAGGTGCTGAAAGACGAGGGCGATGCTGCCCAGGTAATCGCCAACTTTTTGCAGCGCTACCAGTTGCTCTAGGAGGATGGAGATCATGCCAAAAACTATTTGGGTCCTGGTTGAATTGGAAAAAGGTCAGCCTGCTCGTTCCTCTTTGGAGGTACTGGGAAAAGCTGCCCAGTTGGGTCGTGCTGAAGCGATCGTGCTGGGTTCCGCTGCTGCCGATGTTGCCCCAACACTTGGTGAATATGGAGCAGAGAAGGTCTATGTACACGCTGACGCCACCTACGACCATTATTTAACGCTTCCAGCCGTAGACACAATCAGTCAACTGCTCAAGCAGCACCAGCCCGGGTTGTTGATGTTTGCATACACCTTTGAGCTGCGCGACATCGCGGCTCGTCTCAATGTACGCCACAACATGGGTCTGATTACTGATGCCGCTGACCTGCAATTTGAGGGCGATATCCTCCAGGTAACCGTTCCCTGGGGTGGCGAGAACGTTGTGACCGCAACCCTGCCCGTAGCAGGGCCAGGCATTGTGCTGACGCTGCCGAAAGCTTTTGCGGTGGAGCATCACGAGGGTAAGACCGCAGAAATTGAGACACTCAACATCACATTGAGTGCCGAATCGCAGCAAATGAAGATCGTTGATCGCGTTGAGTTGCCAAGTGAGGGTCCATCAATCGAGGACGCCACCGTCATCATCGGCGGAGGTCGCGGATTGGGCAAGGCTGACAATTTCCGTTTGGTGGAGGAACTTGCCACTGCCCTGGATGGAGCGGCCGGTGCGACTCGAGCTATCGTCGACGCTGGTTGGGTGCCTTACAGCTATCAGATTGGGCAAACGGGGAAGACTGTGAAACCCAATCTCTATATTGCGTGTGGCATTAGCGGCGCTATTCAGCACATTTCGGGCATGAAAGGCTCCAAATACATTGTAGCGATCAACAAAGATGAGCATGCGCCCATCTTCGCGATTGCTGACCTGGGCGTTGTTGGTGATGTGCTGGCCATTCTGCCGCAACTCACGCAAGAAGTGAAACAGCGTAAGTCTCAGTAAGTGTGGTGGGGGGCATAGCAGTGCGCCCTACCAACTACAAACGGAGGTTCGTATGGCTCCCCCTGCGATTTCACCTACCGGGAATTGGATCGGCACACTCCTCTTTGTGCTGCTGGCCTTAGGAGCGGTTACCCTCTTCGCCACGCGGACGAGAGAGTTAATTGCGCTCCTGGTCAAAGCTCGACCTGAGAACCGTACCGACCACCTTGGAGATCGGATTGGTCAATTTTTCCTGGTCGTCCTGGGACAGAGTGGCGTGCTACGGGATCCCATCCCTGGCATTGCGCATTTCTTGACGTTCTGGGGCTTCATTATTATCCAGTTAGGCCTGCTCAACCTGATGCTTGGAGTGTTCAATCTCTCCTTACCGGTGATTGGCGAGAGCCACGTCTTTGCGGCCATCCTGGATATTTTTATCCTCCTGGTCACGATTGCCCTGGTATTCTTTGCTTACCGGCGAGCTGTAATACGTCCCCAGCAACTGAGGAGCTTTTTGCACGGGCCGTGGGATGGCTACATTATCCTTGGCCTGATTTTTGCGGTGCTCCTCACCCTGGCACTCGTTGAAGGCTTTCAGTATGCCGCAACCGACGGCGCGGCCTGGTCGCTCATAGGCATGTGGCTCAATCGCGTACTCAGTGGACTGGGAACAGCTACCAACACCGTCTTGTTCCGTGTCTTCTTCTGGATCCATGTCATCGTCGTTTTCGCTTTCTTGTGCTATTTACCACGCTCAAAGCACCTGCATTTAATGGCAACGCCTTTTAACGTCTTCTTCGAAAACTACGCGCCGAAAGGGGCGCTCCCCTTGATGGAGAACCTTGAGGAACGCGAAGACTATGGCGTTTCGAAGCCAGAACAGTTCACATGGAAGCAGTTGCTTGATGGCTATGCCTGCACAGAATGCGGGCGCTGCAACATCGTGTGTCCCGCGGCCAATACAGGCAAGCCGCTCTTCCCCAAGGAAATCATCCTGGGGGTCAAGGAAGCGCTCTTTGTGCAAAGCAAAGAGATCCTCGGCGAGCAAACGCTGTGGAGCAAGATCGGGGTAGCCGGGCTTCCTGCTGACGAAACCGCTACAGAGCGAAAAGCCCATCACGAGCCCATGGTCGGCGGCATCATCTCTACTGATGCCTTGTGGGCTTGCACCACCTGCCAGGCCTGCATGGAGATCTGTCCCGTCGCCATCGAGCATGTGCCGAAGATTGTGGATATGCGCCGCCACCTGGTGATGGAAGAGAGCGATTTTCCAGCCGAGGTGACCTCACTGTTCAATAATATTGAGCGTAACTTCAATCCCTGGGAGATCAATAACGATACGCGCGCCCAATGGGCCGCCGGACTGGGTGTACCGCTTATGTCTGAGAATCCAGACGCTGAAGTGCTCTATTGGGTTGGCTGCATGGGCTCCTTCGATCAGCGCAACAAGCAAGTGGCTACCGCTGTTGCGAAGATTCTGAAGGCAGCCGAGGTGAACTTTGCTATTCTCGGTCCCCAGGAGTGGTGTACGGGTGATCCTGCGCGGCGTATCGGCAACGAATACCTGTGGCAGATGATGGCGCAACAGAACATCGAGACGCTCGACAGCTACGGCTTCAATACCACCGTTGACCGTAGCGATGGGCACAACGGGCACGCTGCGGGTAATGCCGTAGCGGGTGTAGCAGTGGAGCACCGTACAATTGTGACAGCCTGCCCGCACTGCTTCAACACGATCAAGAACGAATACCCGCAGCTGGGCGGCAACTATGAAGTGGTTCACCATGCCGTCTTCATCGATAGACTCTTAACCGAGGGGAAGATTACGCTACCCAAAGGCTTTGACGAGCGCCAGCTGACCTATCACGATCCCTGCTACATCGGGCGCTACAACGATATATACGATGAGCCGCGTCGTGTGCTCACTGTACTCAACAGCAACGGTGTCACCGAGATGCGCCGTAATCGCAACAAGAGCTTCTGCTGCGGCGGTGGCGGTGGCCGTGCCTGGATGGAGGAAAAGATTGGCAAACGTGTCAATCAAGCTCGTGTAACCGAAGCTCTGGATACGGGAGCTGAAGTTCTCGCTGCCGCTTGTCCGTTCTGCATCACGATGTTTGACGATGGCATCAAGGGGGTAGAGGCAGAGGAGAAGATGCAGATCGAGGATATCGCTGAAATCGTGGCACAAATGATTGAAGTGCGGAAAGCACAAGTTTAGTAGAGCTAATAAGACCCCACTCTACGCACCTCCCCCGGTGCTGCGCCGCATGGTGATTTCAGGCATGCTCGGCAGGAAAAGTGGCAGGGGTTTCTATACCTACTGGGAGAGCGGGCAACGAGGACACCCGCAAGGAGCTCCTTGCGGG
>JBKPAZ010000155.1:0-38364 GCA_046726655.1 Chloroflexota bacterium
CCGAGAGCGAACGGTCACGGCAGCCTGGGAGGCTGAGTTGGTGCGAGTCATCGAGTTGGACCCCCATGAAGTAGGACAGGACACAGCGAACTGGACCACTGAGAGGCTCGCAGAATACTTATACCAGCAAACGGGTGTTCAGGTCACGGAGGAGACCGTGCGCGTGTACTTACATGCCCATGATTACGTCTGCAAGCGTCCGACCTGGACGTTGCGGCGCAAGGCCGAAGAGAAAGCCAACTACGTGGGAAACGCGAGGCTAGGTAGAGGTTCTGTTAGCCGGTACCACCGTACCCGAACCTCGACCCATGCAAGATTTAGTGGAAGTTGACCTGTGGAATCAGCTTCCTGCTGATCTGCCCGATTTGCTGGCTATCCTGCCACATGCTGACCTCTACCTCCAAGATGAGATGCAGTTTGCCTTTCACCCGACACTTACGCGCATCTGGTCTCCAAAAAGACGGCGCGGGCAGCGTCTGGTCGAGGCATCTGGAGATAACCGTAAGGTCTACGGCTTTGGTCTGCTGGACTGGCGCGATGGTTGGTTCGATGGCCGGGTTGCTCCCGGGCGCACCGCCGATGTGTGATGTCGCGCAGGTGCGTACCGCCGTGGCCCGCTCCAAGCGGCGCGGACGCGTCGCCATCGTCATCACCGACAATCTCAAGACGCACACGTCGGCTGGGTCCCTCCTCGTGCGCCGCATGCGGACTGAGTTGCAGGAGCACTTGTATCTGGTCTATACCCCTGCCTATGATCCGGATGCCAACCGCATTGAATGGCTCTGGCGTGTCTCGCGCCGGGTCGTGACCCATAATCATCACCGCAGTGATTTCGCGCTCCTGCTGAGCTAGATGTGGAGCACCATTTTCAGGCCCTGGCCCGGACTCCCGCTGATGTGCTTCGTCATATCGGGAGTCCGTTTGCGCCAGACAAGGATCAAGATGTTCCTCTGTCACTCGCTCAGGCCGCATGATCAACTTGGAAGCATTTAGCATGACCGAGCACCCCCTAAATCTAGGGACAAAAACCGCCAGTGCCTGACGGAAGACCCTGGCAGACATCTGCTGCTGTCACAAAGCCATCAGCGATTACTGTCGATGCAATATTCGACTTGTCCACTGATATTGGAGTCTCAATAACTGAGGGAATAGCGGCACCACCACTAATCGGAAGCGTGGTGGTTTGACCACTTGTCAGGGAAGAGGTGTCCGTCCCATTGCTGATAGCAGCAACCAACTGAGCAGTCGCATTAGCCTCGAGATCGATTTTTTTGTAAACGGTCATGGCCTGGTCACCAGTAAGAATGTTATGTATCCCCGCAACCGTCGCGTCCTGGCCAGTGACAAGCACTTTTCCATTGAGATTCACCGCTTTGAGCGCAGCAATTACCGAGTTTGCCATACCATCGTTGGCAACATACGCGATCGCGATACTATTCCCATTCGCGAGTAGTGCTGCTTGCATCTCGGTCTGAGCGGTTGCATTGTCCCAGTTTGGTGTGAATTTCTCATAGACTTTTTTGAGAGCGCCGCTGGAGAACAACGGGTCAAGCGCGCTATGGGCGCCCGCAGCGAACAGGAGAGCATTGTTATCCGTCTGGGCACCATCGATCATCACAGTGTTGGTCGTGCCATTAGCAGTAACATAACTCTGGTAGTGATCGGCAATATACTGACCCTGTAGCGCGCCTACCTTCGTGTTGTCGAAGGAGACATAATAGTTGAGATCGTTGCTATAAATCAGGCGGTCATAGGCAATGACTGGTACCCCTTTCGCTTTTGCCGCCGACACGATCGCAGCCGATTGAATACTATCGACTGCTGCAACTACCAGGATACAATCCCCGTTCGTAAGATCCGCTTGAGCCTGTGTCTGCTGGGTATCGGCACTACCTTGGGCATTGTTATAGTCTACGGTTGCGCCAGACAATTGCTGGGGAATGAATTGCTGCAACAGTGGCCTGTCTTTGTTTTCCCATCGAGCAGAGGTGGCGGTCTCAGGCAAAAGTACACCTATCTTCTTGCACCCTCTACCATTCACGATGGCACCAGTGCTGCCATTTGAATTACTATTATTATTTGTGTTGCTCGTGCCGCTACTACTATTCTTAGAGAACGGGAAAATACCATTTGTGTATAAGAGGATACTGCCACCAATCAACACCGCTAGAAGAAAGCAAACAGCGAGAGTGAGTCTAACATGTGGATTTCTTCTCATCGGTGGAAGCGGAGTGAATCCTGCTTCTTGATTTAGCTGTGGAGGCGCGTGTTGTCCTTGTTTGGCTGGAACTTTAGGGGTCGATGATCGAGCCAGTTCCGCCGGAAGCGCTGTTTGGCGCGCTGGTGTGGCTACCTCCGTGGGAAGGGATGGCGCATTGGTCGCCAAGACTGTGGGAGCAGATTCGCTTTCATTGAATGCGGGCACCATTGGCTCCAAGTCACCTGGAGGCTCGGTACGTGCTGGCAGCATGCGCGGGTCCTCGACTGAAGGCAGCTCTGCGTCGGGCTTCGACACGGCAACAGTGGGATCCGTGCTGTCCTGCGGCAGCGGCGAGGGACTAACTTCTGCCGAGATGGAAAGCGTTAGCACCAGCGGCCCTGCCGGACCCCCCTCGTAGTAGGGCATCCCCTGACCTTCCAGGCGTAAGGTCGTGCTATCACCCACCCCTGCGGGCACGGTGACGCTCACCTGTCGTCCTCCTGGCAAGGTCAGGGTGCGCGTGGTCCCGCTCTCTGCCTCGACCTGGCTGATGGCCAGGGTGGCACGCAGTTCTCCGTCGCTCTGCACCGCCTCGTGAAAGGCCCGCGCAAAGGCGGCCACGGAGGCAAAGCGCTCGTCGGGCTGCTTGGCGAGGGCACGCAGCAGCACGGCATCGATGGCGGCCGACAAGCGCGGATTGAGCGTACTGGGCGCCGGCGGCGGTGCCAGGTAGTGCTGGCGCATCACCTGGCCCGGCCCCCCTTGAAACGGGGGATGTCCCACCAGCAGTTCGTAGGCCATGATGGCCAGGGCGTACTGATCGGTCGCAGGCACCGGATGCCCATCCCACTGCTCAGGAGGCATATAGGTCGGCGTGCCCCGGATGCTCTGGCTCAAGCTTCCGGTCGCGCTCGTGAGCTTGGCGATGCCGAAGTCGGAGAGCAGCAGGTCGGGACGATCAGGGTGGTCTTCGCGCACGCGGATGAGGAAATTGGTGGGCTTGATATCCTGGTGAAGCACGTACTGGTGATGGGCATGTTGCAGCGCATCAGCGGCCTGTTGAAGCAGGGGGGCTACCTCGGCAGGTGAGAGAGGCGCAGCCTTGTCGCGTTGCCGCAGCCAGCTCGCCAGGGTGCCCTCTTTGCGGTAGGGCATCACCAGGTAGGTGAGCAGCGTGTCGTTGAGCGTCTCTTCCCCGTAGGCGTACAGGGGCAGGATATTGGGATGATCCAGTCGGGCGATGGCTTTGGCTTCCCGCTCGAAGAGGCGCGCCGCCTCTTTGGCGCTCTCGCTCTGTGGGTAGGCGATGCCCTCGCTGCGGATGACTTTAATGGCAACCTGTTGGCCGATGCGGGCATCTTCGGCCAGGTAGACCTCGCCCATGCCGCCGCTGCCCAGCAGGCGCAGCAGGCGATAGTGACCCAGGTGCAGTCCTTCCAGTGGCATGCGCTCCTCCTCTCTGCTCAGACGTGAGCAACCGAACAAGACGAGTGGATAGCGAGGTTGATATGCTGAGTATAGCACACCCATGTGAGAAAGAAAAGCGTTCCGGCACTGGCACCAGGTCCTCCCTCTTGCATTCTAGGGCAGATTCCTGTATACTACGTACAAGAACATGCGTTCGATGACTGGAGATCGTCTCGATGGCTGCACGCGCTGCGACAACCGAAACAACGAAGAAGCGCACTCCCTCCTTTGTGTGCGAGATCCCACTGCGCGTTACCCCCGCCCAGCAACGCACCTTACTAGCCCGGTTTGAAGCAGCACGCCAGGTGTACAACGCGTGTCTGGCAGAAGCCAGGCGCCGGGTACGGCTCATCCAGCAATCGAAGGTGTACCAACGGGCACGCAAACTCCCCACAGATGATCCACAACGAACGGAGCTCTTCTCACAGGCTCGCACCCAGTACCACTTTCATGAATATGCACTGCATGCGTATGCAGGCACACTCCGACGGTCCTGGATCAAAGAGCACCTGGACGCCAACGCCGTGCAGAAACTCGCGACACGAGCCTATCGCGCAGCCAACCGTCTCCTGTTGGGACAGGCAAAGCGCGTCCGCTTCAAGGGGCCAAGCCAGATGGACAGCGTCGAGGGCAAAAAAGCGACCGTGGGCATTCGGTGGGAGAAGGACCGCGTTGAATGGAGCGGTTTGGTCCTGCCTGCCATGATTGATCCCACCGATCTCGTCCAGGCGCACGGGCTCGCCTCGCGGGTGAAGTATGTCAGACTGGTTCGCCGCAAGCTTGGCGACAAGCTGTGCTTTTACGCTCAACTCATTTGTGAGGGCCTCCCTTACCGCAAAGAACGGCACCGGCTTGGCGAGGGCGTCGTCGGACTAGACCTCGGACCACAAACCATCGCCATGGTCTGCGAGCAACGGGCATCACTGCAAATGTTCTGCCCCGAGGTCCTCCCCGATGCACAGGCCTTGCGCCGCCTGGATCGCAAGCTCGACCGACAGCGTAGGGCAAATAACCCCAACAACTATGACGAGAAAGGACGAGTCACCCCTGGAAAGAAGCATTGGCGCAGCTCCAAGCGGCAAAGACGGACCCAAACGCTGCGTCGTGAGTACTACCGGAAGTTGGCCGCGACCCGTAAGCGCTGTCACGGGCAACTTGCTCATCAGGTGCTTGCACTGGGGAACGTGTTTCACGTCGAACGCCTTTCGTATCGGGCATGGCAACGACGATATGGGAAATCCGTTGGGCTCTGCGCCCCTGCGCTGTTCATGAATCGGCTCTCCCATCTGGCTGAAAGCGCTGGTGGCAGAATCGTTGAGGTGAACGCAAGGCAGGCGAAGCTCTCCCGCACCTGCCACTGTGGAGCCGTCACGCCCAAGCGGCTTTCGCAGCGCTGGCACCGCTGCGCCTGCGGCGCAAGCGCCCAGCGTGATTTGTACGCTGCCTTTTTAGCGTGCTTTGTTGATCCAGACACATCATTGCTCAATGCGGGTCGCGCACAACGTGCGTGGCCAGGTCGGGAACCCGTCCTGCAGGCGGCATTTGAGCAGGCTACAAGGAACCAACCGGCGAGTAGGCGGGCTCTTCCGTCTTCCTTTGGTGTGCTAGCGCACCAGAGTCAGAGCCGGTCGCCTGCGCAAGGCTCGCCAGCCAAAGCTAAGAGCCAGGATGCTGTACCTGTCCGTTTCCGCACAGGGAGAGCCTGGAAAAGGCGGCGGTGATGCGACCAGAACTACCCGGATTTATTCGGGTGAGTGGTTCAGAAATCCACTATCCCATTACGCTCTTCTATCTCAGAAAGCAACACCAACATTTCGTATTGCTCTTTACAGGAGGCGCAATGTCCCAGGTGCAGGGCTACTTCAGCCAGCTCAATATTGGACATTTTGACCAGTGGGTAATCGGGGCGTGTTGCCTCATAGTAGGCGGGGAACCTTGAACGACACCCTTCGCAGGTGAGTTCATTGTAGGTGATAAGTTCTTCCGCAAGGAGTTCAATACCATGATTGCAGGTTTGGCAAGAGCGAATATGAGCAACGATCAAATCACTTACAATATCGTTTTCTCCCCCGTAAATTGTAAGTAGGTGACGTAGCTCGTCACAGCGCATAGCGGTTCTTCCTCTCGTCCGCTGAGTTAACGCAGCCATGACTGCAGGGCCTGCATCACCTCCGGTCTGCTGCGTAGTGCCTTTAATGCTCGGTGCCGCCACAGGTACACATCCTGTACCTGTACCTGCAAGTGGTCTGCCAGTTCACTTTCATCCATACCCGCAAGGTAGGTACAGATGAGCACTTGCCGGTAGCGCGGATTTCTTAAGGATAGAATAGCATTTTTAATGGTTTGTTGCAATTCTCTGTGCAATACCTGCTCTTGGGGATCCTCATTCTGCCTGTCAATGAGTTGTCCAATGAGGGTTTCCTGTTGAGCCTCAAGTGAAAGACAAGATTCGCTACGGGCTTTCTGCAACCATGCGTAAGCGTTTCTGATTAAAATCGTTTGTGTCCATTTGAGGAATGCTGCTGGATCATTAGGTCCGGTAGGAGGATCGCGATTTAGAGCAAGAAAGAGGTTTGACAGTGTTTGCTGTAGCACATCTTCAATTTCATTGGCACCTAGCTCTAATGCTCTGACAAAAGCGGTCTGACGTAGTGAGCTTTCAAGATAACGCCTCAGATTGTCAAAAGCAAGGTTGCGTCGTTCTTGTTCTGGTGAACACCAGGCCGCATACAGTTCACGGCTACAAATACGCTGTGCCAACCGTACTAACAACCCCTGTGAGGGCTGATCATCTCCTCTACGCCGCTCCTCCCACTCCCGCATCATCCGCTCTTCCAGTACCTCAACAGTGAGTATCCCCTGCGCATAACGCTGAACCGCTCGATTCGCCGCATTGTGTATACTTTGCCCAAAGTCACCTCCCTGTTCAATCATGCACGTCATCTTCACCTTTCTGTTGCACATTCCGTGAATCAAATTGAAACGAATCGCAGTTTTCACTTTAATTGACGAATTTGTTATTTACTTTACAAATTTGCAAGTTTTTCCCACTCCTTCCCCACCTGATCAGATAGGAGGTTGAATGTGGCCTCCAATAGTAGAGATGCAAATTAACTCACGCGAGAAGGAAAGAAGGAGCATTACATGTTGCTGTCATTGCGGAAGGCATTGCTAGTTCTCATCATGGCTTTGGCTTTACTGGCAGGATTGTTTGGGTGGTCCGTGCGGATGACCTCTATGCCAACGATGTATCACCACTCGAGTATCCTGGGTACACACGCCCTGGCAGATGACCCAAACTATTATTGCCTACCGCCACCAAAAGGTTGCTAATGAACTGAATGTGGGGCGCGATAAAGTGGTTCCCATGCTTCCTTGAATACACCACTTTAACGCGCCCTATTCATGATAAGTTTTCATAACGGAAATAAGAGCCTTCCTCATGAGGAAGACAATACATACCGTCCGATAGGATCGAGTAAACCTGGGATTAGGAAATAGTCAACAAGAGCAGTACAGAGATAGCCAGGTAGACAACAGGAGCACCGATGGCTAGTGCTAACCTGGTACCACGTGGTATCTGCGATTTCCCAAAGAGGTAGTAAGCCAGTGGACCCAGAATTGGAATCAGGTAAATGATCGCCATCCAGCCAATGCGAGTCCCTCCTTTCATGTCACTACGGCGCACAAGATCCCAGGTAGCAACACTAAGCCAGGCTGCATAAAGAGCTAATGGCAACAAATACATGTAGAATCCAAGCATTGCTTCGAAAAATGGATTTGCGAGGCCGAGACCACCCAGGGTGATACTGGGAGTGATGGTTGCGGGGTCTGGTGTCATAGTTATTGGTGTCCCTTCTGTAATAGTATGGATACCCTGGGGGTCGATGTTAGAATCAGGCATCCCTGGTTGCATAACGTCAGCAGGCGTAGATACAGTCTTCCAATCACGAGGTTTGAAGCGTCCCAGGTTGGCTTGCATGAAATGGTCAAGCAGAATCACTACGGAACTGAGATCGCCTGCGCCTGCACTGGCAAAAATGGAGCCACAGGCATGAGTAAATTGCAGGAATGGTGGCACAGTGCGTGCGACTGTATTATCAGAGAAGCAGTTGTTTCCAGCCGAGAGAGATGCGAGCGCAAGATCAGCCACGCCAGAATTAGTGATCACATTATTCTTGACAGTATTGCCACTCGGCTGCCAGAAATTCTTATCGATGTTCGCTATCACCAGGACACCATAGTACATCTGACTACTGATCCTGTTGCCCTCGACGATATTATTATTACCCCCTGCGAGTATGATACCATTCCCAATTGATGAATACTCGAGCGGATCGGTAGGGGCATTGAAGTTGTTATTGTTTTCCACCAGGTTGTTGATGATCGTATCACCATCTTGTGGTGGATCAGGTTCAGAGTCGAGCGTATTGGGGGCAATACCGGACATATTGTCCTTCCAGACTGAATTGCTGATAACCAGGTTGCCTCCGGCATTCGTGCCTGAAAAGCCTACCGCATTATCCTCAGAGATAACATTGGTGATGAGGGCATTGCACGGTTGGCAGGCTCCGATATAGAAACCGGAGTCAGGTTGCCCCGCTGCCAGGGAGTGATCGAACTGCCCGTTGGTCGAGTTATAAGCATAGATGCCATAGTCTCCATTGGCATAGGCTGTCAGATAACTCCCACGGTAGCCGGTGACGTTTTCCCAATAAAAGCCATTGTCTGTATAGTGGCGTGCTGTCATATTTTCGATGACGACGTTGTCTGTTTGCACCTCAAACCCATTGTCTAGCTTGAATTGACCGTCCAGTATTACCGTATTACGATCTCGACCACGGATGGCAATATTCGGGGTTTTTACCGTGATTGCTTCGTGGTAGGCGCCATCAGGATTTGTACTTGGGCCTATCGAGACTAAATCTCCTGGCGCAGCAGCATTTACCGCCGCCTGTACCGTTGCATAATCTTCCGGCACACGTAAAATCGCATACGGCGGTGTTTTAGTATGAAGTGTCACTAAAGCCGAAACAGTTAGTCCTGAAGGAGAAGGACTGTAGTCACCACAGGCAGCAAGGATCGTGATTAGAGGAAAAAGCAAGAGTACCACGCCGAACCATGAGAGCAATGTCCGTTTTATATCCTGGGAACGCTGGAAAATCCTCGTACTCCGGGCGTACTCATGTGGTCGCCATGTGAGCATCATTCTTAAACTCCTTTGACGCAGAGTGAGTGGATTGATACTCTTAAGTATAGTTGGCAGGCATTGTGAGCGCAAGAGCTTAAAATCAGGTTTTTATCGTGCATCTATGCAGGTAAGTACCTGACGATATCCTGATACCATCAAGTATGGTATCATGGTAATAGCAAAAGCAACTTGTGGAGTAACATACGTGACGAAGGCAAAAGAACCTGCGCCAATTCAGGTGACATTCTATACAAAGGCAGGATGCCATTTATGTGAAGAGGCGAGGGATACGCTCGAAGACATCGCGGCTCTTACAACATACGAACTTACGGAGATCGATATTCGCGGCAATCCGGCCGTATTTGAGAAATACCGCTACCGCATTCCCGTAATTATAATAAATGATGAGACCGTTGTAGAAGGTCATATGGAATTTCGAGACCTGGCTAAGGCGTTCCATCTACGCTAAAGCGTTCAACCGGGGAAGACTATGGCTATACACCAGGCAAAAGATCATCGCGCTTACTCACCAGACAGGCAAACCCTCAATCGCTATATGAATAGCGCTGGTCGGTTTGTGAGTAACTTACTGCTTGATCACTGGGCAACTATTATTACGTGGATGCTAGGCTTGCTTGTATTCGCAGCACTAAGCGTCCCTTTCCTCTCCTACTTTGGACTCGATGGAATTTCCAAACAAATATTTTTTGCGCTACATATGGTCTGTGCGCAAATCCCATCGCATTCGTTCTACATTTTCGGGCATCAACTTGGTATGTGCGCCCGCAACTTCTCCATTTACACCGCGATGTTTATCGGTAGTCTGATCTTCGTCTTGAGCAAAAAGCGCTTGCCTGGCATTCCCTGGTGGATCTGGGTGCTGATGATTTTGCCCCTGGCTTTAGATGGCACAACGCAAATGCTCGGCTGGCGTGAAAGCACCTGGGAATTGCGCGTCCTCACCGGCACCCTGTTCGGGCTGGCCAATGTCTGGTTTGCGCTCCCTATTATCCAGAAGACGATTCTCGGATCTGTTTCTACACAGCTATCTAATGGAAATGCACCCAGTAGCATATAACATTATGTATCAAAACACGCTTTTGCAGAAAATAGTGGACAAATTAAAAGAAGAACCAACGTTTGCTGTCGCCACACTTGGCTGCAAGGTGAATCAGGCCGACAGTGAAGCCATAAGCGAGCAAATGAGCGCTGCGGGTTTTGCGCAACGCGACTTCAGCGAAATCGCAGATGTCTACATCGTCAACACCTGCACTGTTACGCACCTGGGCGACCGCAGTTCGCGCCAGATGATCAGCCAGGCGCGTCGCCGTCATCCTGATGCGCTGCTCGTTGTCACTGGCTGTTATGCGGAGATGAATCCGCAGACCGTTGCAGCGCTCCCCGGCGTAAACCTTGTCATTGGCAATAGTGGTAAAGAATCGCTGGTAAATGCCATCAAAGAACATTGGAAGACCACACCGATAGCCGCAGCGCATCCCGTAGAGACAATCACTTATACGAAACAAATTGAGCAGAATCCTGTCCTGCCCATATTACAATTGGGTATGCAGCATATCGGCAGCGACAGACCACTTCGGCTATTTGGAGTAGATGAAGAACCCCAGCCCGATAATCCTTCGCCTATCTCACCGGTTACTGATGGACAGGGCGTTTCCGCAGCAGCCAATTCCAGGCTGCTCTCGCGTACTCGTGTCCAGATGAAAGTGCAGGATGGCTGCAATAACCGCTGCACGTATTGCATCGTTCCGTACGTACGTGGAGGCTCACGCAGCCGCAGCATCGCATCAGTGGTGGAGCATGTGCGACGCAAAGTCCGCGCGGGCTTTCAAGAGATCGTGCTGACCGGCATTCACCTGGGGGACTACCATCCCGAAGGGGATGAACAGCGTGATCTCGGCGACCTGATCTCGGCACTTTTACGTGAAACCGATATAGGTCGCATTCGTGTTTCCTCGCTTGAGCCTGAGGATTTTCGCCTCGATTGGTTGGAACTCTGGGAGAATCCCCGCATGTGCCGCCATCTCCACCTGCCTTTGCAAAGTGGTTCGGATTATATCCTACGACGCATGGCGCGTCGCTATAATAGCCTACGCTACCACACTATCGTCACCACGGCCAGGCGCCTCGTTCCTGGTATCGCTATCACCACCGACATCATCACAGGATTCCCCGGCGAGAGCGACAGCGATTTTGAACAAACCTACCAGCTAGCAGCAGAATTGCAATTTGCCAAAGCGCATATCTTCCGTTTCTCGCCAAGACTGGGTACAACGGCAGCGCGTATGAAAGGGCAAGTTAAAGAGGAGATCAAAAAAGCCCGTAGCGAACGCCTGCTTGCGCTAAATGAGCAGGATGTAAGACGTTTCCGCCAGCAATTCCTGGGTGAAACTGTACAGGTACTGATCGAAAGCTACAAGCATGGTCGCTGGGAGGGCCTGACTGATAATTACCTGCGCGTTGAAGTAGATGGCCTGGTCGACAATGCCAGCCAGAACTGGCAAAACACACTTGTCAAAGCGCGCCTGATGCAACTGGTTGATGATGGAGTGCTTGGAGTTGCGGAAGAGTAGGGAAACCTCCGAACGTATTACTATAGAGGAAGCTATTACAAGACTGATTTCTATGATACTTTCAAGGCTTGTGAGACCTTCGGAGGTCAACAAATACAGGGCGACCGCAAAGGTCGCATATAGTAGGGGCGTACCCTTGCGGTCGCCCTGGAGATTGTCGTTGGGCCTCCCATTCCTCTTACTGTTAATGCTATTGCTTGTCGCCTGTGGCGACTCGTTCACACCCACGTCACCTCTTGGACCTATCGATTCCCCCACTGTGCATTCACAGTCAAACACTACACCGACTATTATGGCCGCAGGTAATTTCCATGAGTATTCATTGCCAAATTCTAAGAGTGGGATGATGCGACCAGCTATTGACCACACGGGTCGTATCTGGTTTGGCGAGATGGGTCATAATTTTCTAGCCGTTTTTAATCCCCGCACTCAGAAATTTCAACAGATGACACCACCACATGGACGCTCCGGTATTATGGGAGTTGTCGTCGCATCCGATGACACAGTCTGGTTTGCAGAACAGTACGCCAATTATATTGGTCATTACTTCCCTGCTACCGGGCAATTTCAGACATACTCATTACCCGCGCTGACAATACCAGATCCCGCCCATCCCGGAAAAACACTCACACTCCCAAGCGCACCAAATGACCTGGCGCTTGATAAACACGGCAATGTCTGGTTCACCGAATTAAACGCTGATGCCCTGGGACGGCTCGATACGGATCGCGGCCTGATTCGGCAGTACCCCCTTTCGGCAAAAAAGAGTGCGCAGACGCTCAATCCATATGGCATCGCTCTCGATCCACAGGGCTATGTCTGGTTCACAGAGGCCAGCACGAACCACATTGGTCGCCTCGACCCAACGACAGGCCAGATAAGTTATTTTACAATGCAAGGATCATCGACACCGCTGATGGAGATTGCAGCCGATGCACATGGTATCATCTGGACCACTTCGTTCTCCTCCGGTCTCTTGCTCAGCCTCAATTCGAACACCGGTCTCTTCACTCCATATTATGCACCTTCATCAGGCGGTCTTTATGGAATAACCATTACTCCAACAGGCCAGGTATGGGTGACGATTACGGCGGAAAATGTGATCGCGCATCTCGATGTTGCAGCGAACCGTTTCATTGGCTATGCCATTCCGACCAGCGGCAGTTTGCCTCTCGGTGTGGTGATGGCAGCCAACAATACGCTGTGGTTCACCGAAGCAGGTGTCGATAAGATAGGAATGCTACAGCTATGATGAGATCATTACTTCCTCGAAGTGGATGCTTTAACGGCGACGGCGACTACTACGTCGTTCGCGATCGATGGCAAAATCAAGTGTTTCGTGCAGGCGTTCGAAATCGTCAACATCGAGTTGTAGTTCTACAGCAGGCAAGTCGTCAGGTTTAGCGTGTCCTTCCTCATAGAGGCGTAAGACCAGCGCAAGTTCGACCTGTAGCAGACTATCTTCAGCCCCAGGCTCCTTAGCAGTCTCCAAATCTTCATCTTCCTCGTCATCTTCATCTGGCTCGGTTTGTGTAAAGAACACTTCTATGCGCGCACAACGGAAACGACCGGTCAGTTTGAGCGCATCGGTTGAGAGTTCTTCGGCAAGTTCACGCACGACCTCCATCATCTGTACGAAGGCATCCTGCAATTGTTCCAGGGCATCTTCATCTCCTAAAGCCATCTCACTCTCAGTCAGCTCTTCAATGGTTGAATCTACACTGCTCCCGGCTTCAGGTAAACGCTGGCGAGCAAGATCGTTCAACCGTTCGAGCGCCTGGGCAAAAGCCGGCGAAAGGGGCGCGCTCTCTCGCTCCGCCTGTCGAGAGCCTTCCTTCTCGCCTATTTCTTCTATTTCGCTGTCTTCTTCGTCTTCTTCATCCTCGTCTTCTGCACCCAGACCTGCGGCTTCTTCCACAGCTAATATCTGCTGGTGCAGTTGATCGACAACATCCCGGTTCATGTATGCAAGGACACGCGCCTGTCGTGAGGCTGCCAGAAAAAGAAACGGAGGCCAGTCCCGGTAGCGCTCTCTACCACGTAAGTAGCGCAACTCCACCATTCCCAACGTATCGAGTCGTAGTGAAAGCTCCATGATTCCCTCCTGTAATTGAATTGCCATCATCATACCACAATTGGGAGCAGTTTCTACAACCAGAGATACGAATTACCGATCAAATTCTAGATCGCGGATTAGAGCGTACCAGCAGGGATCTTTGCTAACGAACCTGTCGGGCCACCAAATACTTCAGCAACCCAGGTATTGTTATTGCTATCTATTGCAAGACCATTATGTGGATGTGCGTTGGGATTGCTAAGCGTCAGCGTGCTTATCTTGCCCGACGTGGGATTATAGACACCAATTCGTGCATTCAACGAGTCATCAAACCAGATGCGCCCGGTACTATCAATTGCGATGCCTGAGATATGTTTTTGAGTAAGACCAGCAGATACATTGATGTTCCTATGGGTATTTGTTTGCGGAACAAACTCGCCAATATCTCCTGAAAATCCCTCGCTATACCAGATATTGCCAGCGCTATCGGCAGTAATCAAGTGAGGCGTCGGACCACCTGGATTGTTAATAATATGTTCAGTGATTGTAACCTTGCCTGATGTAGTAGGTGTAAAGCTCCCGATTTTCTGCTGTGTATTCTCTACAAACCAGATATCGCCATTTGGAGCTTTGGTAATACCATAGGGCTGGCTGCCAGATGTGGGAATAGCGTTTTCTACAAACTTATGAGTTGCAGTATTGAAGAAGCCAATTTTGTTCGCGGAGTACTCGGTAAACCAGATATTGCCATTAGTATCGAAGACCAAGTCGTATGGATTGGCGTTCGGTGTGGGAACCGTCCATTGATGCCAGGAAGGCGAAGTTGAATGGACAAGCCTCCCGATTGCGTTTGTCTTGGGTTCAGTAAACCAGATAGTCCCCGTGCTATTCACAATCAGGAAAACTGGGCTTGAGTATCCTGCAGGTTCGAGGTAGTTTTTTAAAATTACATCGGAATTTTTGTACTCACCGATATAGGAGGGGAAAGCGCTCGAACAAGACGGCTCTGCATCACAGGCTGGCTCCGCAACCCAAATGTGACTACTTTTATCGATTGCTAAGGCCCAGGGATTCGTCTGTGTAGGAGTCTCAATTATTCCTGAAGCATGTGCCTGGCCAATATCTAAAAACGTCCATGCCAGCGCAATACTACCTACAATTGCTAGAAGTGACAGGTACAACTTGACAACCTTGCCCTTGTTTACTACTGATATTCGTGAAGTTTCCAAGAAATCGTTTTTTCGCATATGTTCTCCTAAATTTCCCTAGCTTGAATCTTTAACAAGAATTCAACGGGAGCAATCATTCAGGCAACAATGTCAAAAATTCATTCAATAGACAAGGTGCAAAGGTATCGCAAAAAGGACACAAAAGGATTAAATTAAAAAGCGGCGCGGGAATTCTCATTCCCTTGCAGGGGATTGTGAGGAGAGAACCCGTTCCTTTGGATCAACAGGCAGGCCACAGCAATCGCAATGTGATACAAGTATCTGTTTCATCGGACTACCCCTTCGAATCCAGGGTTACCAAAGCATTCTATTCACAATTGTAATTGCTATCTGATATCGAATATATGCGCCAGATAGCGTGCATGTTGCGCGGTAATTTTTTGGCACCGATTGCCTATGGGTGTGTTACCTCTTTGTTCATAACACTTTGAATGCGTTGAGCAGCTTCATCGCGTGTGATCTTACCGGCCAGCAAATCATCAAGCACTTCATCAATCGTTAGTGGTATCACTGGCGCAGGCTGAGCAGGTACAGGTTCAACGATCGAGGGCTCTTCTGCTGGCGCAGGGCGCTTTGTGAGACCAGTAAAGAGGTGCTCTCGCCTGGCCGTCCAGAGATAGATGCCCAGGATGAGTATGCCCACAACAAATGCAGATGCACCAGAACGCGCTACCTGCTGCCAGTTTGCGAATGGCGAACCGAGAAGGTCTGTGCCCAGGGCATAAAGCGCGACTGCACCTCCAATGGCTGCCGACAGGATGCCGCCGCCAATGAGCGCAAAGACAAATCCACGACGTGGATCAGCAGCAAGTGCAGCGTCCTGTTTGTAGCGCCGGTGCAGGTAAAAGTCGAGTGGAATATACGCGAGGCCGGTGACGGTTAAAGCGAGTGCTGGCGCCCAGTCGCGCGGGCCAGGCTGAATGCCAGCAAGGCTCTCGAGAGCGTTCAGTACCACAAGCGCAACACCCCACCAGAACGCAGCGGCAAACAAGGCTGTGATGATGGCTTCGCCGATCAGAATTGTGGTTGCCCAGCCCAATTCCGCAGGCTCTTTCCCGGCAGCGATTCTCAGCCAGAGCGTGTAGACACCGGTGACAAGCAAGCCAAAGCTAATGAACGCTGTGAAGTTGTAGGTATTTAGAATTTCACTTGCAGAAAGAGAGATACCGAAAAGTGCCAGGAATCCCAGATTTAACGCCTGGCTCATGCCGTACAATATGAGACCCACTCCATAGGCAAAGCTGGCAAAATGCAGGATACGGCGCAGGAGTGAAGCGCTATCGTTACGCGTAAAGTATCCATAGCCTATCCAGAACAGCACAATCCACAGCGTAGATGCAACCGAACTGAGCAGATTGGGGCCAGGGCACCCGGTAAAGCCTCCACAGGGAATTGAGCCAGTAGCCTGACCATTAAACACGAAAGCATCCACCAACTGGAAGACTGTAGTGATCCAGGAAAAAGTCAGGATAATGAGTAGGATGAGTTGCACACCGTACAGATGCAAGCGCTGAAAGGCCATAGCCGCACCCGCGCCCGCCTGGGTCCGTTGCCGCTCCAATTCAAGCACGACTAGCAAGAGAAGGGCGACAATGGAGAAAGCTGCAGATCCTGTAAGGTCAAATGCGGGATCGTGACCAAGTTGGGCAATTACTGCAGTTGATGAAAAAAACACGGCCAAAGGCGCATCGATCAACTCGGTAATGTTCAAGAAGAAAGCACGGATGGCGCTGTGACCTGCCGCGGGATCGCTCTGCATGTCACGGCGAATCAACCAGTAGTGCAAGCCTCCGAGCAAAGCGGCTATAAACCAGGATACCGCAAAAAACACGGTGACTTGCACAATTGTAGCATTTGTTGGAATTGCGCCAGATGCGCCTCGCAGCGGAGTAAGCGACAGGAGAGTTTGTAGTAACATACCCAAGCCGACAGCCGCAAAGATCAACATCGCAATTAAGACGGTGTAGAGATAAACGCGGTAAAGATTGCGGGCCATAACTGCCTCCTTCGAAACCATGATAAAGGGTCTTCTATCACGTATCTTACCGCAAAACACAAGCAAAGGAATGGGTCAAATGTCACATCTTTCTTACAAATGCTTCGCTAGTCAGCAGGCTAAAGAGGGGCTGTGTGAAGAGAAAGGCTTTCTCTGGCAAGAGTGAAACCAGGGAGGTATGTTGTGGTTATTCGCGTGCTCAGAAGCCTATCCTGTTCTACGGGATTGGGAGTGTCACCACCAGATCCAAGTCAGGATTCCGAACAAACTTTTCATATGCTCTGCTTTATGGTCATAGCTCGTCGTTTCGTATTTATCTGACGCAGGTAGTTGGCAAGATGTGCATTGAATGTCAACCCATCGTACCATTCAGGATAGGTTGGATGAAGCGACTGAAAGGCAAAGGTGATGACGTGCTGAACAAACTTTTGTTCATCCATTGCGGTAATGAGGGCCCGCAGATGATGCGGTGATGGAGCATGCCAGGACGCTGAATTTTCATTGGTTGATCCAGGTTGAGGAAGAGATTCTGTCTCAGAAAGTACACGAGTATATCCTAATGCAAAGAAGGTTTCTTCTGGTACACCAGTGGCTATCCCAGACGAATTTCTCCCATCCACCCATTGATGAATGATATGAGAGAGGTCAACATCACAAAGCGCCAGCAAATCCAACTTGACCTGTTTGACGAAAGTTCGGGATTGGCCGTTCATCTTCATTGGAAATCCTTCCTGAGACCACGCTTGTAGAACGAGAAGGTGAGAACAAACGTGGCTTACGGGAAGAGCAGCCGTGATCCATTTGATCTTTTTGAACAAAACAGCTCTCTCTTCACATACTGAAGCCCTCGTCGCATCAAGTATGTGAAAAGATCTTATGCTAATCTTCCCATCGCTACGCACTAATTGTGATGATGACCTGGTTAACGAGCGCGTCGCCGTCTACGGCGTTGTGCCTCAGCTTTGCGTTTTCGCCGAGCTTGTGGACTTTCATAATGTCTACGCCGACGCGCCTCCGATAGGATGCCAGCTTCCTGTACCTTACGTTTGAACCGTTTGAGTGCAAACTCAAACGAATCACCTGGATTCACCAAAACTTCTGTCATAACAATTACCAGCGCGATCGCCGGTCGTTCGAATGACCGCTTCTCTGCGCCTGGTAACAGTCACTGCAATACACGGGTCTGTCGCCTCGTGGCTCAAATGGAACCTGTGCCTCATTACCACAACTGGAACAGATAACGATGTACATCTGGCGAGGTTCACGTTCGCGGTAATCCCCACTGCGACCCCTACTACTATTGTATCCACCAGACTGCTTGCGTGCAGCCCGGCAGTCTGGACAACGACTCGGGGAATTCGTCAATCCACGGCTTGCATAAAATTCCTGTTCGCCAACGCTGAAGGTGAATTCTGCATTGCAATCGCGACAATACAAGGTTTGATCTGACAATGACATGTTTCTACTTTCTCAATTCCTGGGCTTAATACCCAATTTATTCTCGTGTATCGTGCGGCTTGCAATAAACAATTTACTCTTAGCTACAAAGCACTATACAGCATTTACTAAGTATACCATACCCGTCTATAGAAGTTATTGCCCAGTCAGATCTAAACGAGCCAGTTCCTCTTCGACGATCTTCATACGTTTACGTCGCTCGCTAGCTTTATCGATACGCTCCTGCTCCTCAGCATTACCTGCAATGAGCGGTGGGACAGGGGTTGGTTTGCCGTTTACGTCGAGCGCGACGTAAGTTACCTGGCTGCTAGCAATGTGTCGTACTTCGCCCGTAATCAAGTCTTCTGCCGTGACTTCTACTCCAACTTCCATACTGGTACGGCCAACGTAGTTCATGGCACAATGGATGGTGACAACATTGCCGATGTAGGCAGGAGCCACGAAGTCGAAACGCTCGACTCTGGCCGTAACTACACTACGTCGTGCATGCTTGATGGCGACAATAGCGGCGGACTCGTCTACCATACGCATGATGACTCCACCGTGTACGTTGCCGTGCGCGTTAGCATCCAGCACTTCCATGAGTCGCGTGGTCGTGCTTTGCGAGTAGGCAATAGTTCGACCTTGACTCAAGTCCACCTCAGGTGGTTTTTTTCGCCTGGATTTGATTTTTTCAAATGCGTCCATAGAAATGCAAATTACACAAACTGGAACGATTGTAGCATTGGATGAAAGTAGTCAGTGTTTGCCAAATCGAACATTGCCTGATAGCTTGATATAGTATTATAAAACTTTTGCTTATTTATTAAAAGCGTTCGCCGGATAAACACCCGCAAGCCCGTAAAAAGAGCGTCGCCGGATAAACACCCGCAAGCCCGATCAAACGAGATTTTCTTGTGCACTTAACAAGTATACCATAAGAATCTTGCTCTTATCAGGTATTATTGCCGATTATGGCAGCTATCCCACTTTGATGAAATATGTGTTAAAGTATATTTAGCATTCACTTAACCTGAATTTTGCTGAGTTTACAAGTGCATTTTACGTGTATTCTTAGAGGAATACTATGAAACAGTGTAACACATTGAGACGCGCGAACAGCCAGATCAACCCGATTTGATATCAATGGCCTTGTAGCACTGTAATTTGAACGTAGAAAAACCGACGTTTACCAACGTTTACCTATTGGAACCATTGGTGACTACTACTAAGAGAAACTATGAAGATACTTCTTACAGTTTACTCAAAAATGTGAACAATACATTGTCTCTATCGACAGTTTTCCAATCAGGTGAAAGCATCAGGCACGTACTGTTAATTTCTACAGGTGACAGGCACTGGAGGGAGGCAAATCTTGCGCTTGAAACTGATGTGTGTGGGTCACGACATTCCCTTATTTTTCCTTCAAATATATCCTTGACAATAGTGACTTTCTCATATATAATTATTTCCATTAAGATAACAATAGTAGAAAGGGAAACATTGAAAGCAGTTCCTTTCAATAGAAAAGTCCAGTCCTGTCATGCTGAGCGCAGCCTGCGCATCTCGCTGCCGATCGCGACAGACCTTCGCTTCGCGGAGGCGTGACACGGTGTGACTGTTCAAACTGTCAAGGACTCTTTTTCACAATTGAACCTTGCCTTACCACCTGAACTTACAGGGAAGTTTTGCGTGTAACACACTAACGTAATAGGAATAGTGAATCGATACTCACCGATATTGCTACCTGGGGGCACCAATATCGACTGACATCCACCCCCATGTTTTGTAAAAAACTTATTCTTCTTCAATAGATATCGAAAGCGGGGTAGGAAGATGCATTTCTGCTTTATCATTGAAGCCCAATACCGGCATGAGTTGATGCCAATGGGAGTTGCACAACAACTCATGGAATGGGGACACGATGTTGATCTATTAGAGCCGGAAACGACTATCACTTGCCTCTCAGGTCTTACTCGAGGGATTTATGATGCATATGTCTTGAAAACGGTATCAGATGGCCCTGGTCTGAGTATTTTGGAGGCAGCAGAAGCAGCAGGTATTCCTACAATAAATAACTCGCGCTCTATCCGACTGGTACGTGATAAAGCGGTAGCCACTGTATTTGCTCATACCCATGGACTCCCTACTCCACTTACGTATTTTGTTGCACATCCTGAACTACTTGAGCAGATCCCCGAGGAGGACTATCCCCTTGTCGTGAAGCCGACTAATGGCAGTTCATGTCGCGGCATCTACCGTGTAGACAGCCCGGCTGATCTCGAAACATTGAAGATAACTGAAGTGAATGCCCGTTTCTTCCTGGCCCAGCAATACGTAGAAAATAGTGGATTTGATATTAAGTTATACGTAGTCGGAACAGAAGTCTTCGCTGTCGCGAAGCGATCTCCGCTCCACCCTGACGTGGAAGTAAAAAAGCGGCTTATTTCTGTAACACCAGAATTACGGAACCTGGCGCTGAACGTTGGCAAACTCTTTGGACTGGACATTTACGGGCTTGACGTTGTCGAGACTATTCGCGGTCCTATGATAGTAGACATCAATGACTTCCCTAGCTTTAGACACGTGCCACACGCAATAAGACTTGTTTCATCCTATATCGAGCAAATTGCCGTCCACCGAATTGAGCAGTCCGCTAGTCCAAAAACAGTAGAGCTGACAGACGTGTTGTCCAGGCTCACCGTATCTATGTCATAGGGAGAAGGCAGTGGTTTTCCTTGCAAAATTTCTGTACCGTAACCTCAAGGGATATCGCTTCCTGGTTATTCTTGCTATCCTGGTAGCATTCGCGCAGGTCGGCTCTGATCTACTCGCGGCCATGCCGCTGAAATTTATCCCTAGCAAGGTCAATAATCCTGGTTCGGATCCAGTCTGTACGTTCCCATTTTTGGATCCTGTTCTCTCTTATTTCGACACTCCTTTGCTGGATCCATCGCTGAGGCCAACGCAACCTGACCAACCACCCAATCAACCGCCTCCGGCGCCATGTCCAGCTACATCTACAGACCCAAACGCGGTAGTCCATCCCAGGATAACCCAGCATAGCACCATCGGTGTGATTGTTTTTTCCTTAATCATGCTAGCCGTGTTTGGATTATTGAGCGCATTTCTGGTCTACATTGAACTATTTCTCGCCACATTTATTGCACAGAATTTGAGTGCGCGATTACGAGGAAACCTGTTTGATCACCTGCAACGCCTTGCTCTGGACTGGCACGATAAGCAAAAGAAAGGCGACCTGGTCCAGCGTGTAACAGGCAATATTGCCGACATCGAGAAACTGGTCACTGATGGACTGGTAGACCTGCTTGCAGGTATCTTGACACTTGTGGGCGTTGCAATTGTCATGAGTGTCATCAGCCAGGCGTATACCGTACTTTCCCTGACGATTGCACCCATCCTCTTTTTACTTGTCCTGGGTTACACCAGTGGTATTAAAGCAGCGGCGAAGAAAAAGGCCAAGGCCGCAGGAAAACTGGGGGATGTTGCGACCGAGGACATTAATGCCCTCGCGGTCATTCGGGCATATACTCTTGAGAAGCGCGAGAACAAGCGCTTTGGACATCACGTTGGGACATACCGAGCAGCAGGAATGCGAGCTGGTCGTCTGCAAGCTCAATTTACCCCTCTTGTTGCAGTGCTGGTGGTATTCGGGACAATCATCGTTGTTGGTATCGGGGGCTTTGTGGCTGCCGGAAATAGATTCAGCTTTGGTTTCGTCAACATCGGCGCATCAACTATCGATGTCGGAACCTTGATACTGTTCCTCACCTATCTCAAAATGCTGTATCAACCAATGCGTGACCTCTCCAAATTGACCACCCTCGCGAGCAATGCCACATCCGGGGCCGAGCGTATCCAGGAAGTGCTTGAGCAGGCCCCTGAAGTACTTGACACCAGTGAACCCCATGATGGCCCACAAGAGCTGAAAGGGGATATCACCTTCGAAAACGTCCTCTTCGGCTATGTGAAAGACCAGCTTGTGCTCAAGGGCATCAATCTGCATATTCCTGCAGGCCGCAAGGTTGCCCTGGTTGGCTATTCCGGCAGTGGCAAAACCACGCTGGTAAAGTTAATCCCCCGCTTCTATGATCTGGAACAAGGTTCGATTAACATTGACGGCGTTGAAAATAAGAAGTATCCGTTGCACGTTTTACGCCAGAATATCAGTATGGTGCTGCAGGACTCGATACTCTTCGAGGGCACCATCCGTGAAAACCTCGAGATCGGGCACCCAGGAGCCTCGATGGAGTTGATTATCGATGCAGCGAGAAAGGCGAACATTCATGAGATGATCATGAACCTGCCGGATGGCTACGACACGTATGTGCGTGAACAGGGCAATAATTTTTCGGCCGGGCAGCGGCAACGCCTGTCAATTGCACGGGCCATTCTTCGGGATACGCCCATTCTGATCCTGGATGAACCAACCGCCAACCTGGATGTCGAGGCAGAATCAGAGGTTATGCATGCGCTGAACACGTTAATCGTTGGGCGTACCGTGTTGACGATATCCCACCGGTTGAGTACCCTGGGCAACGTTGATGAGATCCTGGTTATGCACGATGGGCGAATCGTCGAGCGAGGCACTTTCAGGGAGTTAAAACGTAAAAACGGTGTTTTCGCTGGTCTGCTTGAAGAACAGAGCCGTTACAGCCCTGGTCGTGAGGAGGATGAAGAGAACAATGTTCGTTCGACCTTCGCAACGACGTCGTCCAGTATATCAGAGTTAGTTTCTGCTACTGTGCCATCCATGCCAGCCGTGACACCTTTTCTTTCCCCACGAATACCTGTAATAGAACACTCAACTGCTACCTCTCCTAAAGTGCCGGTACCCGCATTGAGTATGCAAAAAGACAGAGCGTTGAGGCACCAGAATGGTCATCACAAGGTAGAGGCTTCTAGAGAAAAAGCTGTGCATAGTCAGGGAGATGCTCCCACCAAAGCGCAAATCCTTGTTCAGATGGGTGGGAAAATCATCGGCGAATATCGATTGAGTAAACCATTATTCACAATTGGGCGTTTCCCTACAAGTGATATACAGATATCATCTGCGCGTGTCTCACGTTTGCACGCGACGATCCGCTGGAAAAATGGCGCATGGGTGATCGAAGACGCTGAAAGTTTGAACGGCCTGACCTGCCAGGGACTGCGCATCGATCAGCTTGCCCTCGTCGATGGAGACCGCATATACATCGATCCTACAATTGTGCTGTATTACGAGGAATTGGGGTAATCGATAAATCGATAAAGGAAGAGGAGTCCATCGTGGCTGAAGTACCTGAACTGATTACACGCTCTCCAGGCTTAAATAGAAGGAAAATTATTATCTGGGTCGTAGCGGTAGTGTGTCTTGGTGGACTGGTGGTGTCTCTAATTGTAAGTATGGGTATTCAGTTTACCTCCGCCACAATTCCCCACCGGCTGCTATTTGAACAGGATATCCCATTGCCAGGAGCATTCCCAGATACATATCGGACCTCCCAAAATCCATTTGCGCCTGGCCTGGCGGTGCTGTTTGATCACTTTGACTTCCAGGCGCTGGACCCGCAGACACATTTGCTGTTCATAGCCCATTCAGGGCCAGCACCCGATAGAGAGCAGCAAGTCAACCCCAATTTTTACCTCGCTACCAATGCCAAAACCGATGGTAACATTGTTGTCTTTGATACCAGGCAATACAAAGTGGTTGGGCTGCTGAACATTCCGCAGGTTGCTGGTGTAGTGGTTGCGCCCGACCTGCACCAAATCTATGCTGCTGATGATAACGACAATATGATCTTCGCCATCGACGAGCGGACATTAAAAGCTACTCCCATACAGCTTCAAGATAACGATAGTCCTGATGGGATCGCATATGACCAGGTGGATCACCTGGTTTTTGTCTCGGATCCAGGAACGCCACCCAGCCCGGATAGCAATATCATTGACCGGGAAAATCAGAACGAGACGGTGATAAATGCCATGACCGATAAGGTAGTTGCCAGGATACCTCTGGGAATCGATGGGCAGTGGGGAGATGATGTTGGGCACGTAAAATTCGATCCCGGATTGCATCGTGCTTTTGTGGTTGTGCAACAATTGCCAGACCCAAATAGCCCAAATCCAAATCTACTACCCCCACCCGGTACAGCCAGACTCGTGGCTTTCGATCCTATAGCCCACCAGGTTATTACTCGCCTCAAACTGCCTGACTTGTGCCTTACTCCACACGGATTGGCCATAGACACCAAGCAGCATATCGCATTCATCGCCTGCGTCGACGCCGATCCTCCAAGCCTTATAAGAGTCGATTTGCAGACGATGAGAGTCATCTCGGAACAACCCTGGCCTGTGGAGATCAAGCCCGATATTATCGTGTTAGATCGCCCATTACACCTGGTCTATGTTGGATGCGGGGTAGGGCTTGCCGTGTTCCAGGAAGAGGGTCGAAACTTGAAGTGGCTGGGCAACTACAACTATGCCATTAACATGCACACGGTTACCGTTAATGAGGAGACGCACGAAATTTACCTACCACTGACACGTGTAGGCAATAGACCAGTTCTGCGGATAATGCGCTATAATCCGAATGCGTCGGATTGAGATTTGAGATCCAAGTCCCAAATCGTCCACAGCCTGCAGCACTTCATAGGAGCATTCTAGCCCACGGGTTGCGCAAGCATAGTTCTCTCCCTCCCTGACCCCCCGATCATGTGTGATGGTCTTGTGATGATGAGGCAGCAGCATGTGACTGTGCTGTGAGCTTGATCGGCTATGCTGGTACCATGAAAGAGGGTGACCAGTCCGCTTTTTTCGTGGGAAGCTTGGAGGTATGCGTTTCTCCTGGTGAAGGAGCGAACACGAAGCCCCCAGAGGGGAAAGGAGAAGACCATGAAAATCCAGACGGACCTAACAACATCTCAGCTCCCTGGGGCAGCAGGAACCGCCCCGTCGGGACAGGCAGCGTCACAGGGCAAGCGACTGCTGTTTATTGATAATCTACGTATTCTGCTGATTTGTGGGGTGCTGGTGGTGCACCTGGGCGTTACCTACGGAGGGGTCGGTTCCTGGATGTATACCGACCCGGCGGCCACCGATATGTTCACTTCGACCTTCCTGACGATCCTGACCGCCATCGGCATGGCCTGTGGTATGGGGCTCTTTTTCTTACTAGCCGGCTACTTTACGCCGGGCTCCTATGATCGCAAGGGCGGTGCCTCCTTTGTGCGCGATCGGATCATCCGCTTGGGCATCCCATGGCTCCTGTACTCACTGCTGATTCAACCGCTGGTATTCTACATCGTGCGTGGCCTGCCCGGCTCCTTCTGGAGCTTTTACCCCACGTACCTGCACCGTGTGGGCTCGATTGCCGATGGGCCGATCTGGTTCGTCGAACTGCTCTTATTCTTCAGCCTGGTCTATGCTGCCTGGCGTTGGCTGACCAGACATCGAACGCAGACGACCGCCAGAACTGGAAAGCTGCCCAGCTACCTGGCGATCTTTGGCTTCATCTTCGCGCTGGGTCTGGTGACCTTTGTGGTGCGTCTCTGGTGGTCAGTAGGCTTTCAGCCTCGACCGTTCAACGTGCCTCTAGGCTATCTTCCTCAATATATCAGCCTCTATGTGCTGGGTATCGTCGCCCATCGCCGCAACTGGTTTTTCAAACTCACCCCCAGGATGGGACGGGACTGGTCGCTGATTGCGCTCCTGGCGACGCTCATCCTCTTTGCAGGTGTGGTGCTTCCCTCGGCTCTGCAAGAGGCGGGGGCAGCAGGAACGCAACCGGCGGGCTTTGCCGTAGCAGGTGGTTTCAACTGGCTGGCGTTAAGCTACGCGCTCTGGGAATCGTTTGTAGTCGTGGGTGTGGGTATTGGCCTGCTGGTGCTCTTCCGACAACGCTGGAATCATCAAGGGAGGCTGGCCAAAGAGTTAGCCGCCGATGTCTACACCGTGTACCTCATCCATCCGCTGGTGCTGGTCGGTTTTGCTTATGCTTTCTCCGTGGTGGCGCTCTATCCGCTGCTCAAATGGGGCATCGCGGTGCTCATCACCATCCCACTGTGCTTCCTGGTGAGCCTCGTGATCCGCAGGATTCCGTTGGCCAACCGAGTGTTATGAAGGACATTGCCGGGCTTGCGGGGAAGCGTTTTGGACGAAGCCATAGCCCTGAGGTGCAGGAGCGCATGACCACCCATGCTCCTCGAGAAGAATCCGCATGTTCAAGTTGGAGGCATACAGCCAGCTCAGATAAGATTAAAGCCCCAATGACTCGATTGCGTCCAGCGCCTCTTGAGCGTGCTCGGCTGCCTTGACCTTGGGCCAGACTTTGCGAACAATCCCATTTTTATCAATGAGAAAGGTCTCGCGATTGACGCCCATATATGTCCTGCCGGCATAGTTCTTCTCTTTCCATACACCATAAAGCTGCGAAACTGTGGTGTCAGTATCAGCCAGCAGCGGAAATGATAAGCCATATTTGTCGGCAAACTTTCGATGAGAAGCAATATCATCGGCACTGACGCCTAGCACGACAACTCCCCGTTTTTGCATCTCATGGTTGGCATCGCGAAACGAACAGGCTTCAGCTGTACAACCGGGGGTGTCGTCTTTCGGATAGAAATACAGAACAACCGTATGCCCTTTGAGGTCTGCCAGATGTACCTGTCCGTTTCTGACAATGTCTTCGCTACCAACGGCGGGAAGGGTAAAATCAGGAGCGGGTTGTTGCTCCCGGATGACTGTATCGCTCAAAATAAATCTCCTCTTGACCTTAATTAAGATACGTATCCGTGCTTTTGGCTGATTAAACACGCTGTTTTTGGATTCTATTCCATACAGAGCGGGGATGCTGCAAACTTGAGCTTGTGCATTATATCCCCTTCCGCACACTTTTCATTTGGCAAGTGCAGCCAGGTGGAGCAGGACTTGCCGGACTGCATTTGCATCAGCTAAAGCCCGATGCTTGCCAGCAGGAATGCCAAAATGAGCACAGGCTGCCTCAAGTTTCGGGTAGGCATCTCGCTTACTCCCAAAGCTGATGAAGTCGGAATATTGGATCATCAGACAGTGAGTGCTCAATTTCGGTAGCTTAATACGGTAGCGTGCTGCCGTCTCCTTAAGAAGCTGGACATCGTAGCCAGCATTGTAACAGAGATCAGCTATAAGCGGTGGACACGCCATGTAGAAAAGGTCCACGATTTACAATGCCAGCATGCGCTCCAAAGCTACCCTTGCCCAGTGGGCTGTCTCTTCATCCACAGTGACCTGGTTGATGACCTCTCCCTCGACCAGACCTTCGAGTACCCAGGCAAGGTAGGCGGGGTGGATGCGGTACATGGTTGAACAGGGGCAGACAACCGGGTCGAGGCAGAAAATGAACTGCTCGGGATGTTCTTTTGCCAGGCGATGCACGAGGTTGATCTCGGTAGCTATAGCCCACTGGCTTCCGGCTGGAGCCTGCTCGACCTGCTTAATGATGTACTCGGTTGAACCATAGAGATCAGCCGCTTCGACCACCTCGCGGCGGCATTCGGGATGCACCAGTATTTTTATGCCAGGATATTCCGCACGCGCTTTGGCGATCTGCTGCACGTTGAAGCGCATATGCGTGGTGCAGTAGCCTTTCCAGAGAATAATGCGGGAGCGCTCGATCTCTTGATCAGCGTCGTCTGAAGCCATGGGGTCTTTTGGATCCCAGACGACCATCTGCTCCTCTGAAATGCCGTACTTGAGCGCGGTATTACGACCCAGGTGTTCGTCGGGGAAGAAGAGCACGCGCTTGCCATGGCTGAAGGCCCATTTGATCACGGCTGGAGCATTTGAGGAGGTGCAAACGATACCGCCATTGCGCCCACAAAAAGCCTTGAGGTTAGCTGCCGAGTTCATGTAAGTAACCGGGATGATACTCGCATCGTCGCCTAACGTATCAGTAAGCATTTCCCAGCATTCCTCTACCTCGGCGATATTTGCCATGTCTGCCATCGAGCAGCCAGCGGCGGGATTGGGCAGGATTACTTTCTGGTGAGACGCGCTGAGGATATCGGCGCTTTCCGCCATGAAATGCACTCCGCAGAAGACGATATAATCTGCCTGGGGACGCGCGGCTGCCAACTGTGCGAGCTTGAAGGAGTCGCCGCGATAATCGGCATACTTGATGATCTCATCACGCTGGTAGTGATGCCCAAGAATGACGAGTCGCTCTCCCAGGATAGCCCTGGCCGCGGCGATACGCTGATCTAGCTCTTCGCCTGACATTTCTGCGTAGTGTTGCGGAATGGTATCGATGCGTTTTGATTGAGTGTGTCGAGCGCGCGTTTCGGGGTATAAGAGCGGCAATATGCGCTCTTCTTTGCTCGCTGCGCATGCTGATTGTAGAGCCATGTGTTTTCTCCTTAGATACATCTATCGAATTCCAATGAGACGTCGAAATTGGGAGCGGAATGAGTTATCGCTCCGAGCGAAATGAAATCTACGCCTGTGGCTGCGACTGCGGCCAGTTTTGCCGGGTTCGTGCCAATGCTGCCCGAAGCTTCGATCAGCACTTTTGGAGCGACGCGGCGCACTAGCTCTACAGCGCTGCGCATGGTGTCAACAGGCATGTTGTCCAACAATAGCACATCGGCTCCTGCTTCCAACGCCTCCTGGACTTCCGCGAGTGTTTCACACTCCACTTCGATTTTGAGCAGGTGGGGAGCCTGGAGACGGGCAAGGGTGATAGCCTGCGAGATGCCTCCCGCTGCCTTGATATGGTTGTCTTTGATGAGCACGCCATCACTCAGATTGAAGCGGTGGTTGTGTCCTCTACCCAGGCGAACCGCTTCTTTTTCCAGGCTACGCAGTCCGGGTGTGGTCTTGCGGGTGTCGAGTATTCTCGCACTGGTCCCCTCGATCGCGCTGGCACATTGCGCTGTGAGGGTGGCGATACCGGAGAGGTGTCCCAGGAAATTCAGAGCGACACGTTCGGCGCTTAACACAGAGCGAGCAGGGCCGCTGATATTGGCCACCACCTGACCTGCCTGAATGATTGCGCCATCCTCCACCAGTAGTTCAACGGATATCTGGGGATCCAGTTCGCAAAAGGTTGCGGCGGCGACACTCAAACCAGCGATTACTCCCGCCTGGCGGGCGATGATGTTTGCCCGGGTTTGCTGGTCCGCTGGAACTATGCAGAGCGTCGTGATATCTGCCTCTGCCCCGTCTTCTGCGAGAGCATGCCGGATGAGGTCGAGTGGAAGCCTAGGCATGGGATGTGACCTCCTCCAACCCTGCAACAGGACAACCAGATGTATCCATGTCAAGGACGACGCGAGTGTCCCCTCCCGCCCCTACGCGAACCAGGCCACATCTATCCGTGCCGGGGGCGGCCGGTTGAAAGGCATAGTGGTGGCCTGTTAGCGTGTCATCGGGGGCAGGATGGTCGAGTCGCCAGTGGCTGCCACGACTTTCGCGGCGTTGTAGGGCAGCAGCGATGACGAGTTCGGCGACTTTGAGCATGTTAACTGTTTCCAGCCATTCGACTGCGTTGTTTTGTTTGTTTTGTTGCGCTGGTCCATGTGTCAGCATTTGGTTGCGCAGGTTGTGGAGTTGCTGCGTGGCTACGAGTAGACCTTGTCTGTCGCGCTGGAGTGAGACATACTGCCACATGACCTGGCGTATTTCGCGCTGCATGTGCAGGATGGTTTCGCGGTCGGGTCTAACAGATAACAAAACTTCTTCTCGTGATGGGTCGTCATAGACGGGAATGGTGATAGCTTGCCTGGATGAAGAAGTAGCCCGCTCAGCAATCGTTCCTGCAAGTCTATCGGCCAGGCGCAGACCAAAGACCAACCCTTCTAACAGCGAGTTGCTGGCCAGCCTGTTGGCTCCGTGAACGCCTGTGCAGGCAACCTCTCCAACTGCGAAGAGACCGGGGAGCGTCGTGCCACCAAAGGTATTGGTCATCACGCCGCCCATGCAATAATGGGCCGCCGGCGCTATCGGAAGCAGGTCATTAGCCAGGTCAAGCTCATACCTGCGACAGATGGCGGAAATGGTAGGGAAACGTTCATGCATACGCGCGGCTGAGAGATGGCGCAGATCGAGATACTGGCAATCAGTGCCCTCGGATAGCATCTCACCGAGAATGGAACGAGCAACAACATCACGCGGGGCAAGTTCGGCCATTGGGTGATACCTGGGCATGAAACGCTCTCCCGCATGGTTGCGCAGATAGGCTCCTTCGCCGCGCACAGCCTCGGAGACCAGGTGAGAACCGCCGCCGACTACTAACACGGTCGGATGGAACTGCATAAATTCGAGGTCGGTGAGGGTCGCTCCAGCACGCCAGGCCAGGGCAAGGCCGTCAGCGGTTGCCCCAGCGGGATTAGAGGTATGCAACCAGAGACCGCCAGCGCCGCCGTTGGCTAAGATGGTTGCCTGCGCCTCGATAGCGAAGGCCTGACCATTTCTATCAAAAGCCTCAAGGCCGGTGCAAAGGCCATTCTCGATGCACAAGCTACGTACATAGGTTTCTTCATACACCACTAGAGAGGAGCGTTTACGCACGGCGGTCATAAGCGCTCGTTCTATCTCGGCGCCAGTGGCATCACCACCCGCGTGCAGGACGCGCCAACGACTATGCGCAGCCTCACGGCCAAGTATCAAGCCATCACTGGTGGTATGTGAATCGCTGCCCGGCTGCGCTCGATCGAACTGCACGCCCATCGAAATGAGCCAGCGCACGGCGGCGGGCGCATCTTCTGTCAGGATCCGCACGGCAGTTTCATCGCAAAGGCCAGCCCCGGCAGCGATGGTGTCCTGGAAATGGAACTGCGGGCTGTCATCCGCGCCCAACGCCACGGTGAGGCCGCCCTGGGCATAACGTGTATTGCTTTCCCCCAGTTGTCCCTTGGTGAAAAGTGCAACGCGCAGGTGTTCGGGCAGGCGCAATGCAACCGAAAGGCCAGCGATGCCACCACCTACTATGGCGACATCGTATGGTTGGCTGTATGCCATCATCTTCTCTCCTTCGTAAGTGTACAAAGTACACTTACTAAAGCCCGAAAAAAAACACTTTGTCCGAAGACAAAAAGAATGGTGTTTTTTGTACACTAACTCTGACTGGAAGTATACCAGAGAATTTTGGCAAAAACAAGGGATGGAAGAGAAAGGTCAGCGCAAGAAATCGTCCTTGAACCTCTCACCTGCTTTGTATATAGTGGGCTGGCTTTTTCGATAGAGAGTGACGGCGCCCTGGCCGTAGACACGCCAGCCAATCTTTCTACCATCGTCTCCATCATCGAGCATGCCTGTTCGCTCATCTATGCCCAGCAGCATAACACCGGGCAACAATGTTGCCAGTTGTTGGGCCCACCCCTTGCCGAAGGTGTTGTGATGGGGCAAGACGCAGGTATTCGACAGCAGTACCAAACCTTCCACAACCTGCCTTTTGCCGGGATCGAAATAATATTGGCACATAACCATAGCCCCCGCGCTGCTGCCAGCTATGACCGCGCCATTGGAGTAGGCATGGAGCATCGCCTGCCAACTGGCACTGTTCTTTAGCGTCTCACCGAGATAGCCTGTGAAGCCACCTAGCATGTAGATCAACCGCGACTGGCTGATTGCGTTCACTATCGCGGGATCGTTCGCCGACGCTTTGTCTATGAGCGGCAGTGATTCGACCTGAGTGGCGCCGAGGCTTTTAAACCAGTTGACGCCATTACGGCCCGCACGCTGATGGTTGTTGTCGGGGGCCGCTGCCGTTGGGATAATGCCGATGGGCGCGCCGGGACCACCGGCAAGTTCGATTGCGCGGCGGTCTGGCTCGGACATTCGCCCGCCAAACTCTGCGCCGCCTTCTAATAAGAGATAGCCTTGCATGTTTTGTTCCTTTGTTAGTTTAGTAAGTGCGTCAGGCGCGAAATAGCCTTATTATATAGCGCGACCTCTGCGCTCCCAAACAGTTTATCCAGAGAAGGAAATATGCAGCGTTCGCCTCCGTGGCCCGGATAATTCGACGAGTACGATACGTTGCCAGGTTCCCAGGAGTAGCTGGCGGTTTTCGTACGGAACAGCGACGGAGGGGCCGATGATTGACGAAAGAATATGGTCGGGTGTGTGCGAGGGATCATGCGGGTGGCGATAGGAGATGTTGGGCAGGATGCGCCGCAGTGCATCCAGGAAATCAAGGTCAGTTCCAGGATCTAAGTCTGCGGTGGTGAGGGCACAGGTGCTATGAGAGACGAAGAGAGTGCAGACACCGTCTTCGACTTGCTCTTTACGCAAGAGTTTTTCTATGGTATCGGTGATATCTACTATTTCGTCTTTCTCTCTCGTCTTAATGGTGATTGTTTTCATGGGTATCTCCTGCTTTGATAATTTAGGGAGCAATAGTGAATCTAAGACATTGTAATTATAGCAGCCTTTTGAGGCACGATGGCTGAGCGTCAACACGCGCTCATGGCACTTCGTGTGCCATAAAAAAACCGCCCCTTTGTTGCTTTTTTCGTATTTGGAAGGTATGCTTCTTGAAGAAAGAATCGTTGTCCTCACAATCCTTCACCGGGCTAGATCCAGGAGCATTCCCTATCGTATGAACAACCAGGTATTTCCAGCAGGCAGTCGCGTGCGCATCGTCAGCTATAGCCCCTTCAGGGGGCTGAGAGGAACGATCCGAACCGTTGACACCATTCCCCACCCTGACATCGACGAACCGTTCTGTTTCTACCATATTGAACTCGAAGGAACGCATCTTAAGGAACCAATCTGGTTTCAACACGATGAAGTCGAGATCACTTCTTCCCAGGAGAGGAACGTTTTCAGAAGTATGTAAGGTTAGTGGGTATCCTGCGCGGATACCCATTTTTGTTCACTCAGTTTCTGTAGTTAAATACAATGAATCACATTCGTTTCTGCCTGTCAAGACTGCGCTTGAGCAGTCCGAGCAGGGCAATTGTACCAAACCAGATTGCAACTAATATCCAGGGTCGTTTCTCGTTCATGGCTCTTCTCCTTTGGTTTCCAGCACAATATCCTCGCTTATCATAGCACATTTCTTCCCTGGGTCCTTGCCGTTAGCAATGTCAAAATACTGAGCAAATCTTCATCATATCTTGATGATTTCTTGAATGTTATCTGCTAGGATACGTGACAGAGTGGCTCACAATGGCTTGAGAGGTTGATTTACCGTTCAGATAAGTAAGGTATGCATATGAAAAGATTCAATGGCAAGACACATAAAGGCGCACAGAAGTCTCTAACATCAGTATTGGCTTTCCTTTTTGCAACATCTCTTCTAGCAGCTTGCGGAGGCTTTCCCAGCTCGAATCAACCTGGTGACATTCACAAGATTAAGCATGTTGTTGTGATCATGCAGGAGAATCGCTCTTTCGACACATACTTTGGCACGTATCCTGGTGCAGACGGAATTCCTGCTGGAGTCTGCATATCAAACCCAATAACGAATCGGTGTGTGAAGCCTTTCCACATTCCGAATGATGAGAACTTTGGCGGTCCGCATGGAGCAAAAAATGCAGTCGCTGATATCAATGGGGGCAAAATGGATGGCTTCATCCAGCAGGAGCAGTTAGGGAGTAAGGTAGCATGCAAAGGCAATTTCGATCCTGCCTGTACATTGAAGCAGCAGCAGCCCGACGTAATGGGTTACCACGATGCACGCGAAATTCCGAATTACTGGACGTACGCCGGGCAGTTTGTGCTCCAGGATCATATGTTCGAGCCTAACGCTTCCTGGAGCTTGCCGGAGCATCTCTTCATGGTGTCGGAGTGGTCTGCTAAGTGTAGTAAACAAGGCGACCCGATGAGTTGTGTGAATGCGCTGCAAAATCCACAGTCGCTGGGACAGAGCCGCCGCTCGACTTCTCAAAAGAGGCCTGACTATGCCTGGACAGACCTGACATACCTGCTCCACATGTCGCAAGTGAGCTGGCGATATTATGTAGCGGATGGAACACAGCCTGACTGTGAAGATGACGCGATGTTCTGCCAGCCAAAGCCGCAGCACGCCGGAACGCCTGAGATCTGGAACCCCCTTCCCTACTTTGATACAGTGAAGCAGGATGGTGAGCTTGGCAATATCCAGCAACTTTCACAATTTTATACCGCCGCTAAGAATGGTACGCTACCAGCAGTTTCCTGGATTGCGCCGAATGGCAAGAATAGTGAGCATCCACCTGCCCTGGTTAGCGCCGGGCAGGCATATGTCACCGGCCTGATCAACGCGATTATGCAGGGTCCTGAGTGGAGCAGTACAGCGATCTTCCTCGCCTGGGACGATTGGGGCGGCTTCTACGATCACGTTGTCCCACCGCATGTTGATATAAATGGTTACGGTCTACGTGTACCGGGTCTGGTAATTAGTCCTTATGCAAAACAGGGATTCATCGACCACCAGACGTTGAGCTTCGACGCCTATATGAAGTTCATAGAGGACGACTTCCTTGGCGGACAGCGCATTGACCCTCAGACGGACGGTCGCCCCGATCCACGGCCCGATGTGCGGGAGAATATGTCTCAGCTTGGCAATCTGCTGGCGGATTTTGACTTTTCGCAGCAGCCGCGCCCACCATTGATATTGCCAACAAATCCTCCTCCGGGGCCGGCATCGACTCCGCCTGGAGGGGTATCGTCGTAGCTGTGCAGGTTGAATAATTACCTGTCTCTAATTCACCTGAGATTCTTCCCGTCGACTGATGCCAGGTTCAGGTTCGCGCGATAAAGTCCACAATATGCTGTGCTATCTCTTCCCCCTTGTCTTCTTGCAGGAAGTGTCCAGCATCATGAATCACTATCTCAGGTTGATCTTTCGCGCTGGGAATAAGTGAACGGAAGAAAATATCTCCTCCGCGAGTAATGGAATCTTTATCAGAGAACATAACCAATACAGGCTTATGCCATTTCGAAAACGCCTCTCTTGCCCTACGCATTTCTGTAGCACCAGGATCGTTGGGACGGATGGGCACAAGTAGCGGAAAAGCCATAGCGCCCGCTTTATAGGTCACATCTGGGAAAGGGCTTTCGTATGCGGTAAGAATCTCTGGTTTTAGCTCGCGTTTAGCTGTTCCATTCTGAATTACAAGCCCGATTGGCAAATCAGATGAACTGATCGCGAATTCCCGCCAGCGCATAAAGCCTCTGCCCATTGGCTCGTCCCCAGTGGGCAAACCCGTATTCATTATCACAAGACGCGCGAAACGCTCTGACATCTCGCTTGCCACTGTTAGTCCAAGCAATCCTCCCCAGTCTTGTACAACGAGGGTGATTTGCTCAAGTCCCAATGCATTGATGAACCCAACTACGGTATCATGGTGCATTTGAAAGGAGTACTCGCTACGCTCGGTGAATTTATCCGAACGACCAAAACCAACGAAGTCCATCGCCAGTACGCGATGATTACGCGATAAAATGGGGATCATTTTGCGATAGAGATATGACCACGAAGGCTCTCCATGCAGGCAGAGAATGACTTCACCCTGGCCTTCATCTATGTAATGAATACGCAATCCGTTAACATCAACATAATGTGGTTGAAATGAAAAATCTGGCAGGTTTAAGAAACGCTCGTCAGGCGTGCGAATAACAGGCATAGCTAACCTCCCCTCTATAAAGTCAATATTTAATTGTTGCGCTTACTTTTATAACTATCGCGTTTAGAGCAATGTCACAACGAATTTATCGGTTGGAGCGGTTGTGACCTTCTCGCGGAAATGCGGCATGACCTCTTTGGCCATCAACTCCTGCGTTTTCAACACCAGGTAGTCGGGGATTTCGCCCACATGACCACCGGTGACCAGCATACCAGCGTGCAACACATCGGTGTAGTAGGATAACTTCTCAACCACTGTATCCGCGCTTCCAACGATGATTACGCCAGTATCGACCAGTTCTTTGAAGCTTCGCTTCTGACCATAACCACCGCCATCGAGCATTGCCTTGAGGCTTCTTTCACTCATGTAACCCGGTGGGACAAAGAACTGGGGGCGAACCTTTAAGCCCTTGTCGAAGAGCCACATTATGTATTGTTCAGCCTCTTTCATGGCAATATCGTCGTTTTCTGCTACATAACATGGGACGCAGAAAGCCAATTGCTGCGGCTGTGCCTCGTAGCCATATTTTTCCTCAGCCAGGCGCCGGTACATGTCGTAGGCTCGCTGGCGCTGATTCATCGGCATGAACACAGTCATGTATGGATACTTGTGCTTTGCGGCAAAATCGATGGTCTCCATGCTGGCTGTACCGGGCAACCAGATGGGGGGAGGCTGCTGGATAGGCCGCGGCCAGATATTCACATAGCGGTAATGGTAGTGCTCTCCTTCGAAGGCGAACGGGCCAGGGCGCATCCATGCCTGGATGATCAGGTCATGGGCCTCGTCCATGCGCTCGCGACTGATCGTAGGATTAACGCTATAGCTAAAATACTCCATGCCTGTGCCGCGCACAAAACCGGAGATGATACGTCCGCCGCTCAGCACATCGAGCATGGCTATCTCTTCGGCCACCCGCAGTGGGTCATCATGCAATGGTAAGGCATTGCCGACAATGCCAATCTTGGCCCGCTTTACGCGCTGGGTCAGCGCGGCGGCCATTAGATTTGGCGAAGGCATGGTGCCGTAAGCGTTCTGGTGGTGTTCGTTGACAATGACGCTGTCCCAACCAAGTTTGTCGGCTCGCTCGATCTCGTCTAGATAGCGATTGTATAGCGCATTACCTTTGATGGGGTCGTAGATGGAATTAGGCAGCGTCACCCACGTCGTGTCGTACTTCTCGTCGAAGTCGGCGGGCAAATAGGGCCAGGGCATCAGGTGGAAGTAGTGAAATGTCAGCTTGTTCAAAGAAGAGGTTTGTCCTTCCTTATTTACTGTACGAAGCTAGGCCAAATAGCCTTCCGCTTTCAAGTGAGGGATGAATAGTCTCTCGACAACAGTACTTTCAACTCCGGGATTTAATGTACTCTATTTCACTCTTTAAGTTAGCAGAAGCTATACTCCAATTGTATGCGACTTCTGCCCTCGTATTACTGAAACTAGCCCATTGATTGTCAAGATACTGACGAAATATCTCGACTCTTTCAATACGCTGCTCAATGTAAGACACATCACGAATGAGTGAACGTACAGCGGGATCAAACACTGGAGTATCCACTATAATAGCATCAAAATAGGAAAATTGATGGCTCAGACGACCGATATGGTATAGCCCGACAGTTGTTGCACGTATTGTCTGCGGCATAATCTGACCTGGCTGTGGAATACGCCGAGCTCCTGTCTCGATAAGCTTCTTGTTGTGCCCTCTAATAAACGCGGCGTCAATTTGCTCAGGAGTAAATCCTAATGCTTGTAAATGCTCGTAAATCTTGGAGGTCTCAATAAATCCTTCTTCTACGCTCGGGTTGTTTGAAGATCCAAGCAATCCTATTACCGACGGTAAGAGGAAGTGCTCTTTCGGGTCAACATATGAAACATCAAACAGATTAGCAACAGGTGACCTATCAGGCTCGTAAAATTTAGCATCACCGTAAATAACTGCGCGCAGGAATTCATGCAAAGGTACGTAGTACCTTCCTGATTCATCATAGATATCAATAATCTTTTGAGTATCAACGTGCCCACTGCCAAAAAACCCTTTGATTAAGTCAAGTGCCAAGCGGACATTTCCTCCGGCTATATTGTCAATAAATTCTTCAAGTGCCCTGTTATATCTAAGTGAATCCAGAAAGATGCGTATAATTGAGTCGAGTTTGGTCAATTGTACTTGAACAGCTACGTTTATTGCTTGGAGTGGAATTTCTCCGCTCGTAATCTTAAGGGCAAAATTTAAGCGTTTGTCAATAACATGATCAATCCGTGGAGGTGAAATAGTAAATGCTTGAGGATGATATCCACTAAGAGCTCCTATTTTCAATGAGCGGAAATAGGTCTCAGGACGAAGTGCTACAAATACTGTCGCAGGCCAGTGCGCAGCAAGTTCTTGAGCTATCAGGAAAGCTTGTTGTTGAATATCATCGCTCCTTTGATCTGCATTATCCAAAAAGACTATTATCTGCTTTCTTCGTCCCCTAGAGATATGTTCTAGAGCGTTCTGTAGAAATTCTTCTCTATTGTTTAGCTTCTGTTCTTAGATATCACAGCGATTTTACACCAGCCTCAGACTAGTTACAAGAGTAGGTCGCAGATTACAAAAGCATGATTTAGACATG